>PLOI01000040.1:0-3660 GCA_003142015.1 Acidobacteriaceae bacterium | reverse complement strand
CGGAAGTCGCGTCATGGGGAGACGCGCCTTCCTGGGCCGCCAATGTGTTTTCCATCAACCGTATGCGCACGCAGCTTACCTTTACAGGCTTGGTCTCATCCGAGTTCGAGTCCATGCCTGTAACAGGAGAGTTGCCTAGAGCGACTGCGTGCAAACGGTAGACGGGAATCTCATGTTCAGTTACGAGGTAGCGATTGACCGCTTCGGTCAAACGCCTGGAGCTTTGAATGCCAGTGTTGCCGGCCAGAGGGGAATATCCCTCCACTTCCACGATGTACCCCTTGCGCCCGGTCAGATTGGCCGCAAAGTCGTCCAGTTGTTTGCGGGCCGCTGGCCGCAGAATCGGCTGGCCACCGTGAAACGCTATTTCCACCTCGGTGGCCTGGCGGTACTGGTCCAGACCATTAACGGTCGAGTTCAACCGGTCCACGTGGCCGGCTGCGCCCTGCGCCGTGGCATTGGCATTTTGCGCCTCATTGCCGGCGTTCATTGCCATTTGGTTGGCCTCGTCGGCTCTGGACCGGGCCCGGCGTATCCCCGCCTGCGACCTCGAATCCAGGTCCCGAATGTCGCGTCCGTTCCTGGCGTTCACTTCATCCAGCTCGCTGAGCTGGCCCTTGATGGGTTCCACGCGGTCGTTGACCCACTTCTTGCGCGCAAAGGGATTGACCCGGCCCCAGAATCCCTCTTTGGGCTCTTTGACCTGCGTCGAAGAGGCCATGGGGGCGGGAGGCTGATCGGAGGCCATGGGAAAGGGCTGCTGATCCATGACAGGTGGAGTACTCTGCTGGTCCATGGCAGCCGGAGTATTCTGCTGGTCGGGCGTGGTCTGCCCCTTTTGCGCGAGGGCGGGGAGTGCAACCGCAGATGCCAGCAAAATCAGGACGAGCTGGCGTGGGAACAAGGTCCGAAGTGATTCGATGGTTTTCATTGGATGGCACCTTCCAAAATGTCTTTGTCCGCCAAGGTTGCGCGGAGTGAGCGGTGGTGTCTGCTCACCCGTAGACAGAGCAAGGCTCGCGCCAAACTGTGCGGCATGGCGAAAAATAGCCGATACGCTTTGGATTGTTTGACTTGGCGTGCGGCGGCAGCGGTGGCCAGCGCTGTTTGAGGGATTGTTTCGCTAGCCTTGCATGTAAATCTTTCCAGGCACGGTAGTTTCTACCCGGTAAATTCNNCCGTCGAAGATCAGGCGGAAGTCCTGCTCTCCACCGGAAACGAGCGGGGCTGCGGAAATCGGCTCGAGATCTATATAAGGCTCACGCACTCGGATCAGCCTCAGCGGCAGGGTCTCGTTCTGCGCCACCTCGTGGGCGAAATCGCGGAAGAGTACCTGCACGGTGACGGCGGTGACGGTGCGTGCGCCGATGTTGGCGATGTGTCCATCCAGGTAAGTGACCTTGCTTCCCGCCAGGTTGCCGGCTTCGCTCATTGCAAGGCGAGTCAGCGGAAGACTCTGCGCGTAGGGGTCCAGGGGCGCGGAGATTGGCGTCACCGTCGTCTTGCCGCGACTGTTTGCGTGCTCCAGGCTCAGGACTGCCACGGCGACAGCCACCACGACAACGCCGGCAGCCAAACCCAGCGGCAGCCAGTTGCGTTTTTCCTTCTCGGAGGACGATACGAGTTCAGGACCAATGCTCACGAGCAAAATTTTACACCCGTTACTGAACAAGTTCCCCGTGTTGCCCTTGTTTTGAGGAATAATATGAAATCATGCAATACTAAACGATACTTTTTAGATGCTTGGCGGTTATGGATGCTTGGCAGCCAGGAGGAAAGAATGTCAGCGGACAATTTCCAGGGTAAGACGCCAGACTACACATTCCTGGGCAGCTCGCCAGCCGACGAGTTCCGCGAAGTTGCCCGCATCCACTACAAGGAGGCTAAACAACTGTTTGACCGCGCAATCGAGGCTCAGGCCGAAGACCGCCAGGAAGAAACCAAGTTGTTGATGGACCTGGCGATCGCACGGCGAGCAAGGGCAGACGAGTTCGAGAGGGCAGCCAGAGGCGAGGGCGATGACCCGATTGTGACCGAAATACTCGATAGCCAGGAAGAAATGTGCGTGAAATTTACCCCCTATGCGCCAGCATTTTTTTCAGAAGAGGAACTGCTCCACGCAGAATTGCCAGAGGACATGAAACCGGTCCCGTTAGGACGGATTGCTCGCGCTGTGGCCTGGATAGGGAGTTGGGTAACAAGATAACCTGGCCGCGCCCTTGCCAGGGGCGATTCAGCATTCCAGTCTCAGGGCCGGTCCGCGGCGGCAACCGGCAGAACGACGGCAGCAGCCACTGCCATAAGTTGCCAGTTGCGTTCCTCTTTTTCTCGGGAAGGAACGCGCTCGGAATTCTTGCCGCCAGCAACATTTCGCGCATATTACCGAAGGAATCTTCCGGCCTGTACCGCCCTGGTTAATAGGCAGATGCTTTTTTGTTCTTGACCGATAGATAAATCAGGACCACAATTTGTTCGTTTCTTCACCTTTTCCTCGCATCTTCCATGGGAATCTGGTGTCTAAGCAGGCAGGTAGTAGAACCCGCCAAGATTGGATTGCGTACCCCTTGCCGTAAGGCATTGAAAGGCAGGCCAAAGATGCGACCCTTCCTCCAAGCCGCGTCCATCTCGATGCCACCACCCACAGGCCGGCAGAGGCGCCATTGGCAGACAGAAGACCTTGTCTACCAGGGTGTCACCGTCGCCGCCATTCTGCTGGTGCTGGGAAGCCTGTTCTGAAGCTGAAACCATCCGGCGAGGAACAGCAACAGCTAATCTGTGAGCTCTATCCGGCCCGCGCCGCGCGGAACATGGCCGCAATGTGCCAGCCGAGGGTTGCGAAAACCGCGACGAGGAACACCGGCACGAGCGCAGGCGACAGTTTCCCCTCGCCCTGCCGGATGGAATCGATGATGGGCCATTGAATCCCGGCAAAGAGACAGACCAGCTCGACTTTCAACCAGGCGATCATCTGCAGGGTCAGCGCCGCAAGGCGAGCCCGGTTCTCGGCGGTCAACCGGACCGGGTAGTTGAAGGCCTTGGGAAACTGAGTCAGGATCGTGATGAGCAAATAGAGCGCCACGGCTACAACCGGCAGAAGCCATAGCGGAGAAGGCGAACCCCAGCCGTTGGGGTTGCCGGCGGCGTCGAAGTGGGTGGGGATGCGGTCTGGCAGAGGGCTTGACCCATTGAGGGCCTGCCACGTGATCCAAATAAGCACCGCCAGGGCTATCAGGCTGATCGCTTCCAGGGATTTGCGCATGGAGTCCTTTCCGCGGCGACTGTATCGAAACAATACACTTTGCGCTGAAACGCTACAAAGTCATCGTCCGCGGCCCTATTTTTCGCCTTAATCGTATCGAAACAATACAACCCGCCGAAGGCAGTTGGCCCCACCGCAGGGGTTCACCCAAAGCGCGCGCGCATGACGCTCTGGCGAAAGTCTTCGCCGGTCATCTCCACGCGGACGCACATCTCGGCCAGCCGCGACCTCATTCGGTCGCCGATGCGGTCGCCAAGCGTGTCTTCGCTTTTTGCGGGCTTGTTGCCCTTTTCATCGACTTTGAAGCCGGCGCCGGCCGGCAGGTCAGCCCAGTTTGTGGTGATAATGGTGGTCTGCTTGTCGTTGTAGCGGGTATTCAAAATCAGCGCCACCGTATCCGA
>PLOI01000078.1 GCA_003142015.1 Acidobacteriaceae bacterium | reverse complement strand
GGCTCGATCTGGAGTCCGGAGGGCCGGCTGGTGCGGCTGGGCACCGACGCCAAGGCCGTCCGGCTGCACGACGTGGTCTCGATTGTGGTGACGGAGAGCCTGGCGGCGTCGACCGACGGGCAGGTAAAGAACTCTCGCGCCTCGAACGCCAGCTCCGGGTTGACCGGATTGCTTGGCAAGCTCAAGACTTCAAACGCAATGCAGAATCTGATCGGCATGACTGCGGCTTCGGGCCTGTCGGCGCAGGGGCAGAGCACGACCAACTCGAGCTTGTCGACGACCTTTGGCGCAGAGGTGGTGGACGTGCTGCCCAACGGGATGCTGGTGGTGCAGGCTACGCGCCAGCTGACCTTTTCGCAGCAGACGCAGTTGATCAAGCTGCGCGGCCTGGTGCGCCCCGAGGACGTCAGTTCGCAGAACCAGGTGCAATCGACGGCCATGACCGATCTTGAACTGGAAGTAACCGGCAAGGGGATCGTGAACGACTCCACTTACCGCCAGAACGCGGTGGTGCGCTTCCTGGAGAAGCTGCTGGTGTTTTAGGAGCAGGGAATAGGGAATAGGGATGCGCGTTGTGAACGAGAGAACGGGGAGTGGCAAGAGAGGCGTAAGTCTTAGGTTCTGGGCAGCGCTCGTCGTCGCATTGCTCGTGGCCTCGATTCCGGCCCACGCCGCCGCGGCGGGGCATCTGGCGCGGATCAAGGATGTCGCGACTATTGAAGGGATTCGGGACAATCAATTGGTGGGTTACGGCCTGGTGGTGGGGCTCAGGGGCACGGGAGACAGCTCACAGACGGTTTTCCCGGCGCAAACGCTGATCTCGGTGCTGGAGCGGATGGGCATCACGGTTCCTCAGACCGGGTCAAACAGCGCCAGCAATATGCAGGTCAAAAACATGGCGGCGGTTTTTGTGGTGGCGACGCTGCCGCCATTCAGCCGGCCCGGCTACAAGGTGGATATAACAGTCTCCTCGGCCGGCGACGCGCGTTCGCTGGAGGGAGGCATCCTGCTGATGACGCCGCTCTACGGGCCTGACGGGCAGATTTACGCGCAGGCTCAGGGGTCCCTGGTGCTGGGCGGCTACATGGCCTCGGGCGGCGGCAATACAAAGTTGTCGAATCATCCGACCACGGGACGAGTTCCCGGCGGGGCGCTGGTGGAACGGCCGGTGCCCTTTGACCTGAAGCAGATGCGGGTGGTCAGCGTGGTGCTGAACGATGCGGACTTCCACACCGCCGAACAGATGGCCGCGGGGATCGACAAGGCGCTGGGCGCGCCACGGGCACACGCAGTCGACAGCCGCCGGGTGGAGATTACCGCCGCGCCGGGCGAAGAGATTCCGGAGCTGCTGGACAAGGTGGAGGGCGTCGAGATTGAGGTTTATCCGCGGGCCCGCGTGGTGGTGAACGAACGCACGGGAACGGTGGTGATCGGGGGCACGGTGCGCTTGCAGCCGGTTTCGATTCTGCATGGAGGATTGAGCGTCAATGTGATCACCGTGAACGAGGTCTCGCAGCCCAATCCGGGATCGGCGGGAACGACGCAGGTGGTTCAGCAGACGACCGTGCAGGCCCAGGACAAGCCGGTGAACCGCATTGACCTGAAGGAAGGGGCGACGGTGGAGGATTTGGTGCAGGAATTGCAACGTACCGGAGCGGGCGCGCGGGATGTGATCTCCATTCTGCAGGCCATGAAAGAGGCCGGCGCTCTGGAGGCCGACCTGGAAGTTCTGTAGGGCGAGAAGTCCGAGGGAGGGCGTGAGATGCACACGATCATAGCGGCAACGGCAGCCTCGACAGGCGCGGCGACAGGTCAGGTTACGCCGCAGCCCCGTCTGGTTCATGCCGCGCACGAGTTTGAAGCGCAAATGATGCAGGAGCTATTGAAACCGATGACCAGCGGAG
The DNA here is from genome assembly GCA_003142015.1 of Acidobacteriaceae bacterium. GTDB lineage: Bacteria > Acidobacteriota > Terriglobia > Terriglobales > Acidobacteriaceae > Telmatobacter. Next base: position 13,422 of record PLOI01000078.1, on the reverse strand, counting down.
ACGGGCTGGATGGAGAGGACGCTGACTCGGCATCCGGATCGGGCGGAGCGCTGGGCGCGTTCGCATCGGAGGCGCTGGGGAAAGCACTGAGTGAGCAGGGAGGGTTTGGAATTGCCACCAGCATTGTGCGGCAGCTTTCTCCTGCGGGTAATAAGCCTGTGACCACCGCGGTAACCGGAAGTTTGCACGCTAATACTGTAATCAACTCAAACAAATGACTAGAGTGATTAGTAAATCCGCCGATGAAGCAGGCAAGGAGTAGTGGGTGATGGATATTCGCAGCAGTCTTGATGGTTTGAAGTCGCTTTTGGGAACATCGGCGCCGGCCCCGGCCGCCGCGCAACAGGCGAAGAACGGCGCGGCAGCGGGCGGGAGCGGACTCGGCAGCGACCGGGCAACGTTCAGCAGTGCGGGGAGCGAGGTCTCTCAGACGGCGACAGACTCAGGTGTCCGCATGGACAAGGTCGCCGAGATTCAAGCGGCGCTGGCGTCGGGCAGCTACAACGTCTCTGCGGGGGCAGTGGCTTCGAAGGTTGTGGATTCGATGCTGGGCGGCAAGGCATAGTTTCGATTTGAAGCCAGCCGGAGAGTGCTGAAAGGAGCAATTGCGTTGCAGGAGATTGGTGGACGCCACGGGCATCCGAAGCTGAAAGAGCTGGTCGTTGAGGCCTCGCGTGCGCTGTCGCGCCTGGATGCGGACCGGCTGGAGGAGTTGGCGCTCTCCTGCCAGGCCCTGAATCGCGCTCTGGTTCATGAGGATGCGGAAGCGCACGCGGCGTTGGCTGCTGAGGCCATGGGTGCCACGGGCGATATGGCGGTTTTCGCCAGAGTGCTGGAGGCGACGCGAGCCAATCTGAACGTGATGAACCGTCTGCGCGAATTGCGCGCGGGCCGGCTGGAGTACCGCGAAGGCCGCATGGAGACGGGCGCTTCGCAAGCGTCAGAATGGCGGCGAACGGGGAGCGGGCATGGGGACAATTAGCTCGGCACTCAGCATCATGTCACAGGCTCTCGACGCCGATCAGGAAGCGCTGAATGTTGTGGCCAACAACGTGGCCAATGCCAACACTCCCGGTTACACGGAGGAGACACCAGACTGGCAGGAGAATCAGCCGATCAGTATCAACGGGGTCTCGTACGGGCAGGGGGTGACGGAGACGGGCGCAACGTCCGAGCGTGATCGCGTGCTGGAGTCGCGCCTGGACCAGCAGCAGCAGTTGGCTGCATCTTCTGGCTCGCGTCTGACGGCGCTCGATACGCTTCAGGCCCTGTTCACACCGGCCTCGGGTTCGTCCAGTTCAACCGCCGGAGACATCGGAAGCGACATTACCAGTTTCTTCAACTCGTTTTCGTCGCTGGAGGCCAATCCTACCGAAAACTCACTGCGCCAGAGCGTGCTCTCGACGGCGGGCACACTGGCCGGCGACATCTCCAACACCGCGGCCAGCCTGAACTCGCAAAGGTCAGCCTTGGACCAGGAGGCAGCCGGAACGACCAGCCAGGTGAACGCGCTGACCGGCGCCATCGCCCAGCTCAATCAACAGATTCAGACCACCTCGCCCGACGCCGATGCGGGAACGCTCGAGGACCAGCGCCAGGAGGATCTGAGCCAGCTTTCGCAGTTGATCGGGATCAACCAGATTACAACCCAGAACAACGGGCTGGAGATCACCACCACCTCGGGCCAGTTACTGGTCTCGGAGGGGACGAGCTACCAGTTGACCACAGGCATGGTGAATGGGGTCACCGATTTTTTTGTTAACAATACGGATATTACCGCGCAGCTTGCCTCGGGCGGCGGCTCGCTGGGCGGTTATCTGACGGCGCGGGATACGGACATTCCCAGCGCGCTCAGCTCGCTCGATCAACTGGCCTACAGCATCTCGACTTCGGTAAACAAGCAGAACAACGCGGGGACGGACTACGACGGGGTGGAAGGCAACGTGGCCAATTCGGCCAATGTGGCGCTCAACATCTTCAGTGAGCCCACCACGGTGGCAGGCAGCGCGGCCAGCATGAGCGTGGTGATGACCGATCCGAACCAGATTGCCGCCGCCGGCGCGGGGGATGGAACGGGCGACGACACCAATGCGATCGCTCTAGCGGCTCTGAACAGCAGCACATCGACGATTGTGGACGGCCAGACGCCGATCAACTACTACTCAAACTTTGTCACCACGCTGGGTTCCACGGTCTCCAGCGTGCAAACGGAGAATACGGCTCAGAAGGCCTCGGTGACCCAGTTGCAGACGCAGAACGATGCGCTTTCCGGCGTCAATCTGAACGATGAGGCTTCGTCGATGACCACGCTGGAGCGCAGCTATCAGGCGGCTTCGCAGGTCTTCGCGATGTTGAACACGATCATGGCGTCGGCGTTGAATCTGGGAGATCAAACGGCGGTTTCCTAAGGCCGTTTATGTACAGGCGTGCGCGGTGCGCCGCGAAAATGCTGTTCAGGCGAGTGGAGGAATGCAATGCGGGTGGATCCGTTTTACGTCACGAATCTGGTGGGTTCGCTCGATCAGGCGCAGGCCAGCGTGCAGCAGTTGACCTCTGAGCTGTCGAGCGGCGTGAGTGTAACTTCGCTGAGCCAGAATCCGGTAGCCTCGGGGGAGAATGTTCTGCTGCTCAACCAGATTCAGCAGGATGATTCTTTCACGACAAGTTCCAGCCTGGTGACGGGCCAGTTGCAGGTGGCCGATTCGGCCCTTGGCAGTGTGGTTACTCAGCTGACCTCGGCCATTTCGCTGGCCACCAGCGCCAATAACGGCACTATGAACTCCAGCAACGTCAAGTCCGTCTCGACTCAGATTTCCGGCATTCTCGACGAGGTGGAGTCGCTGGCCAACACAAGCTACCAGGGCCAGTACATCTTTGCCGGCGGCCAGATTTCCACGGCTCCCTTCTCCACTTCGACTGGTACATCGCCGGCCGTTACCACCTATAACGGCGACCAGGACGTGAACTATCTCGAGACGCCGAGCGGGCAAAAGATCCAATTGAATGTGTCCGGCAGCCAGATTTTCATGGGCACTGGGTCAAACAGCGTCTTTGGAGCACTCAATAGCCTGGTCGCCGATTATTCGAGCGGCACGGTTGACACCGCTCAGGCGGTGAGCGATACGGAGGCGTTGAGCGCGGCGCTGAACAACGTCTCCCAGCAGCGCGTGACCATCGACAACTCGATCACCCAGGTCACAGCCGCTTCCGACGCCGTGACCAACGTGGAGACTCAGCTGACCACCGCACAGACCAACCTGATGCAGGCTGATATTCCAACGGTCTCTACGCAGCTTTCTCTCTCCGAGACTCAGCAAACGGCGCTGGAGGATGTGATTGCGCAGTTGAATTCCTCCTCGAATGATTTGTTCAGCAAGCTGCCTGCGTAACGCCAGGCGCGTTAGGCGGTCTGCTGCTGGAACCATTCTGTGGCCCCCTCGCGCGTCCGTGCCGAATCCCAACCGTCTATACTCAAGGCGAAGGGACTCACCATGTTCGCTCCGCTCCGTTTTCTCTGGAATGCAACGCGCGGCCACCGGCTTGCGCCGTGGAGGAGCGATTATCTGCGCTGGCGGGTTGAGACCTACAGCGGGAAACCGGCGGAGACGCTGACAAGCAAAGACGTGTTGAGCTTTCTGTGGATCTCGCGTTGGGAGCTTTTGGCCTTTCTGGGCTGGATTGGCCGCATGGACCGCGAAGTACACAAGCGGGCGTGACGGCAGTGGTCACTGTTTCGGAGTTTTTTCTAGCATGAGATTCGGATTAATCCGGCTGAATAGCTTTGTGATAGCCGCATGGCTTTTGACCGCCGCGTTCGCCGGCGCGCAGCAGTTGCCCCCCATCGAGCCTCCGCTACCTATGCCGGGCGTCCACTCCAGCGCCAACCCCGACGTGCCTACACTGCGCGTGAGGGCCAACGAAGTGCTGGTGCCCACGCTGGTGGAGAAGCCGGGCGGAGGCGTTGTTTACGGCCTCAAGCCGAAGGATTTTGTGCTGGAAGACAACGGCGTGCCGCAGAAGATTCGCGTGCAAGAGGAAATGGATACGGCGCCGGTGGCATTGGTGGTCGCGGTCGAGTTGGGCGGCGCCAGCGTGCTTGAATTCGATAAACTGGCCAAGATGGGCCCGCTGCTGGACCTTTTTTTGAGCGACGGCATGGGACAGGCGGCGCTGGTGGGCTTTGACTCGAAGCCGCGTCTTATTCGCGATTTCACACACTCCAGCGATGAGGTAAACCAGGCCCTCAAACGCCTGCCACGGGGCGACAACGGTGCCGCGATTCTCGATACAGTGAGCTACGCTGTCGATCTGCTGGAATCCCAACCCAAAGAGTATCGCCGCGTGCTCTTGCTGATCTCGGAAGAGCGCGACCACGGCAGCAAGCACATTAAAGTGGAGCAGTTGATCCGCAAGATCGGCCAGTCAGATGTACTGGTTCTTAGCGTATCGTTTTCGCCGGCGCGCGCCGAATTGGACCACGATATAAAGGACTCGGGCGAGGACCGGGCGATGAACTTGTTCTCGACCCTAGCCATGATTGTGCCGGCATTCAAGAAGAATGTGACCAAAGAAGTGGCCCACATGAGCGGCGGGGAGTATCACCCCTTTACCGGCGACAAGGGCTTTGAAAAACGTGTTGTGGAATCTGCCCAGCACGCCCGCAACCGCTATCTGATTACCTTCAGCCCATCCGATCCCACTCCTGGATTGCACACCATAAGGGTGCGTCTGGCGGAGGATTACGGCGCCCGCATCGTGGCGCGGGCCAATTATTGGATGGAGCAGCAACAGTAGCGAAGGTCAAAGCTGGCAGCGAGATACCAACCTGGTTCCAGCCTGCCGGCGAATGGCGCACGGGCGCATATTCATGGTAGTCTCACAATAGACACTTAAACGTGGACTGAGAAGACAAGAGGAGTAACAAACGCCGTGCTGGCGACTGCAAAGAAAACAACCCTGATTGAAAGCTTCCGCACCCATGATACGGACACCGGTTCACCGGAGGTCCAGATCGCAATTCTGAGTGCGCGTATCGCTGAACTGACCGAGCACTTCAAGACGCACAAGAAGGACCACGCTTCCCGGCGCGGTCTGTTGCAACTGGTCAGCAAGCGCCGCCGCCTTCTGGACTACCTGAAGACGCACGATACCGATCGATACCGCGACGTGATCGGCAAACTCGGTATCCGCAAATAGCGGAACGCGAACCCAGAAAGCCTACTTTGACCCGGAAGCGCCCAGACCGGAAATTGGTCACGGCCCCCGTACTACGCAGGACCTGGGGCCTTGGTGTACCTGGCGAACTCGACCCGCAGCCAGGGACTGCGCACAGCTATCGGCTGAGCGCGTCCCACACGCGGGGTCCGGCAGATGGACCGGCCGCAGGGGGAGAATTGGCTCCCACGCGCAGATCCCACTCTTTTGCGCGCGCCCTGCCACTCTTCCCGCCTGCTGCCAGCGTTCCCGCACCCTTCCATTTACAAGTTTCCCAAGCGAACACAATGAAACGAGGACACTATGTCTAAGCATGAAGTAGCAGTCGAGCTTGCCGGTGGCAAGCGGCTGGTCTTTGAGACCGGGCGTATGGCCAAGCAGGCCTCTGGCGCCGCACTGGTGACCACGGGCGAAACCGTCGTTCTGGCCACTGCAGTGGCCTCTCCCGATCCCAGGGAAGGCATCGATTTTTTCCCCCTCACGGTGGATTATCGTGAGTACACTTACGCCGGCGGACGCATTCCCGGCGGATTTATCAAGCGTGAAGGGCGGCCCAGCGAAAAAGAAGTGCTGACCTGCCGCCAGATTGACCGTCCCATCCGTCCGCTGTTCCCCGACGGCTTCCGTAACGAGACCCAGGTGATTGCGCTGGTCTTCTCCGCCGACAAGGAGAATGACCCCGACGTGGTGGGCATCAACGCCGCCGCTTGCGCGCTGGCTCTCTCTGACATTCCCTTCAGCGCCACGGTCGGCGCGGTGCGCGTGGGCCGTGTGGACGGTGAGTTCGTCATCAACCCCACTTACTCAGAGCGCGCAGCCACAACGGTCAACATCATGGTTGTCGGCCACAAGGACGGCATCGTGATGATCGAGTCGGGCGCCAAGGAAGAGACTGAAGAGGTCATCCTGGCGGCCATCGAGTTTGGCCACACTGAGGTTAAGAAGATCGTCGCCGCCATCGACGAGTTGGTGGCCGTGGCCGGCAAGCCCAAGCGGGCCTTCACCAAGCCGGAGTTCGACGAGGCCTACTTCGCTGATTTGAAGGCCAAGATCGAAGTCCGCCTCAAGGACGCTCTGGACACCAAGGTGCACGAGAAGCTGGAAAGCCAGACGCTGGTCAAGCAGATCAAGGACGAGCTGGCTGCAGAGTTGCCCGCTGACGATCCGGCGGCCAAGAAAAAGCTGGCCCACTATTATGAGAAATTGCGTGAGCGCATCTTCCGCGAGCAGGTGACCAAGGAGCGCATCCGGCCTGATCGCCGCGCCTTCGACGAGATTCGTCAAATTACCATCGAGACCAGCGTGCTGCCACGGACACACGGCTCGGCTCTGTTTACTCGCGGTGAGACTCAGGCTCTGGTTACGGCCACGCTGGGCACTGCCGACGAGGGACAGCGGCTGGAGAGCTATGAAGGCGAAAAGAAGAAGCCTTTCATGCTTCATTACAACTTCCCGCCCTTCTGCGTAGGCGAGACGGGCCGCATGGGCGGCACAGGCCGGCGCGAGATTGGTCACGGAGCACTGGCCGAGCGCGCTATCACTTCGGTTCTGCCCACGGCCGAAGAGTCGCCTTACACCATCCGCATTGTCTCGGATATTTTGGAGTCCAACGGCTCTTCGTCGATGGCCACTGTCTGCGGCACCAGCCTGGCGCTTTTTGACGCGGGCATCGCGCTTAAGGGCGCGGTGGCCGGCGTGGCCATGGGCCTGGTCAAAGAGGGCGACGACTACGCCATCCTCACCGACATTGCAGGCGCGGAAGACCACTACGGCGACATGGACTTCAAGGTGGCCGGCACGCGCAAGGGCATCACCGCGCTGCAGATGGACATCAAGATCGGCGGCCTCACTCACGAGATTCTCTCACTGGCGATGGAACAGGCGCGCAAGGGCCGGCTCTTTCTTCTGGACAAGATGGACGCGGTGCTGGACGGACCGCGCACCGAGCGCTCGGCTTATGCGCCGCGCATCGAAACCGTGATGATCCCCACCGACAAGATTCGCGATCTGATCGGAAAGGGTGGCGCCACCATCCGCAGCATCATCGAGCAGACAGGCGCCAAGATCGATGTGGACGACACGGGCAGAGTCAACGTCGCTTCTTGCGATAGCGAGGGTCTGAAGAAGGCGCTGGAATTAATCGGCAACATCACCGCTGTTCCAGAGATTGGAAAGATTTATCTGGGCAAGGTGGTTCGCCTGGCGGAGTTCGGCGCATTTGTCGAGCTCTTCCCCGGCACTGATGGCCTGCTGCACATCTCCGAGATCGCCGAGCATCGCGTGAAGGAAGTGAAGGACGAGCTGCGCGAGGGCGATCAGGTGATGGTCAAGGTTCTGGCTATCGAGGGCAATCGCATCAAGCTCAGCCGCAAGGCCCTCATCAAGGAGCAGCGCGCCAAGCTGGGCCAGTCTGCTCCGGCCGCCGAGGCTGAAGAGGTGGAGATTTCCGCCTCCGAATCTCCGGCCCCTCCTGCCTCGTTTACCGTACCTGCCGCGCCCGTCAAGCCACGCAATGAGTTTGACGAGCGTCAGCCCAAATCGAACCAGAGCACCATCCTGATCGAAGGCGGAGACGACTTCGACGAGGAGGTTGGCGAAGAGTTCGATGAGGAAAACGAGCCGAACTTCAACCGCGTCGAGGGCGCTCCGGTCCCGGCCACGCAGCCGGCAGGCGCAGGCCGTCCTGCTGCTGGTGCTAACAATAAGTCCCGCCGTCGCCGCCGTCGTCCCGGTGGTCCTGGTGGCAGTCGCGGTCCTGGCAGTGGCGGCGGCCAGGGTTAAGCGGCGGCACTAACCCAAGCAAACAGAAAGGCCCGGAATTGGTTCCGGGCCTTTCTGTTTGCTTGGACGGTAATAGGGTCAGGATATGTCGTCTGGAGAGACGTTTTCTTACGTCAGCCGCAACTCTTCGCTGATCGCGGATTCTTGAACAGGGCGGGTTTCCCATTTTACGGAGGCCGCATCCTGCTTTGATTCCTGGGAGCGGCGCTTCGAGTTGTACATTTGCGGGTCGGCTGCAATGCACAACGACTCAGTGTCGGGTGCGTCTTCAGGAAAGACGGCAATGCCAACACTAGCGCCAACGCTTACCTTCTAACCCTCTATATCGAGCGGATCGTTGAGCAGTTGCTGCAACGATCTTCCCACGAACTCGGCATCTTCGCGAGTTGAAGGCGAAAGGCGGGGGTCCCACATTACGCCATCCCTGAAAATGCCTTCGGTTCAGAGAACCTAAGCCACTCGCTAAGCGGCGTCTGCCGGTTCGTCGCTGGGAGGGAAGATGTTGCCCATGCGCCGGATTTGCGCGCCGACCCCGGCCAGCTTCTCCTCGATGCGCTCATAGCCGCGATCNNTCCGAGCACATGACGGCCGCGGCAGAGAGTTTTGCCGGCCCGCGCACGGTGGCCGTCCTGCCTTCCACCTTGATGTTGGCGCCCATCCGAACCAGTTCTTGCACGTGCATGAAGCGGTTCTCAAAGATGTTTTCCTCGATCACGCTGACGCCCTCGGCCTGGGTTGCAAGCGCCATGTATTGCGCCTGCATGTCGGTGGGGAAGCCTGGGTATTCTTCGGTAGAGATGCCGGCCGCGCGAAGCTGTTCGCCTACGCGCACGCGCACCGAATCGGGCTCCAGAATATCCACGCGGGCGCCGGCCTCTTGCAGCTTGGCGATCACCGCGCTGAGGTGCTCCGGATTGCAATTAGCCACGGTTAGATCTCCGCCGGTAATAGCGCCTGCTACCAGGAATGTACCCGCCTCGATGCGGTCGGGGTTGATGCGGTAGTGCGCGCCATGCAGCCGGCTGACGCCTTGTACACGAATAGTTGAAGTGCCGGCGCCTTCGATTTTTGCGCCCATGGCGGTCAGGAGCGCGGCCAGATCAGCGACCTCGGGCTCGCGCGCGCAGTTTTCCATCAAGCTTTCGCCTTCGGCCAGCACGGCGGCCATCAGCAAATCTTCGGTGCCTGTGACGGTAATCTTGTCGAAGAGCAGGTGCGCGCCGCGCAATTGNNAGATCGATGGGCCTGCCGCCGATGGCGCATCCGCCCGGCATGGCCACGCGCGCCACGCCGGCGCGAGCAATGAGCGGGCCAAGCACGAGAGAACTGGCACGCATGGTCTTCACGATTTCGTATTTGGCCACGGGATCGGAGAGCCTGCGGCAACTGATGGTGGCGCTATTGGGCGCGTCGCCCGGCCGGACCTCTGCGCCCATCGACGCCAGCAGGCGTTTTTCGGTTTCTATGTCGCGCACCTGAGGCATGTTTTCGAGCGTGACCTCGTCCTCGGTAAGAATCGCCGCAGCCATGCAAGGCAACGCCGAATTCTTCGCGCCCGAGACGTGGATCGTGCCCACCAGCGGATTGCCGCCACGAATGACAAATTTATCCATGAATGATTGACCGACTCCTGACCTTCCAGTGTAAATCCAAAGATTGGATGGGGCGATGAATCGTCTGTCTTGACAACGGCGTTGTTCATGGTACGCTTCGATTGAGATGGCGACCATGGAAATAATTGTCAAGCAAGGGCGGTACTTGTTTGCCATCTCGATCGCTGCGTTTGGCGTCGAGAACCTCATCTGCGCTCACTCGTCCGATTCGTTCCTGCCCGTCATTCCCTGGGTTCCGAGCTACTCGTGGCTGGCGTACTTTACGGGCGTTGCCCTCATTGCGGCGAGTGTGTGTATTGCGACTAAGATCAGAGCGCGGGTCGCGGCGCTCGTGTTGGGCGTCCTTTTTCTTCTGTGCGATCTGATCCTTCAGATACCCAGAGTTGCCGCGCTCCCATGGGATGTGGGTGTGCGAACTTGCGCTTTTGAAACATTGACAATGTGCGCATCGGCTTTGATATTGGCCGGAGCCTTACCGGCGGAGGCCCCAGGTTTTGGGCGGTGGGAGGGCGCTGTGAAGGTACTCACTCGTTCCGGACGCTACCTTTTCGCAGTTTCAGCGATCGTCTTCGGAATCGATCATTATCTCGTCTTCAAATTCATAGTCAGCCTGGTACCGAAGTGGATTCCGGGCGGGGGCTGGTTCTGGGCGCATCTCACTGCCATCGCATTTATCGCGGCGGGCGTGAGCATTGCATTGGGATGGATGGATCGCTGGGCAAGCTTCATGCTCGGGCTGATGTTCCTGCTTTGGTTTCTGGTGCTTCATGCACCCAGAGTCGCAAGCTACCCAAGCGTGCTCAACCCGGATGAGTGGTCGAGCGCATTTATCGCTTTGGGAATTTGCGGAGGGGCTTGGATACTGGCGTGGTCGCTGTCGACAAAGGCGCTCTTAAAAGGAAAAAGCTGAGTCGCGCAAGCCTTACAACTCCATCGCATTGTCTTCGATGGCCAGGCGGACGTTGCCGTCGGATTTGGCCAGGCGGCGGACGGCTTCCGGCTTGTCGACTTTGGCTTTGAGCATGACCAGGGCAACGGGGACGCTGCGTCCGGCGCTCTTGATGGTCTGCACCGCGGCCTCGCGGTCGATTTTGCAGGCGCACATCAGGATGCGGATCCCGCGCTCGACGAGCTTGGAGTTCTGCATGTGCACGTTGACCATCAGGTTCTCGTACACATAACCGAGCCGGGTCATGGCGCCTGTGGTGATCATGTTCAGGATCATCTTCTGGGCGCTGCCGGCCTTCATGCGCGTAGCGCCTGAGATGACCTCGGGACCCACGTCGGCCACAATGACGATCTCCGCTGCGGCGGCCAGTGGCGTTCCTTGGTTGCACGTGACGGCGGCGGCATGTGCGCCACGAGCGCGGGCGTAGGCCACGGCGGCCACCACGTAGGGGGTGCGGCCCGAAGCGGAGACGCCCACCACAATGTCTTTGCGCGTGGGGCGGCGGCGGGCGATGTCCCGCTGGCCCAGTTCTTCGGAATCTTCGTTGACCTCGACGGCCGAGGCCAGCGCCTTGGGTCCTCCGGCCATGATGTACTGCACTTGTCCGGGGGCGGTCGAATAGGAGGGCGGACATTCAGAGGCGTCGAGCGCCGCAATGCGGCCGCTGGAGCCGGCGCCGATGTAAATCAGCCGGCCACCCTCGCGCATGCAGCGGGCCACCTGGTCGATGACCTGCGCTATCTCTGGAATAGCCCGCTTGACAGCAGCCGCGACTTTCGCGTCTTCATGGTTGATGATGCGCGCGATATCGAGTGCAGACTTGGTGTCAAAGCCTTGAGAAGCCTCGTTCTGGCTCTCGGTGGTCAGTTCCTGGAGCAGAGCGGCCTGGTCTTTCTTGAAGTCGTTTCCTTGGGTGCCGGCCGTCTCCCGCATCGTCGAGCTGGTAAGCATCGCNNAACTTGCCTTGGAGAAGGTAGTCGGCGGCTGATTTTGCCAGCTACTCGACGTCGGAAGGGACCTCAAAGGTGACCAATTCCGAACGGAAGCCGCGTGTGCGAAACGCCCCGTAAGTGATGCCGGCAACCATCCATACGGCGCCCAGCACCAGCGCCTTGCTGCTGAGATTGGCCCAGATGAAGCCGCAGATGAGGAAGCCCAGGGCAGGCACCACGAAGCCGCTCAGATGGCGTCGGTTGGCGTCTGAATCGCTGGGCTTGAGCCGCCATTGGTGGACGAAGGCCGCGGCATTCACGCCCATGAAGGCGATAAAGGCTCCGAAGTTGAGGCACTGGGCACCGATCTCGTAGGCGCCTCCGCCGAGGCGGCTGGCAAAGAACTCGAGCAGGCCGGCTCCGGCAAGCGCAAACGCGCCAACCGCCAGAATGTTGTTGCGGGGAACACGGTGTTTGGGTTCGATGGCGCCGAAAAATGATTTAGGGAGCGCATTGCCGCGTCCCATGCCATAGAGGAGGCGACCGGCGGCGAGTTGTGAGCCCATTCCGGAACCCATGTTGGCGATGAGCAGCGTGAAGTTGACGATCTGGAAGAGCACCAGGCCGCCGGCTTTGCCGCTGACCAGCGCAAAGGCCGACTCGACGTTATCGCTGGAAAAGGGCTTTGATCCCCAGATGAGCTGCGCCGCGTAAACTTCCAGCCCGGAGAGAAGGCCGGTGATGAGGCAGACCAGAACCGTGGCAAGCAGGATGTTGCGGCGCGGATTGCGGACCTCTTCAGAGAACGTGGAGATGGCGTCGAAACCGATGTAAGTGAGTACGGCGACCGAGGTTCCGGCAAAGATGCTAGTGGTATGGAAATTGGCCGGATCATAGAAGGGATGAGTAAAGAATCCTGGATCGTAATGCATGTGCCAGACCGTGCGCACGACGCAGCCCAGGAAGAGCAGAACAACAATCACCATGCCGGCACAGAGGGCCTCATTCAACTGCGCCGAGGTCTTGATGCCGCGCAGGTTCATCCAGGTGAAGAAGGCGGCGAAAAAGATAATCCAGATGTAGAAGGAGAGGCCGGGGAGGATATTCATGGCGGCCTTGGCGCAAAAAGCCGTACAGATGAGTGGGTTAATCAGATAATCCATCACCATGCCCCAGCCGACAACGTAGCCGAGGGCGGAGTGCATCTCCTGGCCGACGTAGGTGTACGCTGACCCGGCGCTGGGATAGACCCTCGCCATGCGGCCATAGCTGATGGCCGTGAATAGCATGGCGATCATGGCGAGGAGGATGGTGGTGACGACGTGACCATGGGCCTTGTTGCTGATGACGCCGTAGATACCCATGGGCGCGGTCGGTTGGATGATGACCATGCCGATGATGATGAGGTTCCACAGGCCAAGCGTGCGATTGAGGCCGATGGGCTTTGGTTGAGAATTTTCCGCAACGGGCGCCATGTATGTCCTTAGCGCGGTGCGATGACAGCCGCGGGTGTGATGGTCTCCGAGGCGATGTTCCAGCCTCCGATCTGCACGATGGTATCGCCGGGAGCAGAGTCCGGCAATAGCGCGGTCAGGGTGCGCGACTCTCCGGGTACGAGCTCAATCCAGTTGTCGGACCAGAAGACAGGCGCGATGAGCCCTCCGGAAGGAGTACGGATGGCCGCGCTAATCTGAAAGGCTAAAACGCCGGAACCGTTGTCGAGGTGTACGTGCAATTCGCGGCCGCGCGGTGTCGTCTCAATCTCCGCGCTGGCGCTAACTTTAGCCGGAGGCAGATTGGTCAGCGCGGTCAGATCTTCGTGGCGCGCGGCGGGCGTATGCGTATATTCGGTTTTCGGCCAGTCGAAGGAGGTGAGTGTGGTGGGCACCCAGTAAAAGTTACGGCTCACGACCGTTCCAGTGGCGTCCGACAA
>PLOI01000027.1 GCA_003142015.1 Acidobacteriaceae bacterium | reverse complement strand
CGTGAACAGATCGCGTCAGTAACAGATGCAATGAGGGTTTTCATGAGTTGGAATCTTCCTTTTCTTAGACCGGCGCCGCATATCGACAGACTGCCCGATGCGCAGGTTAAGCAGCTCTATCCTAAAATGCGCTGGCAGATTATGGAATCGACCTTTATTGGTTATGCCCTCTTCTATCTCGTCAGAAACAATCTCCCCATTGTCACCAAGGAGATGGGAGAGTCGCTTCACTACAGTAAAGGGCAGATCGGCGACCTGCTGGCCATCACGGCTATCTCCTATGGCATCGGCAAATTCTTCATGGGCGCATGGTCGGACCGCAGCAACCCGCGTTACTTCATGCCGATGGGNNAGCATCCGCGAGAGGGGCACCAAGTTCGCGTTCTGGAACGTCGCCCAGAATGTTGGCGGGGGGCTGACAGGTATCATCGTTGCAAAAAGCACCATGATGCTGGGATGGCGCTCGGCATTTTATGTTCCTGGCATTCTCGCCGTTATATGCGCGATTTATCTTCTTTTGAGACTTAGGGACACGCCTCAGTCCGTGGGGCTTCCGCCTATTGAGGAATATCGCAACGACTACCCGGCTATCGAAAGTAAAGACAGCGAGAAAGAGCTGGGCACCCGCGACTTACTGGTCAATTACATCTTGAAGAATCCTTATATTTGGCTCTTCGCCGGCGCAAATTTCTTTGTGTACATCGCCCGCTACGGCATGTTGGATTGGGGACCGTACTATCTGCAAGAGGTTAAGCACGCCAGCCTTGTCGAGGGAGGGGGCAGCACTGCGGCATTGGAGTTTTCCGCCATCTTCAGCACCATCCTGATGGGCTGGTTGTCGGATAAGGTGGGAGGACGCCGGGGAATGATCAGCGTATTCTGCATGATTCCTGTCTTTCTTGCTTATCTCGGCATCATCTATAGTCCTGACAATAAGTTATGGATAGATATGGTTTTGTTTGGCGTCATAGGCTTCTTTGTTTATCCGGCCATTCTGTTACTGGTAGTCAGCGCGCTGGATTACACCTCAAAGAAAGCGGTTGGCACAGCGGCCGGCTTTATAGGTCTATTTGGCTACCTGGGCCGTGTGACAGAGAGTAAAGGCATCGGCATACTGGTTGACCGATATCATAACTGGAATGTCGCCCTTTATGCGATCATGGCATCGGCTTTCATGGGGATAGTGCTGCTCTCGTGGATGTGGAAGCTCTCCCCGCGCAGAGCGGAGGAGATTGAACCGCCCGTGCTATCTCAACGCTCTGTCGGGAAAAAGCCCGGTGTTTGACATCTCCGGGATGTATGCGTCCGCATAACTTGTTTTTGACGGCGATAGCTTCAGGCCCCCATGGGGGCTTGGAATTTAACTGATCCACATCTGGGGATTGCTGATGGAGACCGCGTCGAGACCCTGCGCCAACAGATCCTCGGCCTCCTTCAAGGTCCAGATAAGTCCTCCGCCCACAACAGGGATATCCAGCGAGATAGCTCGTACGCTATCAAGCAGCTTGGGAGCGACCGGTGCAGGCAAGACTTCAAGCGCATCTACAGGCGTATTCTTCAACTGATTGGTGATAGTATTCTTCGCGCCGCTATCCAGGAGGAAGGTTCTCTGGATGGCATAGAGATGGATGGTATGCGCATGGCGCAGCGGGTCCAAATGCGTGGATATGATTCCACTGGCGCCACAGTGTTTCAGGTAGTTCACCGCATATTTGTCGCGCGAGAAGCCGTTGAGCAGATCGAGGTTGACGATGGGGAGTTTGCCCGCGGCAAGAATCTTCTGGATCATCGTCTCGCAATTTTCCGGATCGCCGGTAAGCAGATAGATTATCTTTCCGTGCGCAGCAATTGCATGGTCGAGGTGTTCAACGTGGCGCACGGACGGAATGATGGGGGTTTCTCGGAAGAACGTCCGTAGCGGTGTCAATTGTGCTTGCATGATGCTTTTCCGTTCTCCTCCGGGTCGTCTGAATAGTGAAAGATAACCTTTTGAACGAGCGCACATCCATACCGTTGAGTGCGGGTACAGTCAGCTTTTGCCGTCAAGGGAACTATTATAACCGTTGTCAGGGAACATAAGCAAAGTAAAGTACGCCCAACCAATGGGTTTGCGCGCGATTTATCAACCCAGGGATTCCGCGAGCAGGCTTAGTCGGCGAGGCGAAGTCGGCTGACTTCGCTCTTGCCATTTGTCTTGAACCTGCGCCTGAGGTGTGCCTCGGAAGCTTGACAGTGCTTGTTCAGGCGCGAGATACTATTAACTTAGTAAGTCCGACACCGTTTCGTGAAGAGCGCCTGAGACAGCACGAGCGGGTAATTGGATGCTGCTGAAGAAGTCAGGACCAAGTGCTGCATTAGCAACTGGTTTTGCGTTCAGAATGGCTGCGATCCGATCCTTGCTTCTGTCGTCTGGAATTTCTCTCAAGGTCCAGGCTCTTGCCTTTCTGAAACAAATCCAGATATCCAGGCATGTGTTTCAACGCGCATTGGCTGGAGTGTGTCGAGATGCTGGCCACTATCCTGTTTTCTTCCGCAGATTTCTATCGGACGACGCAAGGGCATTCGTGCTTGTTGCGCCAGGATGCTTCCGCGTTGCCGCGTGGTTTGCGATGCGGTGTGTTCGCGGTCAATTTGAAAGGCACGGTATGGAAGCGACGCAGGTTGTGATTATAGGCGGAGGCGCAACAGGGGCCGGCATTCTTTGGGACCTGAGTTTGCGCGGCATCTCCGCCATCCTGCTGGAGCAGGGAGACATCGCCAACGGAGCTACCGGGCGTTGCCACGGTCTGTTGCACTCCGGCGGCCGCTACGCTGTCAAGGACCCTGACACAGCGCGCGAGTGCGTCGCGGAAAACCGCATCATCAAGGCCGTTGCGCCTCATTGCGTGGATGAGGTTGGGGGAATTTTTGTCAAGTGTGCCCAGGATGACCCTGCATTCTTCGAACAGTGGTGGCGCGCTGCCGGCGAGGTTGGCATTCGCAGCCATAGGCTGAGCCGTGAAGAAGCGCGCGAGCTGGAGCCGAACCTGGCGGCGGACATTCTTGGCGCATTCACGTGTCCGGATGCGCACGTCGATGTTTTCAGGCTGGTGCTCGCAAATCTTGAAGCTGCGGTTGCGCGCGGCGGGCGCTTCCTGACCTACAGTGAAGTAACTTCCATTCTCTCCGCAGACGGGCGTGTGCGCGGAGTTCGCTATCGCAATACGCGCAGCGGCGAGGAAGACGAAATCTCCTGCGAGGTGGTGATCAACGCCGCAGGAGGCTGGGCGCAGGGCATTGCAGCCATGGCCGGCGTCGATGTGCCCGTGCTCTGCGATAAGGGAACGCTGCTGGTGCTCAATCACCGGCTGAATCGCCGCGTCATCAATCGCTGCCGCAAGTCCAGCGATGCCGACATTCTGGTGCCCGCCGGCCCCGTATGCATTTTGGGCACATCTTCGATTCGCGTGCCCAGCCCGGAAGGATTGGCCGCTTCCCGCGAGGAGGTTGATCATCTGCTGCGGCTGGGCGATGAACTGATTCCTGGGCTTGTTAACGCGCGCATCCTGCGCATCTTCTGCGGTGTTCGTCCGTTGTATGCGCCGATGCCCGTCGAGGTTGCCAGGGGCCGCGAGATCAGCCGCGGCTTTGCGCTGCTCGATCACGGGACACGGGACGGAGTGAGCGGCTTTATTTCGATAGTCGGCGGCAAACTGACCACTTATCGCCTGATGGCTGCCGCGGCGTGCGACTGCGTAGCGGCGAAACTCGGGGTGGATGTGGAATGTACGACCGATAAAACGCCGCTGCGGCCCGCGGTCGATCGCACGACGCACCATCGCGCCATTCATGTGTTGCCGCACCCGGTTGCGGAAATGATGGAGCGCCGCCTGGGTCCCGAAACGGATCAAGTCATTCAGGCCATCGAAACGCGGCCCGATCTGGCCGAGGTGGTCTGCGAATGTGAGCTTGTGACTCGCGGCGAATTAGAATACGTTCTCGGCGGCGCTACTCCGGCGCCGGCTTGCACCATTGCCGATGTTGGCCGGCGAACGCGCCTCGGCTTCGGCCCGTGCCAGGGAACATTCTGCGGGTACAAAGCGATGCTGGCCGGCTTTCAGACTCACCGCTGGACGGCATCAGAAGCCGCCACGGAATTCTCCGCCTATCTTCACGAGCGCGCGAAGGGGCAGGCCTTCATCCACCAGGGCAAGCAGGTCGAGCAACTGGACCTCAATTACGATCTCTACGGCGCGGATCGGATGCTCTGCGCGGATTCGGGTAAGCAAGATGGAATCTGACCGCTACGATGTTATTGTTGTGGGCGCCGGGGTCTCCGGCCTTGTCACGGCCGGCGCGGCCGCTCACCGGAACCTGAAAGTCGCGCTGGTTGCGACCGGTCCTGGATCGTTTGTTACTGGGCCAGGATGGTTGAAGGCGCAAGACATCCTGTGCGCATCCGCTGCGCCTGAGCTGGGCGAGGCAATCGCGTTCTTTTGCGAGATGGCGCGCCGCGCAGGCTGCCCATATGCAGGAGATATCTCCACCGCGAAATATCTGCCGACTCTTCTTGGCGATTTTCAGAGCGTGGCGCTGGCGCCTCTCCTTCTTTGGAATGCTGAGCCTCGCGATGGAGTCTCGACAGCGGTTATCGGCATTCGAGGACTGTCCAGTTTCGATGAAAACTTCATGGCCGAGCGGCTCAGTGAGCGGGCGCGCGCGATGAGTTCCAGCGGCACGTACGCGGCGCGGCAAATCTCTCTTTCGCGCGATATGGGAGCTCCCGTGACCACGTTGCACCTCGCACAGTTATTTGATCGTGATCCCGGTTTTCGCAAAGAACTTGTCTACGCCCTGCGCGCCGCGGCATCCGGATTTCAGCGCATCTTTGTGCCCGGCATGTTGGGACTGGCTTCATCCGCTGAGCAGATTGCTGAATTCAAGCGGGAACTCCTCTGCGAGGTGTGCGAGATTCCCACTTTGCCTCCATCCATTCCAGGCCTGCGCGTCTTCCATCGAATGGAGAGTTATCTTCACCAGATCGGCGTGGAGCTCTTTCGCGGATTCCCTGTCAAGGAAGTAGTGATTCACGATGGCTTGTGCACCGGTGTGCGGATTGCGGCTCCGGGCCACGCGATGAATCTGCGCGGCCTGTGCGTGGTACTGGCAACGGGCCGCCATTCTGCCAGCCCTCTGAACGGGGCCTATGCCGGCCGCGATCAGCAGATGAGGCCGCTTGCCTCGACCGGCGCGGTAATGGCGCGGAACCTATTTATTGCTGAGTCGCTGCCGGACTCCGGCGCGGGCAACAACGGCGATGCCATGCGCATTCTCACAGGGTACCGCGCGGGAAATCTCGCAGCGTCCACAAGGGGAAACCATGCGGCTTGATGACCTTGCGATTGACAATTGCCTGAAGTGTTCGCTGTGCAACACAGTTTGCCCGGTGCTGGCCGCTGATCCGCGGTATCCCGGCCCAAAGCGCTTGGGCCCGGAGCTGGAGCGCTTGCGTCGCGAAGGCATTTCCACCGACACAGAGTGGGTGGAGTACTGCCTGGGATGCCATCGCTGCGATCTCGTATGCCCCAATCAGGTGAACGTCTCTGAAATGATTGCGCGCGCCAAGGCTGCGCACCGCAAGCCGCTGGTTCGCGGGTTGCGCGACTGGTGGTTTGCGCGTCCCGGCTTGCTGGGCAAGCTGACGACAATTCTGCCCGCGCTCTCCAACTTTGCGCTCTCCATGAAGCCGGCCCGTTCTCTCATGTCGAAGCTGATGCAGATCGCGCCGCAACGCAAATTCCCGAAATATGCGCGCCCGGATTTACGCTCTCCCGCGATGACGGGCAACGCGCGGCAGCGGGTGGTGTTCTTTCCCGGCTGCTTCATCCGCTACAACCGGCCGGGGCTAGGCAGGACGGTAATCGATCTCCTCGAGCGAAACGGCCTCTCCGTGGAAGTTGCATCAACGGAGTGCTGCGGAGTTCCAGCCCTCGCCAACGGCGATGCTGCTGCGGCGCGCTCGGTGGCGCGCGCTAACGTCAAGGCCTTGGCCCGCCAAGTCGACTCGGGGCTGCGTATTGTGACCGCCTGTTCGAGTTGCGGACACATGCTCAAGACGGGATTCGGCGGCATCCTTGAAGGCGACAAGAAGTTTGCTTGCGCGGCGCAAAAGATTGCGAGCAATACATTCGACCTTGCTGAGTTGCTGATGGCGCAGGCCGATGCGGGAAAGCTCAACACCAACTTCCAGCACACTGCCCTGCGACTGGCATACCACGCTCCCTGTCATCAGAAGTCACAGGGCATCGGGCGTCCGTGGTATCACTTGTTGCGCATGATTCCGGGCGTCACGGTTGAGGATATGGATGCTGGATGTTGTGGCATGTCCGGCACCTATGGCTTCAAGCAGGAAAAATACCCGGTCTCCATGGAGATAGGCAAGGAGTTATTCGCGAGCATCGACGCGGCGCGGCCGCAGATGGTCGCCACGGAGTGCGCCACCTGCCAGATGCAGATAGAACACGGAACCAGCTTCAAGGCTATCCATCCCGCGGAGATTTTGTTGCAGGCCTACGATGGACTCGCGCCAACTAAAGGCCGGAAAGATTGCTCTATCGATGAGTGCGAGTGCGGACCGTGCAGACAGAAGCCCGAGGGTGCGGATCATTGATTTGGAGCGGAAGACCGGGGAAGAGTTGCACTTGTGTTTTTGTTGGAACGGCGGCCGTGATACGTTGCTTGAGATCGGCGTTGAGCAGTTCGTCGGGATTCAGTTCCGGCGAGTAGCTGGGCAGGTAGAAGACCTCGATCTTGTCCGCGTTCAGCGCTTTGAGCAGGGCCATCCCATGCATACGAGCCCTTTACGAGGGATACGCACGCATGGGATTGGCTAGCAGCCCGTGGTGCAA
>PLOI01000094.1 GCA_003142015.1 Acidobacteriaceae bacterium | reverse complement strand
CGACTTTGTTTCTCATGTTTCTTCGGGTTTAAAGGGCACGGAAACGTGCCCTTTTTTTGCGTCCATCGACCATGCCAGCACTGGGTGCCCCACCCTCGCCGCGTCTCAGCTTTTTGTGGCTAGTGTGGGAAACCAGGACGCTCGCATTCATCACAAAGCCATCATCCAGAGCGAAGCCGAAGGGGCACAGCGAAAATCCTGCCCAAGGCAGGTTACCTGTCTGGATACTTCGGTGCTGAGTGCGATAACTTTGGCGCAAATTTTTGTGACTATGGCGTGAGTTCCCGTGCAGAATCTTCTGCATTTTTGTTGAAGTCCCCTAATAGACTTCTTGGTAGTTGCCCAAATCTTAGAAAATCCTCAGCCAGGCATCCGAGCAGTGCCGCTTCCCCCCCCACACCCCACGGGCTAAGGAAAAGAAAGAAAGGAAAAGACCAGTGAAGAAATTTTCGTTAGCTTTGCTCGCATTGGCAACGGCCATTGCGATTGTTCCGGCTGCTTTGGCCGATACACTCACGTACAACGGTCCGGGCTCCAATACGGTCTATGTGGGAGCGCCGTATAACGAGAGTGTGTACACCTATCCGTACTATCTCAGCGTGAATGGTGCACCATCCGTAGCCATGATGTGCTTGAGTTTTGACAACGAAATAACCGAACCATCGTGGTTTGTAACTGAGTCCACTCCTACCAGCGTGGACGAGTTGGAAGCTGCGTGGCTGTTGAAGGATGCCGCTACCACTCCAGCAAACGATATTGCCGACCAATTGGCCGCATGGTCATTGTTCGCCACCGAGGGCAGTTCGTTGCTTGCAGACGACTCACCAGCCGCAGCCGCACAGTTAGCGCTTGCTGGAACAAATTACGGCAGCGTGAACGCAGCAAACTTCACCATCTACACCCCTGACGGATACGAACTCAACATTCCGCAGACGTTCATCGCTGAAACACCAATTCCGGAACCCACATCCCTGTTGTTGCTCGGCACCGGCCTGTTCGGTCTGGCAGTTATCCTTTTCCGGAAGGAGAAGGCATCCGGTCTTACCTCAAACTCTTAGTGACTTTGTTTCTTATGTTTCTTCGGGTTTAAAGGGCACGGAAACGTGCCCTTTTTTATGCCCTCGATAGTGCATGGGTGAAACCGATGAATGATAAGAGCGACAAGGAACACGGAAACTGTCAACCTGCGAGATTGCACGCTTCCAGGCGCCGAACCTGTATCCTGAGTGCGTTCCACTTTGCGGTCTGAAAGAGGTCTGGATTGGCGCTGGCAATGGTTAAGTTGATGCGCAGGCACTGGCGGCTAGCCGGGGCAGGCCTGCTTCTGGTCGCGGCGGCGATTGGCGCGGTCTCGCTCGGAGTTCACGCCAGCCGTTCAGCGGCAGCCGTTGTGCCTTATCCGCACGAGTTGGCGCAGGTGAGCTTTGCCGTGGCTGGCGATGTGATTCCGCATGAGGCCATCCGCGCAGCCGCGGCTGCGGCCGGAGATGGCGCGCAAGGATGGGGCGCGCTCTTCAGCGATGTGAACGATGTCTTCCAGAAGGCCGACTTCGGCTTTGTGAATCTTGAAACTCCGGTGGCTCCGGAGCACACGCACGGCTCGAAGCCCTTCATGTTCGACGCGCCTGTCGCATTGATTGACGCGCTGAAGGCCAACGGCATCAAGATCGTTTCATTCGCCAATAACCACGTCATGGATCAGGGCTGGCCCGGCTTTACCGAGACCCGCGAGCACCTGCGCGCCGAGGGCCTGCTCTTTGCCGGCTCGGGCGACACGGCGCAGACAGCCTGGCAACCCGTCATCGTCGAGGCCAACGGCATCAAGGTGGGCTGGCTGGGAATGACGCGCTGGCTCAACGGCAATCGCAATCCCGACTCTCAAGACCAGCCCCACGTGAATTTCTTCCCCTATCCGGGCGAGTCGCCCGGCGCGCCGGGAATGGACGAGGCTGGAGTGCTCGAGGCCATCAGGAAAGCACGCGCGCAGTGCGACTTTCTGGTGGTCTCCATTCACTGGGGCATCGAGTACGCCCCCGCGCCGCGCCCCGAAGACGTGGTGACGGCACACCGGATGCTCGATGCCGGAGCCTCGGTGATCGTGGGCCACCATCCGCATGTCCTGCAGCCGGTCGAGACTTATCGCACCGCCGACGGACGCGACACGGTCATCTTTTATTCGCTGGGCAATTTTCTCTCCAACCAATCGCGCAGTTATGTGGACGGGCTGATGCCGGACAAGGACGGCGACCCGCGCGACTCGATGATTGGCCTGTTTTCCGCCGTGCGCAAGGACTACGGACCGGGAGGCGTGCGCGTCCAGCTGGGCCATGTGGGCGTTTTGCCCGCATGGGGCGAGAACAATCGCAACGAGTTGGCTGCGGGCCACACAAAGACGCCTGTGATTCACCCCGTCCTGATAGACCGCGAGATGCCGCGATTGCAAACCAGATTGGACGAACTGAATAAACTGAACACGCTCGCGACGCCGCTCACCACAGAGCAAAAGCAGGAGTTCATCGACCTGACCAGCCAATTGAAGCTGCTCGACGATCGCCGCAAGCTAATCGTGGCGCGCGTCGGCGATGAGTACATCACCGATCCGCCCAGGCTGGCCGCAAAACCGTAAGAAAGTTTGCAGCCTCAACTCTTGCCCTTCAATCGTTCTTTGCTGAAGCAGGCAAACAAGCGATTCCACAAGGATTTTGCAGAGCTTCGTCCAGGCTCCAGAGATTCCCGCCGCGCGTCGGAACCCGCAACGAGCGCGCGGTTGGCCTGCGCCGCTTCGAGTTCTTTCCGGTCGTCGGAGAGAATCTGCCACAAAGCCGGACCGCTTTCCTCCCAGTCCGTGTGGCCGCAGCCATCGCACGCATACTCCCGAATATCGCGGCCTGAGGAGGTGTCCTTCTCCGTCATCCGCATCTCTTCACCGCACTTGGCGCAGATCATTTTCGCTTCCGCGGCAAGTCAGGCGACAGGCCTGGCCAGGCGATTGTAAAGCCAGCCGAAGACCAGGCCGCCGACCAAGCCGTCCACTATCGCGTAGAAGGTCACGACTGCAACTTCAGCAAAGCTGCGGGTTGCATGGTAGCCGGGGTAGAAGGACGACAGCATCTCCAGAAAATGCTGGCCGTAACCGGCACAGATCAAGTTGGCCACACCGACCAGCAGAACGCACCCGCCCCACAGAATTGCACTCGCCAGCGCCAAAGCCCTGATGTTGAATTTCATGGTTTTCTCCTTGGACCAGAATTCTACTCTAGCGCGATTGCACCGTCTGCACTCAATTTGAATAGTAGTCTTCAGCACACCACTAGAAAGGCCCGGAACTCCGTGGCCTATGGTTTACTGCACCGTCCCTTGCGGCCGCAACCGGCGGAGGTCCAGGGCGCAGGCAACCGCGTTCTGCGCCTGTAGCCGCAGGTTGTCCGAGGCGGCCCAGAGCCACAGGCGCGAAATCTGGCTGGAGTTGCGCGCGTCCAGTTCTGGCCGCAGTCTGACCAGCACGTCGTTCTGTCCCGTAGCAGCCAGGTTCGAGGGCGAATCGGTGTCTTCGAGGACCAGGTCCAGGTGGCCTCCGCTCAAAGCCTCTTCGACGGCGGCAATCTCGGCCGGCCGCTCGAGTTCGACGGCAATCGAGAAAGTGTGGCCGTGGAAGACGGGCGCGTGAACCACCTGCAGGGCCAATGCGGGCCAGCGGCCGGCGGAGAGCGCGGCGTAATGGCGGCGAACCCGCGCCTCGACCGCGCCCAGGCTGACTTTGGAGGCCTCGCCCAGCCCGGCGAGCAGGTTATAGGCCGTCTGCGCGTCGTAAAGGGCGCGCGGCAGCCCCTGAAAACTGAGCAGGCTCATGGTCTGCTGGTGAAGCTCGTCCAGGGCTGCGCGGCCAAACTCGCTTGCCGGCTCGAGCAGCGTGGCAAAGGTTGCGCGGACCGGGGCGGCCTGCTGGAGCCGTTCAAGCACTAGCGCCAGCGCCAGCGCCGCCGGGTGCGCCGGGACCACGGCGGGGGTAAACAGGTCGGCGGTAACCGCCTCGGAAACCAGCCAGGGCGCGCGAACCAGCACGCCCGCCTCCTGGTCGAGAGCGCCGGAGAGGTCGAGGACCGTTGAACCGGCACGCAGCGCATCGCGCCAGTGCTTGCGGGTCAGGTCCTCAGAGCCGCAGAAAAACGTGAAATCGATGTGGTCGAAGGTGTCCGGAGCGATGGCCTGCACGAAGGTGATCTCGTCGCCCACCTGGTCCAACTGGCCCTGCGCCTCTTCCTCGTCAAGCAGCGTGAAGTTGGACGCCGCCAGGGGCGACTCCGACAGGGCTTCCTTCAACTCCCGGCCCACCAGGGTAGAAGCTCCGGCAATTGCAATCTTGTACACAGGCGTCCTCTTGTTCGATCAGTCCAATGACGAAATTTACAAACGGCTCAGCGGGTCCGGTTCTGCCGCGGTGGGTTCAGGCAAAGCCGCGACCGGCTGCTTGCGCCGCCGCCGCGACCACGAGTAGGCCGCCCGCGCCCAGATGCCGCTGAACATATAGGCCAGCGCACACGCAAAGATCACCACCTGGGAGAACTTGAAGATGATAAACAGCACAATCGAGACGAGAAACAGAACCTGGAATGGATGACGGCGAGAGAGGCTCAGCTCCTTGCCGGACCAGAACCGCCAAGTGCTGACCATGAGGAAACCACTGATGCCCACGATTCCCAGCCAGATGAGAGCAACCCACCAGGCCTCCACGGGAATTCCGTACTCAAAATGAACACAAGCGGCAATCAGGCCCGCCGCGGCAGGAATCGGCATGCCGACAAAATACTTGCGGTCCGGGCGTCCCGGATTGCGCGGCTGCGCATCATGGCTGATGTTGAACCGGGCCAGCCGCGAAACTCCGCCGATAAGAAACAGAAAACAGATGAAGGCGCCGGCGTGGAAGATGTTCTCGTGCAACTTCGGATTGATGGAATCAGGCAGGAAATGGAATCCCCAGATGAGCGCCAGCAAACTGGGCGCCACGCCAAAGGTAATCGCGTCGGCCAGTGAATCCAGCTCCTTGCCAAAGTCGCTGCACGTGTTGGTCATGCGGGCGATGCGGCCGTCGAGCGCATCGAAGGGAATCGCAAAAATAATGGCGATGGCCGCCCAATCCAGATGCGTATGCGCGTTGCCAACGTCGATGAGCGACTTGATCGTTTCGGTGATGGAAAAGTAG
Source organism: Acidobacteriaceae bacterium (assembly GCA_003142015.1). GTDB lineage: Bacteria > Acidobacteriota > Terriglobia > Terriglobales > Acidobacteriaceae > Telmatobacter. The sequence continues at coordinate 37,277 of PLOI01000094.1, read as the reverse complement.
CCGGCGGCGATGTTGCCCACGGTAAACAGAGAAGGTAGAAGGAACATGCCGCGGCGCAACTGCGCCCGTGCATTGGCTTTTACCTGTGCGGCGTCGCGACGCATCATGAGCGGCCTCCGTCGGACTTGTTTGGAAGCGCTTTGGCGCTCATGGATTGATTCACTGTTGACACACCTGACGCCATAGTCGCCAGCACGCTTTCGCCGCCTTTCACGCGCTGTCCCACTCTCACCCTCAATTCAGCCTGGGCCGGCAGCAGCACGTTCACGCGAGAACCAAACTTGATGAGGCCCACGCGCTGGCCGCGCTCGACAGCATCGCCTTCGCGCAATTTGAAAACGATGCGCCGCGCCAACAGGCCGGCAATCTGCTTGAAGGTGATTTCAAAGCCGTCCTCGCCGCGCACCATGGCAATGTTCTGCTCGTTGCGGTCAGCCGAAGCGGGATTCATGGCATTCAGGTACTGGCCCTTCTGGTAGCGCACGCTGGTGAGGACGCCGGCAATGGGCGAGCGGTTCACATGCACATCAAAAACGCTGAGGAAGATACTGATCCGCTGCCGCGGTCCATCGGGAGTGGCGATGGCCGCCGTTTCGGTCACCAGCCCGTCTCCGGGCGAGACAATCAGGCCGGGCCCTGTGGGGATCGTCCGCTCGGGATCGCGGAAGAACCAGAGAAAAAACGCCGCCAGAAGCACCGGCGCTATGCTCCACGCCCAGTTGCCCGTGGCCCACGCCAGCACAATCGCAACCGCCAGCAAGCTCAAACCGTAGATGTAACCGTCACGAACCATTGTCCTAGACGATTATACGGTGATTCCACTCGAGTGCTGACTATGCCAGGCCGGCAGCGCGTGGATTCAGGGGCACACAAACCCCGTAAAGGCCGAACCGGAAGGGCGCTCGGGCGATTTGCCTGCGTTCATCGATTGCTTCAAGACCCTAAGCGACTAGCGGCTGCCTGCGTTCCAGGGCGAAAATCATGTCCTTGGCGTGCAGCTTCAGCTTCTTCAGCTTGACTTCCTCAATCTGTTCTTCTGTCGAGAGATAGGGCTTTTGGAGCAACTCTTCCAACCGCTGAGCGTAATTACGATGTTCGGCATGCAGGCGATCTATTTCTGCGCTCAGCGTGGAATCCTGTATTTCATCCATCAAGCACCTCCGTTTATTAAGGAACACTTACATATATCGCCGCCATGGCGCAAACGGCAAGTCCAAAAAGGACCAAAAGTAACCTTTCCCTGTGGAATTCGCCTTGGGCAGCCCTCTTGCGTGACCGCAATCACGCCAGGCTCGTTTGACCGTCACCGCGCCGATAGGTGAGCAGAGGCTGCGGGAGCAGCGGTTGTGGGTGCGGGTGCCTCATATCTACGCGCGTTCTTTGTCTGGAAATGTTGGATTACCCGCCCTCAAGCCGGAGGCGCATCAGAACCGCATCTTCAACCGGATCATGGTAGTAGCGCACCCGGCGGCCTGTTTCCGTAAAGCCCAGCCGCCGGTAAAGCCCCAGCGCCGGCTGATTCGAGGCGCGCACCTCCAGAAAGACCTCTGTAATCTGGGCCGCGACAAGCTTGGCGGCCAGCTCAACAAAAAGCCGCCGCGCCAGGCCATGCCGCTGAGCCGTGGAAGCAACCGCGATGGTCTCCAGTTCGGCCTCTGGCGGCAGCAGGCTGGCCACGGCAAAGCCGACGACCTCTCCACCTTCCCCTGCCGCGCAGCTCGCCAATGCACTCGAACCGGAGGGAGGCGGGGGTTTCAACCCCCGCATAAGGCCGGCAGAATCAACGGGGGCTTCAGCCCCGGGGGGACGACCTTCGGGCTCTACTCCCAACAGCTCCCCTTTTCCCGCAACCACCTCGGCCACCAGCGCGATGCGCCTTGGCTGCGCCGCACGGTCCAATGCCCGTTCAAAAGCTGCACGCGGCCACTGTGGCGCTTCCTTCAGGCTTTCGGCGATCTCCATCACCCGGTCGAGGTCCGCCGGCGTCATGCGGCGGATGCAAACTGCTTGACTGGCTGCTGAAAGGTACGGCCTTGTGTCAGGGCACGACTTGAGTCGTGCCGGAAATGCAGCATTATCGACTTGGGCTTTAGCCCCTGAGGGATTTTCATCGCGGGTGTTGCGCGAACTCATGCCCGCTCTGCCTCGCCGAAGATCTCCGCATCAGACCGGCGCAGATAATGCCCATCCAGCAGCGCCAGGTCAACAAAATCCCCGGCGACCACCCTGGGCGCGCACAGCCGAAGCGCATCGCCGGCGGTAGGCGCCGCCGTGTTGACCAGCTCCGCATCCGGCCACGCCGTTCCAATCAGCAGGGCTGCAGCCTCGTCGCAAAGGGCAATCCGGACCGGAGGAGAATCGACTTCTGCCAACTCATGCGCTCCCGCCAGCATTTCCCTTGCCTGCTCGCCGGCCACTTCCTGCCGCAAAAAAACCTCATGTCGATGTGCATCCAGAGCCGCCGAAGCAACTCCTGCCTTTGCGGCCAGCACCTCCAGCCGCGAGACGGCCACCACCGGAATCCGTGCGGATTCAGCCAGGCCTTTCACGGCGGCCAGCCCCACGCGCACGCCGGTAAAGCTGCCCGGCCCGTTCACGGCCACAATCGCGCTGAGCTGGCCGAGTTGCATCCCTGCCCGGGCCAGAAGCTCGCTTACGGCCGCCACCAAAGTAGAAGAGTAGCTGCGCCCTTCCAGTTCAATCTGGCCGAGAATCTCGACCGATGAACCCGACCAGCGCCCCAGCGCCACCGAACCGGTGGGTCCGCAGGTGTCAATGCCGAGCAGAAGCGTCGATTCAGCCATGAGCCCCCTCTTACACCGCCGCCAATGCCTGCTCCAGGTCGGCAATCAGGTCGTCCTTGTCCTCAATGCCCACGGAGAGCCGCACCAGCCCCGGCGTGATGCCCAGCGATTCGCGCTCCGCATCGCTCAGCGCGGCGTGCGTCGTCGTGGCCGAATGTGAGGCCAGCGACTCCACCCCGCCCAGTGACTCGGCGCTAAGAAAGATCTTGACCGCGCCCAGGAACCGACCCGCAGCCTCTCTGCTTCCCAGGTCAAAGCTCATCATCGAGCCAAAGCCCTTCTGCTGCTTCACCGCCAGCGCGTGTTGCGGATGAGTCGGCAAACCCGGATAAGCCAACCGGTTCAGCTTCGGCTGCGTCGAGAGGAATTGAGCCACGGCCCGCCCGTTCTCCTCGTGCTGCCTCATGCGCAGCGGCAGCGTCTTGATGCCGCGCAGAACCAGGAAGCACTCGAAGGGCGACAGAATCCCTCCGGCGGCTTTCTGCACCAGGTGAAAACGCTCCTTGTGCTCCGGCTTGCTGCCGATAAGCGCGCCGCCCAGCCCGTCCGAGTGGCCGTTGAGAAACTTGGTGGTCGAGTGCATCACGATGTCCGCGCCCAGCGCCAGCGGGCTTTGCAGCACGGGCGACATGAACGTGTTGTCCACGCTCACCTCGACGCCTTTGGCGTGCGCAATCTCGCAAACCGCGCTGATATCGGTAAGCGACATCAGCGGATTGGTCGGCGTTTCGATGTGCATGAGCTTCGTCGCGGGGCGTATGGCGGCGGCCACGGCCTCCGGGTTGCTCGTATCCACGTACTCTATCTCGATGCCGTAATGGCGCACGATCTGATTGAAGAGCCGCGTCGTTCCACCGTAAACATTATGCGAGCAGATGACGTGATCGCCCGTGTGCAGCGTGGCCACCAGCGCGTAGATGGCAGCCATGCCGCTGCCAAACGCGTGGCCGCTCGTCCCGCCCTCCAGCGCGGCCAGCGCCTCTTCCAGCCGGTCGCGCGTGGGGTTTCCGGCGCGCGAGTAGTCCCAGCCCCGGTCCGTGCCGATGCCGGTCAGCTCAAAAGTCGATGAAAGGTAAATGGGCACGTTCACGGCGCCCGTCAGCGGGTCGGGATATTGCCCCGCATGAACGGCAAGGGTCGAGTATTTGTAGTTGGACATATTCAGCTTTTGCCTCTGGCTTCTAGCTTATCGCGACAGGGTGCAGGTTTCTGTCGTGCAGCGCATCCCTACACCCCGCCTTCAAAAATCTTCTTCGACAAATAGCGCTCCGCCGAATCCGAAATAATCGTGGCGATACGCTTGCCCGGCCCTAACTCGCGGGCTAACTCGACCGCCGCATGAACAGCCGCACCGGAGCTGGAGCCGGCCACTAATCCCTCTTCGGCGGCCAGGCGCTTGACCATCGTGAAGGCATCCTTGTCAGTGACTTTCACAATCCGGTCGCAGACCTCGCGGTGAAAGGTCTCGGGGATGAAGCTGACGCCGATGCCCTCGACCTTGTGCTTGCCCGGCGTGCCGCCCTGCAGGATGGAGCCTTCAGTCTCGACGGCCACGGTAATCACCGCCGGATTTTTCTCCTTCAAAAAGCGCGCCACGCCGGAGAAAGCTCCGCCCGAGCCAACGCCATTTACGAAGGCGTCTACGCGGCCCTCCATCTGCTCCCAGATCTCCGCTGCCGTGGTGTCATGGTGATACTGCGGGTTGGCCTGGTTCTCAAACTGCAGCGCGGTAAACGAGCCGGGAATTGCAGCACCGGCCTCGCGCGCGCGGCTGATGGCGCCGCCCATGCCCTCATCCACGGGCGTGCGCACCACCTCCGCACCGAAGCCGCGCATCAGGATGCACTTCTCCTCGGCGAAGCCCTCGGGGACAAACAGCTTCACTTTGTAGCCGCGATTCACTCCGATCAGCGCCAGCCCGACGCCGGTGTTGCCTGCCGTGGCCTCCAAAATCGTAGACCCGGGATGCAGCAGCCCCCTCGCTTCGGCGTCCAGAATCATGCCCAGGGCGGCGCGATCCTTGATGCTGCCGCCGGGATTGAGGAATTCGAGTTTGGCAAAGACGGCGGCCGCCGGCGGCGGCGCAACTCGCGTCAGTTCGAGCATCGGCGTCGAGCCTACAAGTTGCGTGATGTCGGCGGCAATGCGCAGTGCGGGTGAGTTAAAGCGTGCGGTTTCCATGAGGGGTCCATTTTATACTGCCGGACGGGCTCGTGGAGCGCGGCCAGAATGGAGCGCCTGGCCTGATTCTTCAGTTGTTAATCGAAGAATCCGGAGGGAGCAGGGGGCTTCAGCCCCCTGAAAGTGAGCCGATTTGCGCGCGCCTTCAGGCGCGGACTCTTGCCGCGTCTCCAAGACTTGTATGAAATAGGACTGTAGTATTACTTCCTCTCCGGCGCGGCATTTTGCCTGACGATCCTCGCCATCGGGAAGTAGCCGGTGCGTGTGCGCACGTTGAGCTTGCCGTGGTGCTTGGCCTCGGCCGTGACCTGCACGCGGCGGAAGCCCGGTTCGGTGGTCGGCTTGGTCGAGTGATAGCCCAGCATGTACTGGTTGCGGATATCCTGAGCCACCTCGGCAGCGATCTGGTCGACTTGCTCGATATTCTTGGGGAAAAACGCCATGCCGCCGGTCTCGGTGGAAAGCATCTCCAAAGCTTTGCGCGCGTGCTTCATCTCGGAGCGGCTTACATCATCTCCAAACAACAATCCAATCGAATAGATGACCGGTCCGGAGAGCTGCTGAACGCGGCGGATGGTCTGCTCCAAATTAAGAGTTGACGCGTTGTCTTCGCCGTCGGTGATGAGGATGAGAACCTGTTTGGGGCGCTTGGCGTCGCTCGCCAGCTTGTCGGCCGAGGCCGCCACGGCATCGTAGAGCGCCGTTCCGCCGCGCGCCTCGATGTGGCTAAGCCCCTCGCGCAGCTTGTTGATGTCGGAGGTAAAATCCTGGTCGATGAAGGCCTCGTCGGAAAAGTTCACAACGAAGGCCTCGTCCTGGGGGTTGGAAGCCTGAATCAGGTCGAGCGTGCTCTTGTTCACCGAGCGGCGCTTGCTGCTCATCGAGCCGGAGTTGTCTACCACGATGGCGATGGAGACCGGAAGGTCAGTGTGCTGAAAGCTGATGAGCGTCTGCGGAACACCGTCCTCGGAGACCTGGAAGTCTTCCCTCTTCAGGTTCGGAACCAGCTCTTTGCCTTCGAGCACCGTGCAATTGAGCGCCACCTCTTCGACGTCGGTGTGCAGAACGTAGCCCTCGCCCTCTTTGCGCAGAACCGGCGGCGCGGGCGGCGCGCCATCCGGTGAGCGCACCGGGTCGCGATCCACCATGAGCGATGGAGCCGTGGCCGGAGTTTGCGCAACCGGCGGAACTTGCCGCGCTTCGCGTGTAGTGGCCTTGCCAACTCCGCTGGCCCCGCTAGCTCCGCTAACGCCGCTCGTCGGCGGCGATTGTTGCGCGGGCAGCGCAATGGCCGCGCCGACAAGAAGAAGCGCGAAAACCGCGTAATGGCAAAGGCGCATAGATAACGGTGCAAACATGAAAGATAAGCTGAGGCAATCCCGTCGAGGATTGACCTTCAACTTCACTTTACGCCACTTGCCGCCGCAGGTCAGGTTCCCAGAAGCGGCAAGGACCGATCGGACAGCTTCACAGCTTGCGGCAAAACCCGCTTGCGGGCCTGCAACGTTGCGCGCATTTCATCAGTGGCTGAAAAGTTATATCTTTAGGTTCGCACGTGCGGTAGTATGGGTTCGCAAGGTCGGTTGGCCTTCCCGTTCGCTCAGTCTCGTGGAACAGCCTGAGCGAAAGCGCCTTCCCAGGACGCCTTCCCGTATGACTGCCAGACTAACCAGGTTTGGCAAATGTTCGCAAAAGGAGACATTCGACATGCCCACAGCAGAAGTTGCGTCTGAATTCACTGTTCACCATGCCCTCGATGCCATTCACAAGGGCGGTGCTCGCCAGAAATATGAAAACTTCATTGGCGGACGTTGGGTCGCGCCCGTCCATGGGAAATACTTCACCGACCATAGCCCGATCAACGGCGAGCCTCTTGCCGAGATCGCGAAATCGACTGCGGAAGATGTGGAGAAAGCCCTTGATGCAGCTCACGCCGCCAAGTACGCGTGGGGGCACACTTCACCCGCGGCCCGAGCCGAGATATTGCTCAAGATTGCCGACAAGCTGCAAGAAAACCTCGAGATTCTCGCGCTGGCCGAAACCATCGATAACGGCAAACCCATCCGCGAGACCCGCAACGCCGACATTCCTCTCTCCATCGACCATTTCCGCTACTTCGCTGCCTGTGTGCGGGCCGAAGAGGGCGCGCTGGGCGAACTCGATCAGGATACCGTTGCCTATCACTTCAAAGAGCCGCTCGGGGTCGTCGGGCAGATCATCCCCTGGAATTTCCCCCTGCTGATGGCGGCATGGAAACTGGCGCCGGCGATTGGCGCGGGAAACTGCGTGGTCATCAAACCGGCCTCCAACACCCCGCTCAGCCTGCTCATCATGGCGGGCCTGGTTGCCGACATCCTGCCTCCGGGCGTGCTCAATGTCGTCACCGGCCCTGGAGGCGAGATCGGCAAGGCGCTGGCCTCCAACCCGCGCATTGCCAAGATCGCCTTTACCGGCGAAACCACCACAGGCCGGCTGATCATGCAGTATGCATCCGGGCCGATTATCCCGCAAACCCTGGAACTGGGCGACAAGAGCCCGAATATCTTCTTCGCCGACGTCATGGACCACGACGATGATTACTTCGATAAAGCGCTGGAAGGCTTTGCGCTCTTTGCCTTTAACAAGGGCGAAGTCTGCACCTGCCCCTCGCGCGCGTTAATTCAGGAGTCTATCTTCGACAAGTTCATGGAGAAAGCGGTCGCTCGCGTGGCCAAAATCAAGGTCGGCAATCCGCTCGATCCGGCAACCCAGATGGGCGCCCAAGCCTCGCACGATCAGCTTGAAAAAATCCTCAACTACATCAAGATCGGCAAGGAAGAAGGCGCCAAATGCGTGACGGGCGGGGAACAGGCGCATCTCGGCAACGGCCTTGAGAAGGGCTACTACGTGCAACCGACTGTCTTCGTGGGACACAACAAGATGCGCGTCTTCCAGGAAGAGATCTTTGGCCCGGTGCTCTCGGTGACGAAGTTCAAGGACATGGACGACGCCATCGAGATCGGCAACGACACCCCCTATGGTCTGGGCGCGGGCGTGTGGTCGCGCAATGGCGCCACACTCTATCGTGTGGGCCGTGAGATCCAGGCCGGCCGCGTGTGGTCGAACTGCTATCACGTTTATCCGGCGGGCGCGGCCTTCGGCGGCTACAAACAGTCGGGATTCGGCCGCGAAACCCACAAGATGATCCTCGACCACTATCAACAGACCAAGAACCTGTTGGTCAGCTACAGCCCAAAGGCCATGGGCTTCTTTTAGTGATTTACTGACGCCGCCGGGCGGGCATCGGCCTTGCCCGGCGGCCTTCGTGAACCGGGAGGATGTCATGCCCGCCCATGTTGCTGCCTCCGCATCTGCCGCTGCCCTGATACGGCGCCTCCGGGAGCTTCACGGACCTCTCATGTTTCATTTATCGGGTGGTTGCTGTGACGGCACCGCGCCGATTTGCATGAAACAGGGTGAGTTTCCGCTTGGTTCTCTTGATGTCCTGCTCGGGGAGGTTGAGGGTGCGCCGTTCTATACCGGCGTCGCCCAGGCAGCCTTGATGGCCAATGCCGAGTTGCTGCTCGATGTTGTCGAAGGCGAAAGCGACAGCTTTTCCATCGAAGCCGGAGATGGTCAGCGATTCATTGCCCGCACTCTTAGCTGCGCCAGAGATGCATCCTGCGCCAAAGAGTGAGCCGCCTTTGGCAAGCAAGCGATAGCCTCCGGCCGAAAAGGGACTCGGCCTTCCGGCTATGCGCGGTGGAGTCTGCGCCGCCCGCGCTCAGGCTCCCTTCAATGAATCCTCTGCGCCTATCTCATTTCCCGGCACACACAAGCGCAGGCCAAATTGGCGGCTGAGATACAATCGACCTATGCGCGGAAGAGTCCCGGAGTGTGTGGGATGGGGCTTTTGAGCGCAAATCCCACCGCTGCAACAGGGAGCAAGACCCTCCTCATGGCCTATATTTTCCCCTTTCGCGCCTGGCGCTACAATCCCTCCTCCGTTCGGCTGGAGGACGTAGTAACCCAGCCCTATGACAAGATTTCTCCCTCCATGCAGGAGGCTTACTACCAGCGCAGCCCGTTCAATCTGGTGCGCATCATTCTGGGCAAGCCGGAGCAGTCCGACGCCGAGCGCGGAGAGAGCGTNNACTACGCTGAAAAGGTAGTCTTCCGCCACGAACAGACCCTCAGCAAGCCCAAGAGCGACCGGCTCAACCTGCTCAAGGCCACGCACGCGCACTTCGGGCAGATCTTCATGCTCTACTCCGACCCGGCCCGCAGCGTAGAGAAGATTTTGTATGACGGCGCAGGCCCTGCCGATGCCGAGGTCACCGACGAGTACGGCGTGCTGCACCGCATATGGAAGGTCAGCGATCCGGCCGCTATCAGCATGTTGACCGCGGCCATGGCTGATAAGAAGCTCATCATCGCCGACGGTCACCACCGCTACGAAACCGCGCTGAATTACTCTAAAGAACATGCGCCGGCAGAGGTCGAATCCAGCACCGCCGGCTTGCCGCAGCCCGCTTACCCTGAAGCCGCCGTGATGATGACCTTCGTCAACATGGACTCCGACGGGCTGGTGATTCTGCCCACGCATCGCGTGGTTCACAGCCTGGCCGGCTTTGACCCAGCCGCACTCACGCGCGCCGCCGAAGAGTTTTTCACCGTCACTTCACTGCCCGCGGCAGACGCATCGAGTTATATCAACACACTAACTCACCAGCAAGGAACGGCGTTTGTCGCCGTAACTCGTTCCGGCGCATTGTTGCTGCGCTCCAGGCCCGAGCCTGTTGCCGCCGCGCTGGCCCATCTGCCCGAGCGCCAGCGCCAACTCGACTTGAGCTGTCTACACTCCATCGTGCTCGACCGCCTGCTGGGATTGGACGCCGAAAAAGTTCGCGAGCAGACCAACCTCCGCTATCTGCGCGACGCAGCCGAGGCTGTCGATCAGGTGCGCCGCGCTGAGGCCGATGTCGTATTCCTCACCAACCCCGTTTCCATGGAGCAACTCAAGGAGGTGGCCTTTGCCGGTGACGTGATGCCGCAAAAATCCACCGACTTCTNNTATGCGCTGGACTAAGTGGACATTGGCGGCTCTGGTTGCCTGCGGGCTGGCTGCGGCGCCGGTCACCGCGCAGCAGGCCCCGTCTGTCCCGCAGGCGCGGTTTGTCGTAGTGCTGGATGCGGCCCACGGCGGCGACGAAACCGGCGGACGCCTGACGAACGGCCAGTATGAAAAGACCTTCACCCTGGCGCTGACCATGCGGCTGCGCTCGCTCCTCGGGGCGCGCGGCATCCAGGTCGTCACCACCCGCGAATCGGATGCGGCCGTTGAGCCGGAGAAGCGCGCGGAGATCGCCAACCACGCTGCTGCCCAGGCCTGCCTGAGCCTGCACGGCTCCGAGAGCGGCTCTGGCGTTCACCTGTTTGTCTCTTCGCTGGCGCCTGCCCAGCCTGTGCGCTTCCCCGCCTGGAAAACTGCGCAAGGCGCCTGGGTTGCGCGCTCGCTCAAGCTGGCTGGCGTCGTCAACTCCGCGCTGCTGCAAGCCGGCATGAGCACCACCCTGAGCCGCACGACTCTGCCAGCGGTCGATAGCATGACCTGCCCTGCCGTGGCCGTCGAAATCGCCCCGGAGCGCAGCACCCTCCATGAGACAACCGCCGGGCTGGGCGACCCCGACTATCAGGCGCGCGTGGCTACGGCGCTCGCCGCGGCGCTCGTCGAATGGCGCACGGAGGCCCGTCAGCCGTGATTCCCCGCTACCAAAAAATCCTCTTCGGCATTCTGCTGGTGGCCTCGGTTGCCATGGGCGTCACACTCTGGCACCTGCGCCAGCGCGCTCATGAGCGGCTCATCGCAGGCCAGGACTCTGCGCCCACCAGCGCTCCCCAAATAGCGCCCTCCGAACGGGCAACCCTGCTTGTGGCCAACGACAGCGACGGTTCTCTGCTGACCCAGTTTCTCTCTCTGCCGCTGCCCGCCGACCCCGGCGCCCGCGCCCGCGCCGTGCTGGGTAAGCTGCTTGACCTCTATGCCGCTCCCGATGCCGCCCACCCCGTCCCCGGCGGCGCAAGCTCCGTCACCCAGGTCTTTTTGCTCCCCGCTGTCGAGATCGGCTCCGGCGCCGCCACCCCCGCCAAACCCAAGCTCGCTGATTCCAGAGCCGTAGTAATCTTGTCCGGCGAATCCAGCGCCAGGCCTTCTGGCGCTCTCTCGCAGCAATTCGGCCCGCAACTGGCAGTCGTCAACCTCACCGGCAGTTTTGCGGCCAGCCACCCTTCCGGCATCGAGACTGAAATGCTCACCGTGCTCTCCATCTGCGGCACCCTGCACGCCAACCTGCCCCGCGTCACGCAGGTGCGCTTTCTGGTGGACGGCGCCCAGCGCCCAACCCTTGCCGGCCACGCCGACCTGACCCGCACTTATCTGGCCGCCGATGCCATGCCGGCCGAGGAAATTCGCCCATGACCAACATGACCAACCCTGAAAACAAGACCGTCACCACAACCCCCACCATCGGCGTCTTCGATTCTGGCTTTGGCGGCCTCACCGTGCTGCGCGCTCTGCTGAGCCGTCTGCCCCAGGCGCGCTTCGCCTTCATCGGCGACACGGCGCGGCTGCCTTACGGCTCCAAATCCCAGCGCACCATCGCCCGCTACGCCGCTCAGAGCGCGCGATTCCTCGTCAACGAGCAGGGAGCCGAGTTCCTGGTGATTGCCTGCAACACCGCCAGCGCCCTGGCTCTCGACGCCATTAAGGACGCGGTGCCGGTGCCAGTGCTGGGCGTGATTGAGCCTGGCGCCGAGGCTGCCCGCGCCGCCTCCCGCACCGGGGACGTGCTGGTTATCGCCACCGACGCCACCGTGCAAAGCCACGCATACGCCGCCGCCTGCGGCACTCGGGGATTGCGCGCGCTGGAAAAAGCCTGCCCTCTATTGGTGCCGCTGGTCGAGGAGGGCTGGACGGATGCTGCGTATGTCAACGGAGCTTTTGCGGCGCAAGCCGCGTCTGCCCCACCGCAGGTGGCTGCCCCGCCGCAGGTGGCCGTCACCGCCGAGGTCATCCGCATCTATCTCAACGAACTGAACGCCGAAGCCGCCGCCCTGGGCATGAACCCTGACACGCTGGTGCTGGGCTGCACCCACTACCCGCTGCTGCGCTCGCTCATTGAGCGCGCCGTGCCCCCCGGCATGAAGGTCATCGACTCCGCTGAGTCAGCAGCCGAGGCTGCCGCGCGCCTCTTCGGCCAGCAAGACNNGAGCTTGTCGACCTCGGAGGCTGATATCCTATTTAGACGGTAGGTGTCCGTTTTCCCAAAACGCGGACCCTGGAGGAAGAAAGCAAGCATGATCGATCTGGCGGGTAAGACAGCCGTGGTCTTCGGGCTGGCCAACAAGCGTTCCATTGCCTGGGGCATCGCCCAAAAACTGCACGAGGCCGGCGCAACCCTGGCCATCTGCTATCAAAATGACCGCATGAGGCTCGAGGCCGAGGACCTTATCGCCGAGCTGCCCGGCGCTTCCGGCTTCCAGTGTGACGTCTCCAACGACCAGGAGATTGAGACGCTCTTTGCCGCCATCGGGAAGAAGTACGGTAAGATCAACATTCTTGTCCACGCCGTGGCCTACGCGCCCGCCGAGGAGCTGCGCGGGGAGTTTATCACCACCAGCCGCGAGGGCTTCCGCATCGCGCTTGATGTCAGCGTCTATTCGCTCATCGCGGTCAGTCGCGCCGCCGTGCCGCTGATGACCGATGGCGGCAGCATCATGACCCTCACCTTCTACGCCGCTGAAAAGGTTGTCCCCAACTACAACGTCATGGCCGTGGCCAAGGCCGGCCTTGAATCCACCGTCCGCTATCTCGCCGCAAACCTCGGCTCCCGCAACATTCGCGTGAACGCCATCTCCGCCGGCCCCATCAAAACTCTGGCCGCCCGCGGCGTCGGCGCATTGGGCGATATGCTCAAGTCCCACGCCGAGCGCGCCCCGCTCCACCGCAATGTGGACCAGTTGGAAGTTGGTGGCGCGGCCCTGTTCCTGGCCAGCAACCTTTCCAGCGCGATCACCGGCGAAATCCTCTATGTAGACTGCGGCTATAACATCATGGGCTTCTAGTGGAGTGTAGCGCCGGCCTTGGAGTGTAGCGCCGGTCTCCAGGCCGGCTGTAGCGCGGACGTCCTCGTCCGCGCTTGCCCGAAGCAATCACCAGATCGCGCAGTCGCGATACCAGCCGCCCCACGTTTCCATTGCAAGCCCCGAAAGCGATAGGATGGGAAGCCGGGAACCATTACATCTTTGGGGGAATTAAATGCAAGGGAAGTTGGAATTGCTTCTGGGACCGATGAGAAGCAACAAGACCGCAGAACTTTTGCGGCGCGCCGACATGCGGCGTCAGTACGCTAGCCAATACGTTATGGTTCTCAAGCCCAACGACGACACCAAGGGCGGGCCGGGCGTGGTTGAGAGCCGCAATCCCATGGGCCATGGAAAAATGGACGCAGTGGAATTCAAGTCCACCAACCCATGGGAGGTTCTGCAAGCCATCGCAGAAACGGAAAAGAATATCGGCAAGCGCGTGGAGTGCATTGCCATCGATGAAGGCCAATTCGTTGAAGGCCTTTTTGCTTTCGCGCGCTACCTTCTCGACGCGGGCCATGACGTTCTCGTCGCCGGGCTTGACCTGGACTTTCGCGCCATTCCCTTTGGAGAAATGCTCAACCTGACGTGGTTTGTGAACGCTTACGGCGGCAGCGTCACCGAATGTATCGCCTACTGCGCTTGCGGAAACCGCGCCTTTTACTCCCAGCGGCTGATCAAAGGCCAACCCGCTCCCTGGGACAGCCCCGTCAAACTCCCCGGCGACTCCTACGAGCCGCGCTGCGCGGAACATTTTGTTCTGCCCGGACGGCCTCACTGAGTAATTGAGAAGTCAAGCTCCTACATCTTCAGAATCTGTTCCCAAACCGCCGGCTCGATGGGAAGGCCGAGTTTGCGGTTCTCTGCGCGGATGCGCAATGTTTTCTCTCCGGGATAGCGAATCCTCGTGCCCTTCTCCGCAGGCTGGCAGTTATGTAAAGAAGCGATAATATCGTCGGCGGTTTGCGAAAGTATCGGTCCGTCCCCAAGGGCCGCTGGATTTATAGCCAGAAAGACCTGCGAGATACCGGCCTCAAGAAGCGGATCTGCCGAAAGCTGATGGGTAGCTTTGCCCAGCGATGTCATCGCGGCGATCATGTCCAGTATGATGGAAAGCCCTGAACCCTTCCAGTATCCGATCGGAAGCGGGCGCTGCGATTGCTCGATGGCGGCAGGATCGCGCGTGAGGTTGCCTTCCGCATCGAAGCCTCCATCCACGGGCAGCATCTCTCCTCGTGTTCTGTAACTTTCGAGCGCCCCATAGGAGAACTGCGACAGCGCCATGTCGAGTACAACATGCCCGCCCTCGCGCGGAACCGCAATGACGAGAGGGTTGTTCCCAATGCAAGGTTCCGCTCCGCCCCACGGAGGAAGGTTAGGCATTGTATTCGTCCAGCAGATGCCGATCACTCCTGCCTCGGCAGCTTGCCAGCCGTATGTGCCGCCTCGCATCCAGTGATTTGTGTTGCCGAGGCTCACGCATCCCACGCCGTGGGTGCGACTCAGAGCTATCGCCCGTTCCATGCAGGCTTGCGCGTTCAGATTGCCTGGGCCTTTCCGCCCATCCCAGCGCTCCAGCGCGCCGAAGCCGGCAAGCAGTTGCGGCTCCGCCTCCACGTCAATGCTGCCATTGCGCACCATGGCAACGAAACGCGGAAAGCGATTGACGCCGTGAGTGTACACGCCGTCGCAAGTTGTCTCGGCAAATAGCCGCGCACAGGCTTGCGCCCGGCTGTCAGAAAAGCCTAGCTTTCTGAGGACGCTTTCGAGAGTCGCTTGCAGTTCTTCAAAGGAGATTCGATTCATACGATCTCGACATCCGAAGGAGAAATCTCGTAGACAACACCGCGGCAGGCGTGCAATGCCAATTCAAAACAGCCGGAGCTCCACATTTATGTGCCCTATTCTTTCAGTGTCACCGTAATCTTCCGTACGTCGCCGCCCGCGGAAGCAATGACAATCTCGCCTGTAGATTTCTTGCGGATGCTCTTGAACTTTTCGCCCCACTCCACCAGCACCAGCGCGTCCGGAGTTAGTAACTCGTCCAGCCCCAGAGTTTCCAGTTGGCGCTCGCCTTCCAGGCGATAAACGTCAAGGTGGTAGAGTTTCACCGCACGCCCCTCGCGCACGCCGTCATATTCGTGAATCAATGTAAATGTAGGGCTGGTCACCTCGTCAGCCTCGGCGGCGTCAAGCGCCTGGGCAATGCCCTTCACCAGCGTGGTTTTGCCGGTGCCCAGATCGCCGCGCAGCAGCAGCAATTGCGGCGGCACCAGCAACTGGGCCAGTTTGCGGCCCACTTCGATGGTCTCCGCGCCGCTCTTGCTGGTGAATTCATGCGTCCGGGCAAATGCGGCAGGGGCTGCACTGGTCATTGAAATTCCTCTTGAAAGGCCGCGGCCTGTGACAACTCCGCCGGCAGCCCCTGTATCCAAAGATAACCGTTCGGACCACGTGTTTGAAAGCGGAAAGCCCGCGCAAGTTGCGCAAGACTGTCTGTCGCCAGCAGCGTGTGTTCATTTGCGGCCCGAACGGTCATGTCTGCGGCCAGCCCGTGCAAATAAACCGCCGCTTCCACCGCCCGCGCAACCTCCGCCGGGTACTGCGCCAGCAGGCCGGCAATCAATCCCGTCAGCAGATCGCCGCTGCCGCCCTTCGCCATTCCGGGATTCCCCGAGGTGTTCACAGCCACGCGGCCGTCAGGGTGCGCAATGAGCGTGCGCGCGCCCTTGAGCACCAGCGTAACGCCGGTGCGCTGCGCAAAACTGTGCGCAACTCCGAGCCGGTCAGCCTGCACCTCGGCCACTGTGACGCCGGCCAGCCGCGCCATCTCGCCGGGATGCGGCGTGAGCACCAGTGTGCGCCCTTTTGCCAGTTTGGTCAGCAGCACCGGCTTGGCCGCCAGAATATTCAGCGCGTCAGCGTCAATCACCGCCGGAATCNNCCCGGTCCGATTGCCAGCACGGTTTTTCCAGCCGTGAGTACAGAAAGAAATTCCGGCGCAAGATTCTCCGCCGAAATTTGTCCCGCGGCGTTTGCGGCCAGAGGCCAGGTCATCAGCTCCAACGCAATGGCCGCCACCAGCGGCATCGCAGGAGCGGGAACCGCCGCCGTCACCAGTCCTGCGCCGGCCCGCAACGCCCCCAGAGCCGCCACGGCGGGCGCGCCGGATTTGCCACCAGCCGTTCCAAATGTTCCGCCCACCACCAGCACATGTCCGAAGCCGCCCTTGTTGGCCGCTGCCGCGCGAGGCGCCTGCGCGAGGATGAGCGACTCACCGGCCCAGCTCAGATTCAGGCCGGAAACCATAGCCTCTTGCGGAGAACCGATGGGCGCCACCACGACCGGCTGCCACCAGTGCCGCGTGAGTTGCCCGAAGACGTGCGCCGGCTTGGGCGCGGTAAAAGTGATGACAGCGTCCGCGCGAAACACTGGGCTGCTCACAGTGGAAGCGGTCTCGTCGGCCCCCCAGCCGGAGGGCAAATCAACCGCGAGAACTGGCGTGTGCCCCATCCTTGCGACGTTTTTGTTTTTCTCGCTAGGGTGGGAAGGGGCAGATTCAATGCTCGCCTCCATCCACTTGAGCGCCGCCAGTGCCAATCCCTTCAACGGCGGCTTGAATCCCGTGCCCACCACGGCGTCGAGAATCAGATCCGTCTCCAGCGCGGCCTTATGCCCCGCCAGGTCTCCGGCTGTCTCGATGATGTGAACCATCCCATGCGCTGGACTAGTGAGATCGCGCCATGCTGTGGCCGCGTCGCCCGTGAGACCATCGCGCCCGCCCAGCAGCAGCGTGGTCACCTCCAGCCCCGCAGAGGCCAGCAACCGCGCGGCCATCATGCCGTCGCCGCCGTTGTTGCCCCGCCCGCACAGCACCGTTACTCGCCGAGCGCGCGGAAACTCCTGCCGCGCGAACGCCGCCACGGCAGCCGAAGCCGCCCGCATCAGCTCAATCGATGGAATCCCGAACCTCTCGGTAGTCAGCCGGTCGCACGCCTGCATTTCGGCCGCGGAAAGAACGTCCATGGCAACCATGGTACGACAGTGGGCAGGGATTGGATAAAAGAGACGAGTTGGATTTGCGATAACCTAAGTTTTCTTTTGCAACATGGGTGCTTTTCGGGATTAGCCGTTGACGAAACTAGTACGACTGTTCGGTACCGGATAGGTGTAAGATTTATGGCGACCCTGAGGTTCGAAGCACATGCATCTTAAGAAGTTGGAAATTCGCAACTTTCGAGCAATAACTGAACTAACCATTGACCTCGCGGCTGGAGCGAACCTCCTGGTCGGACCGAATGCAGTTGGCAAAACAACGGTCCTAGAGGCGATCAGAATGGCTAAGAGCCTGTTTACGATCTCCTGAGCAGTAATCTGAGGAAGGCCAAGTGGATCATCTGCAAGCTGGTATTCAGTTTTCATTCGCAGTTCTTCCATAGGCGGGTGGCGCACTCTTGAATAACCACAACTGACTGGGTGCCCCATCCATCGCTTTTTTCTAGCGATGGGTGGGATACCTCTGATGTCGCCCAGCGTCCATCGAAAGTCGTTGCCTGGCTCAGGCTCTACCCTGCGCCATCAGCACCAGCAGCCAGCCGTTCAACCCGGCGATAAGCACAGCGACGAACCACGCGAGCACCTTCAGCCAGCGAGCGTTCACAAACTCGCCCATGATCTTTTTGTTGCCAGTGAAGAGCACCAGCGGCACCACGGCAAAGCTCAACTGCAACGACAAGATCACCTGGCTCAGAATCAGCAGCTTTTCCGTGCCCTGCTCGCCGGTGACCGCGACCACAATGATGGTGGGGATGATGGCCAGCGAGCGTGTAATCAGCCGCCGCAGCCAGGGCGAAACCTTCAGGTGGATGAAGCCCTCCATCACCACCTGCCCGGCCAGCGTGCCGGTTATCGAAGAGTTCTGCCCACTGGCCAGCAGCGCAATGGCAAACAGCGTGCTTGCGCCCGCCGCGCCCACCAGCGGGCTGAGCAGCTTGTACGCGTCCTGGATGGCCGCCACATCGTACAGGCCGTGGCGATTGAAAACCGCCGCCGCCACCATCAAAATGGCCGCATTCACAAACAGCGCCAGGGTGAGCGCCAGCACCGAGTCGATATTGGCCATGGCTATGGCCTCGCGCTTGCCCTTAGACGTGCGTTCATATTTGCGGCTCTGCACAATCGAGGAGTGCAGATAGAGATTGTGCGGCATCACCGTCGCGCCCAAAATTCCGATGGCGATGTAGAGCATCGCTGGATTGGTGACAATCGCGGTTGAGGGAATGAAAAGGCTATGCAGCGCCGGCCAGTAATCCGGCTTGGAAAGAAACATCTGCACGCCGAACATGCCCAAGATGGTGCCGATGAGCGTGATGACCAGCGCCTCCACGTAGCGGAATCCCCAGCGCTGGATCACGAGAATCAGCAGCACGTCCAGCCCGGTGATGAGCACGCCGTAAAAAAGCGGAATGTGGAAGAGCAGGTTCAGGGCAATGGCCGAGCCGATCACCTCGGCCAGGTCGCAGGCGGCGATGGCGATCTCGGCGCCGACCCATAGCGCAAAGCTCACCCTGGGCCCATAGCTCTGGTGGCAGAGCTGCGCCAAGTCGCGCTCCGTAGCCACGCCCAGCTTGAGGCTCAGGCTTTGCAGCAGGACGGCCATCAGATTCGAGGCCATGATGACAAACAGAAGCGTGTAGCCGAAGCGCGAGCCGCCGGCAATGTCCGTGGCCCAGTTGCCAGGGTCCATGTAACCGACGGAAATCAGGAATCCAGGACCGAGAAAACCCAGCAGCCGCCGCCAATACTGCGGCGACCGTGAGACGCTTACCGTTGCATGAACCTCTCCCAGCGAAGGCGTCTGGTGCTCGGGACCCGGCGCGAGGCCTGGGATTACGGGCAGGGGGACTTCGACCGTAACGCTCATATAAACGAGTATGCCACAACTAGTTAACTATGGTTAACATATTCTCTTAAATTTAATTACCGCCCAGTTTCCGGTCGCAGCCAGACCGCCTCCGCCGCCGGATGGCCAAGGATCGAAATTCCCGCAGGTAGCTCAATCGAAACGGTTTTGTCGTAATTCTGGCTCACCACGCGCAGACTTTGGCCGGGACCAATGCCGTTGCTGTGCAAAAAAAGCAGGAGTTTGGGGTCGCGCTCGTGCAGGCTGATGACCGTGTAACGCTGGCCCTCGACAGCATCCGACAATTGGGTCTCGCCGCGCTGCTTGCGCTGAGCAGGGCTCTCGGGCAACACCTGGTTGCCGTGCGGACAGGCGCCGCCCTCGCCCAGTTTTTCTTTGAGTTTGGCTTCAAAGGCCGGCGAGACCGCGTGCTCCAGCCGCTCGGCCTCCTCATGAATCTCGTGCCACTCCATGCCGAAGATCTCGGTCAACATGCGCTCGATGAGATGGTGGCGCAGGGCAGTGCGATAGGCGGTCTCGCGGCCGGTCGCAGTCAGCCGCACGATGCCGTCCGCGCCCACCTCCACAAAGCCATCGCGCTTGAGCCGCTTGAGCGCCATGGTCACCGCCGGCGCCGAAACCTCAAGCCAATGGGCCAGCAGGGCCGGAATCACCTCGCGCCCCTCGGCCTCNNCCCCGGTGGTCTATTCTGCTCGGCCTGAAGATCGGAATAGGAAGAATCTGAGACTAGGGCGCAAGAAATGGTCTCCCCGCTATAAGCAGCGGACTGACTGAAAGTTACTACACGGACAACGACCGGAGTTTTTCTAACTCCGTAAGAGGTTGAAATGGGCAAATACTATTTCGTAGGAAGCGGCATCGCATCGCTGGCCGGCGCGGCCTATCTGATTCACGATGGCAATATTAACGGAGCTGACATCACCATCTTCGAGGAATCCACTGAGTTTGGCGGCGCCCTGGATGCGCATGGAACGGCGAAGGACGGCTATTTCATGAGCGGCGGCCGCATGTTTGAACACAAGTACAACGCCACTTTCGACCTTTGCTCGTTCATTCCATCCGCGAGCGACCCGAACCTGACGGTGAAGCAAGAAACCGACCTGGCCGAGAAAGATGCCTTGTGGTATAACAAGGCCCGGCTGGTGAATGGGGAAGGAAAGATCACCGAGTTTCATAAGATGGGTTTCAGCGAGAAAGACCGCATCGACCTGGTTGCGCTAATCGTGAAACCCGAATCCATGTTGGATTCAAAGCGCATTACGGACTGTTTCGCCCCCGGTTTCTTCCATACTAACTTCTGGTTTGAATGGTGCACTTTGTTCGCATTTGAAAGGTGGCACAGCGCGATCGAGTTCAGGCGCTATCTGCTGAGATTCGTCCATCACTTCTCGACCATCGATACCCAGGAAGGTATCTTACGGACGCGTTACAGCCAGTACGACTCGATGGCGGTTCCGCTGGTCAACTGGCTTCGAGACAGGGGAGTCGAATTCCGCATGGAGACGCAGGTGACCAATCTGGGCTTCAAGACCGCGGGCAGTGAGATCACCGTGAGTTCGATTCAATTCTCCGTCTCCGGAACCGAAGGAGAGATTCCGGTGGAGAAGGGCGACCTGGTGTTTGTCACCAACGGTTCCATGACTGCCGATAAGTCCTTCGGCTCGATGACCAAGGCGCCGGCGATGGAGCGCGGAAAGCGAAGCGGTGCATGGCGGCTGTGGGAGACGATTGCCGCCGGGCGTCCGGAGTTCGGCAACCCGGCAGCGTTCGACAGCCACATCGACGAGTCTTCCTGGGAGTCGTTCACGGTGACGTTGAACGATCCAACCTTCTTCCAGTTGATGCAACAGTTCAGCGGAAGTGAACCAGGCAAGGGCGGCCTGATAACTTTCAAGGACTCTAACTGGCTGCTTACCCTGTCTATCTATCGTCAGCCATATTATAAGAGTCAGCCCGAGAACACTTTCGTCTGCTGGGGCTACGGCTTGTTCCATGACAGGGTTGGGCAGTACGTCAAGAAGACCATGGCGGAATGTACGGGGAAAGAAATTCTCGAAGAGTTGATCGGTCACCTGAAGTTCGATGAACACAAGGAGAAGATCCTTCAAACGGCGAACGTGATTCCCTGCATGATGCCTTATGTCACAAGTCAGTTTCTGGTGAGGAAGGCCGGAGACCGTCCCGATGTCGTACCCAGGGGATCGACAAACCTTGCCTTCCTAGGCCAGTTTGCCGAGCTTCCAGACGATGTTGTGTTCACCGTGGAGTACTCGGTGCGATCGGCGCAGATCGCCGTGTATTCCCTGCTGAAACTGGATAAGAAGCCTTCTCCGCTTTACAAGGGCCAGCACGATCCGCGCGTACTCTTCGCTGCCCTTGAAACCTTGCACCGCTAACTACCGGAAAGACAAAGCCCCCAGCCTTTGTTTCAAGGCCGGGGGCAAAAGCCTGAAGCTCGAGGCTGTTTCTTACTTCACCTTTACCTTGGGCTCGACCGACAATCCCGGCCTCAGTTCGTGGCTTGGGTCTTCGTTTGCCAGGTCAGTAAAGTCGACACGCACCGGGATGCGCTGCACCACCTTCACGTAGTTGCCCGTCGCATTTTCCGGCGGAAACAGCGAGAGCACCGAGCCGGTGGCGCCGCCAATCTGAGTTACCTTGCCGTGATAAGTCTTGCCGGTCGAATCCACTTCGATTTCGACAGCCTGACCGGAGGACATGTGGCGAAGCTGCGTCTCCTTGAAGTTGGCCGTGACCCACAAACCCTCAAGAGAAACCAGCATCAGCAGGTTTTGCCCCGGGGCGACGTTCTGGTTGATCTCGACGCTCTTGCGGGTGATGATGCCCGCCTCCGGAGCCACGATTTTCGTGTAGCTCAGGTTGAGTTTGGCCTGATCGAGCTGGGCCTGGGCCTGCTCGACCTGGGCCTGAGCCTGCTTGGCGCGGGCACTCTGCGCGGCCACCTGCTGCGGGCCGGTCTCGGCGTACTTCAACCCGGCCTGGGCCTGGGTCTCGCGCTCGAGGGCAACCTTCACTGCGTCGACGGCAGCCTGCTCGTTGGCGCGGGCGTCGGCCACGGCGGCCTTGGTCGAGTCGGCTGCGGCCACGGCGGCGTCAAACTGCTGCTTGCTGATGACGTCCTTTTCGACCAGCGGCTTGTAGCGCTCCAGATCGGCCTGCGCCTTCGTAAAGTTGGCCTGGGCCTCGGTCACGCGAGCGTGCGCTGAATCCAGTTGCTTTTCCGCCTGCCCAACGCCGGCCTGAGAACCGCTCACATCGGCGCCGGCCGAGCGCAGATTGCTGCCGGTGTTCACGGTGGTGATGGGCACATTCACGTTGGCCGCCGCGGCGTTGGCCTGGGCGCTCGCCAGAGCGGCCTCGGCGTTCTCCACCGCGACTTGATAATCCGCCGGGTCCAGTTCGGCAATCGTGTCGCCCGCCTTCACCACCTGGTTCTCATCGACGTAGACCTTGGCCACCTGGCCTGCAATGCGCGCGCTCACCTGAATCAGGTGGCCGTTCACCTGCGCGTCGTCAGTGCTCTCGCTATAGGTCGAGTGCCACCAGAGGCCGGCGGCAACCAGCGCGAGGACCACAACCACGGCGATGATGATGCCTCTGCGGCGGGATTGCGGCTGCGCGCTCTCAATCTCTTCGTCCTGCTCGTTTGGGGGTGTTGGGGTAAAATCCGCCACGGTTACTTTCCTCCCAGATAATTCTTGTAATTCTCGCCTGCTCCCAGGGCACGAGCCAGGCTGAGCTTGGCTACATTGTGCCGGTAGAGGCTGGTCACGTATTGATCGTTGGCCTGGGCCACGGATTGCTGGGCCTGGCTGACTGCCAGATTATCGCTGACGCCGTTGGCGTAACGCTGTTGGGCCTCGCTGAGCGCCTCACTGGCTAATTCGACCGAGGAGCGGGCAACCTCAACCTGCTTCTGCGCTGCGGCAATGTCCAGCAGGGCGTCGCGTATATCGGCTTCTACCTGCGCATTCTTGTCGCTCAACTGAGCTTGCGCCGTGTCCAATTGCGCCTGGGCCACCTGAGCCTCGCCGCGCAGCCCATACTCCCTGAAAAGCGGAACGCTCAGCGCTCCCGCTGCGTCGCCGGTGCCGTGCGAGGTCTTCAGATTCACGCCAATGTCGCCGTAGTCGCCGTTGAAGGTGAGTGTGGGCAACCGGTCGGCCGTGGCCGCTTTGCGCTGCTCCTCTGCCGCCTTGGTCTGCTCCACCATCGCCGCCAGATCCTTGCGGTTGGCGTGGGCCTCGCTGATGGCTTTATCCACATCAATCTCGTCGAAGGCCGCGTAGGGAGCCTTGTCGGCCAGATTGAAGCTCTGCGCCAGAGGAATCCCAATGGTCCGCGCCAGGGCCAGCTTGTCCTTTTCCAGAGCATTGCGAGCCACGATCAACTGCTGTTCGAGCGACTGGTAATCCACGCGGGCTCTCAGCTCATCCAGCAGCGGCGCAGTGCCTGCCTGGTGATTGGCGACCGCCTGGTCAAGCGAAATCTTAGCCGTAGCTACCTGCGCTTCCACGCTGCCAACCTGGGTCTCGTCGGCCAGCGCCAGCAGGTACGCGTTGCCCGCCACCAGCACCACGAGCTCGCGCGCGTCCTGAGCCGACAATTGCGCGGCGGCAAAGTTGTGGCGCGCGGCCAGGTAGTGGCGCAGCGAAGCCACGTCGATCAGCGACCACGTCAGCGACGCACGCAGATCGGTAAATCCAAACGGCCCGATGATGGTGGGAAAGCCGGGAATGCGCAATCCCTCCGCAGGCAAATCCACCTGCATCACCGTTTCCTTGAGGCTGGCGTCCACCGAGGGCAGCAGGGCTTGCAACTGGCTCAGCCTCTGCCCGCGCGCCGCTGCCGTCTGTGCGCTGCTCAAAATCACGCCCAGATTGGCCTTCAGCGCTCTCTGTATGGCGTCGTCAAGCGTCAGGTCAATAGCCTGCGCCGAAACCTCGCCCTTGGCCACGCTGCCCTGAAAGCTTGACGCAGTTGGCTGAATCGATGCGCTGGGCGGCGTCTGCGCGGCCAGCACCATTGGAGCCAGCACCATGAGGCCCAGCGCCAGGGCGCGGGCAGTGGGCCGAATCGAGCTGTTGTTTGAAGAAATTGAGGGCATCAAGACTGTTCGACTCTCAGTGAAGCACTGCTGACCCTGAAATTGTTCGCTCTCTAATGGATGCGAAAAGCGGGCGGCAGGGTTCGTATATGTAGTGTATCGAATGAATGGGCCGCGCGGGCTGCGCGCTCCGGCCTAGTCCCTGGTCCCTATTCCCTGGCACCGTGACCGCATGATTCGGTAACGACTGGAATGTAGCGCCGGTCTCGAGACCGGCTGTCGTGGGGGCGTCCACGCCCGCACGTGTCCGGAGCAATTACTAGATTACGCGGTCGCGATACTAGTCCCTGCCTTTTCACCGTTCCGCCGACGCGTGCAGCAATTGCGAAGCCAGCGAGCAGAGTCCCTGGCGGAAGGTCTCGCGCACCGCTTCCGGCGTCCATCCGGCAGCTTGCGCTCCACCATGCGTTTGCAGCAGCGTGGCCGTCTCAGCGGCAGTGAACCCTGCTACCGCGCGCAGCACGAAAACCGTGCGCTGCGCCGAGGGCAGGCTTTCCAGCCAGCTTCGCACCCGGTCGCGCTCCGGCCCGGCGATCATCTTTTCCAGTTCCGCGGTCGAAATGCCGGCCGAGGCCAGATCGTCGTCCTCGATGCAGGTTGAGGCAGGCTCCAATCCATCGGGCGCTGCCAGGCCACCGGGGTTGCGCTGGGCGAGCAGCTTGAGCGCAGCGGCAACCAGCGCCCGCCGGGCGCTCTTGCGCGCCTCTTCCAAGTCGTGGCAGGCGGAGACCTCCGCATTGGCAATCGCGCTCTCCATCAGGCGCACGCTCTGTTCGCCTTCGCCCACCAGCATTGAGGCCATGCTGTAAAGTTGGGCGGCTATTAGCTCCACCGTGTCGTCCATGTCGTCGATGGCCCTAGACACCGCTGCCTCATCCTTGGGATGGCCATTCATCAGACCATGCATCTGCTTGGAAAAGGCATCGGCGCCGGCAGAGATAGGCTGATGCTCAATCAGGCTGTCGTTCGGCAGATTGGACTTAGAGGGCATCGAGACGGCTCCTTTCAGGGGTAAGGTAAGTTGGTTCAATCATCATCCTCAACCCGTTGAGCAGGACTGGTCAATCCGGCACAGCGGCCCGTGAACCGCCTTGAAGTTAGTCCATGGCCCGAAAGCCCCTCAAGGCGTTTGAAACCGTTGGTGCATTGGCAGGTGGCCCGTTCATCAACCCCGAAAGTAACCCTATGACTTGAGAAGCTGTGCTCCGTTCATCGCAGTCCCATCGCGATGAGCGGGTCGTAGCGAGGCAGGTGGCCCGTTCATCAACCCCGAAAGTAACCCTATGACTTGAGAAGCTGTGCCCCGTTCANNGTAGCGAGCTATGATGGGGCCATGCCGTATGGTCTGAAACGGTTCCAGAAAGCGGAAGCTCTTCACTTCATCACTTTCAGTTGCTTTCACCGTCTTCCTCTGCTCGATGCGCCGGGCGCCAGGGAGACAGTTGAGGCCGTACTGGAACCGACTCGTGCACGACATCAGGCGAGGGTCTACGCGTACGTCCTGATGCCTGAGCACGTCCATTTGCTCATCAATGAGCCGCCTGCGATCCTCGTGGCGCAGTTTATCAAGGCCGTAAAGCAGATGACTTCGCGCAAACTGAGAGGCCAGCGCGAGAAGTTCTGGCAAGAACGCTACTTTGACCGCAACGTTCGTGGCGAAGATGCTCGCTCCGAAGTGATACGCTACATTCACAGAAACCCGGGGTCCCCGGCGCACGAACTTTGTGCGTTGGGGTGGAAGCCTGTTAAGCGCGGATTGGTTGCATCTCCCGGCGACTACCAATGGAGCAGCTTCAACCACTACGCGACCGGTGTTCGAGGAGCGGTTGAAATCGAGTCAGAGTGGATGGCAAGCCTTCGCGGCCCACTCATCGCGATAGGGCCGCGATGAACGGGGCACAGCTTTCCATCTTGGCTAATGATTGAAGGAAGTTGAATCGATGGCGGGGCCACCTGCCTCATCAACCCCGAAAGTAACCCTGTAACTTGAGAAGCTGTGACTTGAGAAGCTGTGCCCCGTTCATCGCGGCCCTATCGCGATGAGCGGGTCGTAGCGAGGCGGGTGGCCCATCCTTTCCGCAGTTTTATCGCGGAAAGGGTGGGAGACCACAAAACTTCGGCAGGTGGCCCGCCCTTAAACCAACCACAAATCTGCGGGTGGCAGGTGGCCCGCTCATCAACCCCGAAAGTAACCCTGTGACTTGAGAAGCTGTGCCCCGTTCATCGCGGCTCTATCGCGATGAGCGGGTCGTAGCGAGCTATGATGGGGCCGGGTGCCCCACCCTCGAACGAACCACAAAGGTGGGTGTCCCATCCCTGCGCTTTTTTCGAGCGCAAGGGTAGGAGAGCACAAATCCCCAAGCGGCGGCTTCCGGTGCAAAATTCCTATGCCATGCCCGAGGGACTCGTTCGCTACCGTAATGCTCTCCGAATCCCTGACGGAAAGTTTATTCAAACTGGCCCACCACTCCGGCGCAGCGAAATTGGCAAGGAAAAATCGTTCGCGTTATCATATTTTTGTATGGCTTTTCCGATCAAAACCTGCGTCATTTGCTCCCAGGAGTTCGAACTGCACCCGAACAAACCCGGCTTCGCCAACCGCTGCCCCTCGTGCAGTGAACCGGAGTCCGCCGAACCCGACGAAAATAGCCCTCTGGACTCCGACGCCCGCAAAGCCGAGAGCGAAATGAACGAGGCCAGAAGGCGAACCATCCGAGACATGCTCTACCGCAAGGAAAGCTGACCGCCCTTTCGCGAATCTGCCCTATTTTGCGCAAAAACCCCTCTCCTCCCACGCACTGCCCTTTTCGCGCGCCCTAGTCCCTATTCCCTAGTCCCTGGTCCATACTCTTTGCCCCCTATTCCCTGTTTTTCCAAAAAGCTGTAGACTGCCAACTACGGCGCACGGAACGGACGCAATGGCCCGAACGACACAGAAACAAAAGCTCTTCAACGGCAGGGACCACTCCTGGATGCAGTTCAACAGGCGTGTGCTTGAAGAGGCCGAAGACCCGGCCAACCCGCTGCTCGAACGGGTGAAGTTCCTTGCGATCACGGGCAACAACCTGGACGAATACGTTGAAGTCCGCCAGGCCGGCCTCATGCAGCGCATCGAGGACGGCTACCGCGAACCGGGCTACGACGGCCTGCGCCCCGACGAATCCCTCGCCGTGCTGACCGCCGAGATTCACGGCTTCGTGGACGCCCAGTATCGCTGCTGGAATGAGCAACTTCTGCCCGAGCTGCGCAAGCAGCGCGTTCGGCTGCTCGAGTGGGAGGAGTTGGACGAAGAGGCCCGTGCCTTCGCCCAGGGCTACTTTCAGCGCGAAGTCGACCCACTGCTGACGCCCATCAGTATTGACCCGGCCCACCCTTTTCCGCGCGTGCTCAACAAAGCTCTCTGCCTGGCGCTCCTGCTGCGGCGCAAGCGGCGCAGCTCCGGCCCTCAGGTCCTGGGCGTCGTCACGGTGCCCCGCGCTCTGCCTCGTTTTGTTCGCCTGCCCGGCGCCGAGGGCGCATACGACTACCTACTGCTCCAGGACCTGATCGCGCATAACCTCAGCGGCATGTACCGCGGCTACGAGGTGCTGTGCCGCGCCGCCTTCCGCGTTACGCGCAACTCCAACCTCTACTTCGAAGAAGAGGAAGCGCGCTCGCTGCTCGAAACCATTCGCGTCGAGCTGCACAACCGCCGCAAGGGCGACGCGGTGCGGCTGGAGATCGAGACCGCCGCCGACGAAGAGATCGTCGAACGGCTGAGGGTCAACTTCGAACTGGACGAGGATCAGGTCCTGCGCGGCGAAGGCCCGGTGAACCTCTCGCGGCTCATGTTCTTTTATGAGGACGTGCACCGGCCGGATCTGAAATTTCCGCCCTTCACCCCAAAGTCCTTCAAGCTGAGCCGGAAGTCCGCCAACATCTTCGACGAATTACGCCGCCACGACATTCTGCTCCACCACCCCTACGATTCCTACGACCCGGTGGTGAATTTCATCCAACAGGGCGCGGAAGACCCGGCCGTGGTTTCGATGAAGCAGACCCTCTATCGCACGAGCCACGACTCGCCCGTCTTTGGGGCGCTGATCGAGGCCGCGGCCACCAAGGAGACCACGCTGGTGGTCGAGCTGATGGCCCGCTTCGACGAGGCCTCCAACATCCGCTGGGCGCGCAGCATGGAGGATGCCGGCGTGCAGGTCTTCCACGGCGTCGTCGGTCTCAAGACTCACTGCAAGCTGGCCATGCTGGTGCGACGCGACGAGGACGGCCAAACCCGCCGCTACTGCCACCTGGGCACCGGCAACTACAACCCCGACACCGCCCGCTTCTATACCGACCTGAGTCTGCTCACCTCCGACGCACAGATAACCGAGCGCGTCCACATGGTCTTCAACTACCTGACCGCCCACGCCGAAATCGACGACTACCGGCCGCTGCTGGTGGCGCCGCTCACCATGGCCGAGAGCTTCCTTGGCCTCATCCGCCGCGAGAGTGAGCACGCCGAGGCCGGACGCCCCGCACACATCGTCGCCAAGATGAATGCCCTGCTCGAGCCCTCGGTCATCGAGGCGCTCTACCAGGCCTCGCAGGCGGGCGTCGAAATCGACCTCATCATCCGCGGCCTCTGCACGCTGCGCCCCGGCGTCAAAGGCCTGTCGGACAGAATCAGGGTCCGCTCCATCGTCGGCCGCTTCCTTGAGCACTCGCGCATATTCCACTTCGCCAACGGCGGAAACGACGAAATCTACATGGGCTCCGCCGACTGGATGCCGCGCAACCTCTTCGAGCGCTGCGAGGTGGTATTCCCGGTCTGCGACCCAGCCGCCCTCGCCCGCATCCACGACGAGATTCTGCCCGCGTACCTGGCCGACACCTTCAAGGCTCGCCTGCAACAGCCCGACGGCAGCTACATCCTCGCCAGCAAACTGCTCAAGGACCAGAAAGCCTTCGCTGCCCAGGACTTCCTCATGCAATTGGCCGAAGGCAAGGTAGACCTGGACGCCATCCCCAGGCCCGGCACCGCCAGGCCGCTCGCCATGGCTGCCGCTAGAAAAGCCGACGCCGCCGATTGATTGACTAGCCGCAACGCAATCTTTCAGTGGGATATTCCTGTGGACCCGTCGCACTATATTCTTTGCATATCATGTTTATTATCAACCGATTATGCAATGAATCCTATTTAGAGCCTGTTCGCTGACACGATTTTCCGATGGAATTTGGCGGATTCTGAACGGTTCTCAATGCACTCGTTTCTGTCTGAGCCGTTGCCGAGGAATCTTTGGCCACTCCGGCAAGAGGCTTGCAGGGAAGCAACAGCGGTTGGCGTTCAATCTTGGGCGGGTTGGCTTTTGGAGCTGAGACGGGGCGCGCAAAACGCAGGGCGGTTGACCGCTTCCCGTGTTACGATAAACGTTAAGCATGATTCAGTCCTTTGCCGACGACGAGACGGAAGCGGTCTTCTTGACCGGAAAGAGCCGGCGATGGACGAAAATCGCCAGGGTTGCGGCACGCCGATTGCAGGCAGTTGATTTCGCCTCGGCGATCGAGGACTTGCAGAATCCTCCGGGCAACCGATTGGAAAAGCTCAAAGGTGACCGGGAGGGCTGGTGGAGCATCCGCATCAACAGTCAGTACCGGGTATGCTTCCACTGGGACGGCAACGACACTTGGGATGTGGAGATTGTTGATTATCACTAAGGAGAACCGGCTATGAGTATTCCGCGAAAACATGATGCCAGGGGCGTGCCGATTCACCCCGGCGAATTTTTGCGTGAGGATTTTCTTCTGCCGCTGGGACTTTCGTCCAATGCGTTATCCCTTGCCTTGCGCGTGCCTGTTACGCGCATCTCGGAGATTGTGCGGGAGCGCCGGGGGATTACGGCGGATACGGCGCTGCGTCTGGCGCGGTATTTTGGAACCACGCCAGATTTCTGGATGAAGATGCAGATGTCCTACGATCTGGCGCTGGCCAGCCAGGAAGCGATTGCCCGCATCGAGGTAGAGATATTCCCCGCGCCGCGCACGGAGACCGGGCATTTGAAGGCCAGGCAGGTTGCGTGATTTGCGGTTTCCCATCTCTCAGAAACGAGACATGCGGTGCCCAGCACCAAGAGGATGGATGACAATTATTAACGCGTAATGAGGAACAGATTCCAAAGGCGACTATGCCCACGACGACGAACAAAGACTATTACGGCACGCTTGGCGTGAAGAAGACGGCCACCCAAGACGAGATTCGCAAGGCCTTCCGCAAGGCGGCGCGCCGGTATCATCCCGACGTGAACCCCGGAGACAAGCAGGCCGAGGAGAAGTTCAAGGTGATCTCCGAGGCCAACGACGTGCTGAGCGACGAAAAGAAGCGCAAGGTCTACGACCAGGTGGGGTTCTACTCCGACCAGATCGACCCCGCCCAAGCCGAGGCTTATGCGCGGCAGAGTTCGGGCCGCGGCATGCCGGTGGACTTCGGCGGCTTCGACTTCACCGGCTTCCAAAGTGGTCCGGGGACGCATCCGAGCCAGCAAGCGGGAGCAGGTTCGCAGTCGTGGGGCAGCTTCAAGGACATCTTTTCCGGCATGTTCTCGGGCGCGCAACAGCCGCAGCGTCCGCGCGGTCCGCAGCCGGGCACCGATCTCGAATATCAGGCCACGGTAGACTTCTGGACCGCCATCCGCGGTGGCCAGGCGCGGCTCGACGTGCATCGCCAGGAGGTATGCCCCACCTGCCACGGCCAGGCGTCCAGTGGCGGGCTCACGCAGTGCCCGGAGTGCAACGGCACGGGCCATGTGACGCAGATGGGCGGGCGGATGAAGTTCAACATTCCCTGCCCGCGGTGCAACGGGACGGGGCACACGGCCAATGTCTGCGCCACCTGCCGCGGCGAAGGCCTGGTCAGCCGTAGCGAGGCGGTCGAGTTTCGCATCAAGGCCGGCACGCGCGACGGCCAGCGGATTCGCCTGCAAGGTAAAGGTAACGCCGGGGAGAACGGCGGCGCGCCCGGCGACCTGTTTCTCATTGTCCGCACCGGCACGCATCCGGTCTTCACGCGCTCGGGCGACGACATTCATCTGACCGTTCCGGTAACCGTGCCCGAGGCTTCGTTGGGAGCAAAGGTGGACGTTCCCACCATCGACGGCCGTGCGCAGTTGAAGATTCCTCCCGGCACGCAGAGCGGGCAAAAGCTGCGCATGAGAGAGCGAGGCGTGGAGAACGCGCAGCACGCCGGCCAGCGCGGCGACCAGATTGTGACCGTCGAAGTAATGGTGCCCACGCTCGCCGACGAGCGCAGCCGCGAAATCATGCGCGAGTTGGCCCGGCTGAACGACCACGACCCGCGCGTCGCGCTCTTTGATAAGCTGTAGAGCCGTCGATTCAAGGAGCACTGCGCGTACGAATTAAGGTAATCTGATTCGGGAAAGACAATGGCCGCAAAACGCAAGTCCAAAGGCGCGTACATGATCTCGGCGGTAGCCGAGATGTATGAAATCCATCCCCAGACCCTGCGCCTCTATGAGCGCGAGGGCCTGCTGAAGCCGTCGCGTACCGAGGGCAACACCCGCCTTTACACCGACGAAGACATCGAGCGCCTCGAGTTCATTCTTAACCTCGCCCGCGACCTCGGCGTCAACATTGCCGGCATCGCCATCATCCTGCAGATGCGCGAGCGCATGGAAGAGATGAATCGCCAGATGCAGAGCTTCGTCGAGTACGTGCGCACCGAAATGCTGGCACGCTTCTCTCAGGCCGCGCCCGGCGCCGGAGCCATAGTGCCGCTGCGCAAGCAGTCGGCCGTCACCAAATCCCCCGCCATCAGCCGCAAGCCGTAAAGGCGCGCAAGTGCCTGCCTTTCAGACGAGATAGCCTCCAGCCAAATGCTCCCATTCCCGCCCGATTTGACTCCGGGCCGTTGGTAGAGTGTATGGTGTACTGCGGGCTTTAAGTGAACCCAAAGCCGGTCTGAATTGGCATCCGCCAGGATGCCCTTGGAACCGGGCCAGGGATCGCCTCCGACAGGGGATTTTAGATTGATGAACGAAAACGAACCAACCTCTCTTCCAGAAAATGCGTACCGCCCGCTGAAACCCGGCGAATCTTTCCAGCCCATCATTCCCGCAGCGGCCAATGAGCCGGAGCTGACGTTCAGGTCAATCCTCTGGGGCGTGATACTTTGCATAATCTTCTCCATCGCTTCCGCATATTCGGGACTGAAGGTCGGCCAGGGGATGGAAGCCGCCATCCCCATCTCCATCCTCGCCATCGGACTGGCGCGCGTATACAAGCGGCGCACCTCGCTGCTTGAAAATGTCATCATCACCGGCATCGGCGCAGCCTCCGGCAGCGTGGTGGCTGGCGCCATCTTCACCTTGCCCGCACTCTACATTCTTCACCTCGATCCGCACCCGGTGCAGACCATATTTATCTGCCTGGCCGGCGGCTGCATGGGCGTACTCTTTCTGATTCCGCTGCGCCGCTACTTCACGCGCGAGATGCACGGCCAACTGCCGTTTCCCGAAGCGACCGCCATCACCGAAGTGCTCGTCACCGGCGAAAAAGGCGGCTCGCAGGCCAAGCTGCTCCTTCAGGCAACCGGCATCGCCGCAGCTTACGACTTCTTCGTCACCACCTTCCATGTCTGGAAGGAGTATCTAGACTTCCAATTCGTGCCCGTGATGCGTTCCCTCGCCGACAAGGGCCGCATGGTTTTCAAATTCGATGCCGTCACTTTCATCCTCGGCTTGGGCTATGTGATGGGCTTGCGCAGCGCAATGGTCTTTTGCGCCGGCAGCGTTCTTACCAGCTTCGTGCTGGTCCCTTTGATCTGGTACTTTGGCAGCCACATCAACACGGCTGTCTATCCCTCCGCAATTCCCATCGCGCAGATGACTGCGGCGGAGATCGTGCGCAACTACGTGCGCTTCATCGGCGTGGGAGCCATCGCTACGGCCGGAATCATCGGCATCCTCAAATCGCTGCGCGTGGTCGCGGGCTCGTTCGGCATCGCGCTGCGCACCTTCCGCCACGGCGAAGCTGCTGCCCCGGAGCGCACTGACCGCGATATTTCCATCATCTCCATTCTTCTCGGCGTGGTCGTAAG
This sequence comes from Acidobacteriaceae bacterium, assembly GCA_003142015.1. Taxonomy (GTDB): domain Bacteria; phylum Acidobacteriota; class Terriglobia; order Terriglobales; family Acidobacteriaceae; genus Telmatobacter. The sequence goes on along the minus strand of PLOI01000094.1, from coordinate 4,029 downwards.
TTCCATCGCAGTGGCCATCTTCTTTGGCCGCCTGCAGGTCTCCTGGACAGTATTGGCTCTCGGCCTTGTACTCACGTTGATCTTCTCCTTCTTCTTCACCTCTGTGGCCGCCAACGCCATTGCTACCACGGCCAACAATCCCGCCTCCGGCATGACCATGCTCACCATCATCATCTCCGCTGTGGTGCTATTGAACTTTGGTCTCTCGGGCGACACGGGAATGTTTTTCGTGATGGCTATCGCCGGAATGGTATGCACCGCCTTGTGCGTCTCCGGCCAGTTCATCACCGACCTGAAGGCCGGTTACTGGCTCGGCTCCACGCCCGCCGCACAGCAGAAAGTAAAGTTCATCGGCGTCATTGCCGCCGCCATAACCGCCGGATTGACCATCGTCCTGCTGGCCAAGGTCTATCAATTCGGAGATACCGGCCCCGGCTTTCTGCCTGCGCCGCAGGCGGCCATCATGAAGGCCCTGGTGGTGGGATTCATGAGCCGCCAACCGGTTGCCTACATGCTCTTTGGCATCGGCGCCATTATCACGATAATCCTGGAGATGCTGGGCAAGTCTTCCATGGTCTTTGCCCTCGGAATCTACTTGCCGCTGGAGCTCACCTCGCCAGTGCTGGCCGGCGGTATCCTTTCACACCTCATTAACCGGCGCTCGGAAAAAACCGGCGGCGAACAAGGGAGCAGAATTCGTGAGCGCGGCGTTATTCTGGCCTCAGGACTGATGGCAGGCGGCGCGCTCGGCGGCGTCTTTGGCGCGGCTCTGCACCTCTTCCCATGGTATAGCGCGGATCGGATCACCACTCCGTTTTATTCAAATGATGCTGTCTCTCAATCGGTTTCCGCGCTGTTGTTTGTATGCCTCTGTTTCTACGTCTGGTATCGTTCCACGAAAAAGGAAAAGGTGTAAATGATGGATCAAGCAAGTAAGTTTATCGCTGACGCTGTTTTAGGCATTGACACGCTCTGGGGTGGTGACGTGATGAATCCCTCTGGCGTGGGCCGCTTCATCGCCGATTCATGGTTTTCCGATTTCCCGTTGCCCGCCGTCTACACGCATCCGGCCGCGGCGCAACTGCGGCAATCCGGCGGCGTATCGGTCAAGAATCGCGAGGCCGTCGAAGAATACTTGCGCGCGGTTGACCTGCCCGCAGCCATCGACGGAGTTCGCCAGGAAGCGAAAAAGATGGGCGGGCTGCGCCAGGCCTATTTGACCGGAATGGCGGATTCTCTCGACACCATGTGGGATCTGGCTATGGAAGTCGCAGGCAAGGGCGATGCCGTGCCCTATGCGCGGTGCGTCGAAGCGTCAACGGCCAGGCCGCCCGAGCCTTCTCAGCCGGAGAAGAAGCGCGAGCGTGTTGCAGAATTGCTGGGCCGCGCCGGCTATGTATCGGCCAATGCCGGCGAGCTGCTCGAGGCTGTCGATGCATGGCGCCGTGAGCGTGTGGCCCCCATGGCCACGGTGCGCGCTCTGAGCGCGGCCGTGATCGCGCGTTTTGATAGTCTCAGCGCCAAGCACCTGTCGCCCTATCTTCCCAAGGAACTGGCGAGGGTGCCGCGGGCAAACATCGATTTCCAGCCCATCAAGGACGCCTGGTTTTCCGGCTCGATGAATTATATCGGTCGCGCGCGCAACGCCGACGACTCTCCGCAATACGAAGCCAACTACGAGATCAACGCTTCGTTACAGATTTCCTATCCGGAGTTCGAGCAGCTCGTGAGCCACGAGGTTGTGCCGGGCCACGTCACCACATTCGCTTACCTGCAAGACTTGTACGTGCGCGGAAGAGCCGGCTTCGAGGCCACTATCCTCACCATGAACACCCGCGCCGCCACGCTCTTCGAGGGCATCGCCAACAACGCGATTCTGATTGCGCATGGCGTCACCGAAGTGGACCAGTTGCCGGACGAAGACCTGCAGATCGGCGTGCTGCTGGCCCTGTTGCAGGACGACGCCAAGAACCAGTCGTCTTATCTCACCTGGGGTGAAGGAAAACCGCAGCCGGAAGTGGCGGCCACGCTGCGGCGCGATTTCCTGGTGACGGAAGAGCGCGCTGATAAATTGTCCGGCGCATGGGGACGCCATCCCTTGCTGGGCCGGATGTATTTGCCGGCCTACCGCTGCGGCACGGAAAAGGTCGCCGAGTTGCGGCGAACCTATCCCGCCGATCGCGTGCTTCCCGCAATTTACGGATGCAATGGATTAGTCGATATCGAAACGATCGACCAAGTACTGAAGGACTAAAAAGCCGGGTGCCCCACCCTCGCGACGCGTTTTGTCGCAAGGGTGGGATAGCACAATGCCCGCTTTACGGAAGCCGTGAAAATTCTCTAGCTGCAACCGCTTGTCGAGCCGCACTCCATGCAGCGGTAGCAACTCCCGTTGCGGGTCATGATGGAGCCGCAGACCGAGCAACTGGGCGCGTCACCCATTACGTACATCTCGCCCATGGCCTGAGCGGTGTGATAAATGCCGCGGTCCTCCATCTTCAGTCCGCGGGTTGGGTTCTCCTCAGCTGGCGACGCGACCTGCGTTTCAGGAGCGATGCCGCCGCCGCTACCATGGCCTGTTCCGAAGCCGCCGAGTCTGTTGAGACGCTCGGCTACCTCCTTGGCCAGCCGGGCCATTTGGCTATTCGAAAGCTCGTTGTACTCAGGCTCGGTCTCAGGGATCAGGCTGGGCGGCGTGGGCAGTTCCGGCGCATGAGGAGCCAGGCTGGCAAACAGCGACAGTTGCTGGCCGGAGAGGAAGCGCAGATGCAGCCAGCGGAAGATGTAGTCCATCAGGCTCTTGGCGTAGCCAATCTGCTCGTTGCCGGTCCAACCAGAGGGCTCGAAGCGGGTGTGGGCGAACTTCTCGCAGAGAACCTTGAGAGGAACGCCGTGCTGCAAGGCGAGCGAAATGGAGGTAGCGAAGGCGTCCATCAGGCCGGAGACCGTGGAACCCTCCTTCGCCATCTTGATGAAGATTTCGCCCGGCTGCCCGCTGGGATACAGGCCTACGGTGATGTAGCCCTCGTGGCCGGCGATGGAGAATTTGTGCGTGATTGATGCGCGCTCGTCCTGCAGGCGGTGACGGACGGCGCGGGGCGGTCCGTTGAGATCCTGCGCGGAGGCCGAGGCCTCCTGGGCGGCTTCAGGCATGGGTTGCAGCACGGGTACGGCAGCAGCCTTGGCGATCTCCTCCAATGCGGCCTGGAAGGCAGCGGCGGCGGCGATGACCGGCCTGGTCGAGACCTCGATTGTATCGCCGATGCCGTTTTCCAAAGCCGTTAGATCGGCCTCGGCGGCGGGCTCGCCGGCAGCCAACTGAGCCAGCACGCGCGCCCCGGCGGCATCCAGCGGCGAGGGCTCACGCTTGGCGTCCATGCTCGTATTCAGCGGCTGGGTTCCCTTCGACCCGTCGCGGTAGATGGCCACGGCCTTGATGCCCTGGCGCCAGCTCTCGGCATAGGCCTCGGCGACCTCCTCGATGGTGGCCTCGTGAGGCAGGTTGACGGTCTTCGAGATGGCGCCGGAAAGGAACGGCTGCGCGGCGGCCATCATCTTGATGTGCCCCATATATTGAATTGACCGGGTGCCCTTGGCGGGCTTGAACGAGCAATCGAAGACGGCCAGGTGCTCGGGCTTGATCCCCGGCGCGCCCTCGATGGTGCCGGTGGCGTCGATATAGCTGACGATGCCGTGCACCTCGTCGGCGGAATAGCCCAGCTTGAACAGAGCTTCCGGAACGGTGTTGTTGACAATCTTGATCATGCCGCCGCCCACCAGCTTCTTGTACTTGACCAGGGCCAGGTCGGGTTCAATGCCCGTGGTGTCGCAGTCCATCATGAAGCCGATAGTGCCCGTGGGCGCCAGAACTGTGGTCTGGGAGTTGCGATAGCCGTAGCGCTCGCCATAACCCAGTGCCATGTCCCAGCACTCGCGGCTGGCGTCGATCAGCGCGTCGAGTTGGGGCACGTTGAAGGGCTCGCCGCTCTGTCGCGATCTGCCGATATTGTTCACCTCGGCGCGGTGCAT
>PLOI01000092.1:17175-21328 GCA_003142015.1 Acidobacteriaceae bacterium | reverse complement strand
TGCAACACGGCCTGGGTGGCGATAACCACCGATCAGCAGCAGTTGGTGGAGAATCCGGCTGGGACGACGGCGTACTTTAACCCAGGGTATGTGTTCGCTATCCAGGAGTTTTTACTTTCAACCGGGGCGAATGAGGGAACTGCTTCGCTGGTAGGCCCAGACGTAACACAGGATTCCTCTATCACGGTTGACGGCGGAACTAGCGGGACTGGAGCCGTGCTTTCGGATGTAGCCTTTCAAGCGGTCAATTCAACGACCGGCAACGCAAACACAGGGATTATTGCCAGCAATGGAACTGACCTTGCGACAATTGTGGCAAGAAACGGTTACGGCTACGTGACCGAGCCGGGTGCTGGATACGTCGGGCAGTTCAAAATCTCAACAACCACAGGGCTGGGAACCATCTCTACTGTCGCAGCAGGCAACGGTCCTTACGCGATCGACGCGGCGACGGTGAATAGTGCGGACGCCATTGTCGTTTATTCGGGAGGAGACACGACAGTGCACCTCTTCAACAATAGCCTGGGCCTCGATGGCACCGCGGTCACTCTCAGCAACATAACGCCGCTCGGAACGGTACTGACTGCGAATGCTGCTGCCACGCCTGAACCGGCCGCAAAAGGCGGATGGCCGCTGCGCATTCTTGGAGGGTCAGGAAGCGCGGCGGGGACGGTCGGGCTGCTGTCGTCTTACGATAACGATAACGTGCTTGATTTTCTAACCATCAGTTCCGGAAATGTGCTTTCGTGGCCGGGGGTGGGGCCGACGCTCGGCTCTGTCGCGCTTACCGGGAATCCGTACATGATTGCGCCGGACCCGATACACGGGGCGTTTATCGTGGCATCGGCGGACACGACGAATGGAGTGACGACTCTGCAATCGATCAGTACGACATCGTCCTACGCGGCGACCACGATTACACCGAACCCGGCGCTGCCGACTGGATTCCTTGCATCCGGCGTTCTTGTCTCGGACGATGGGAGCAAGATTTATCTGGCGGGATTCATTGGTACGGACACAACAAAGACGCCAATGTTCTATAGCATCGCGAATTAGCAGCTTTTCTCCGCCGCATTGCCTGGGCGCTAATGCGGCGGAGATTTCGCATGACGCATGCCGCTCTCACGTGGGTCAGGCAATGTCAGATGAATCGAAATGGTGGGGTCATGTGCCGGGAAAACCTGAATCAGGGGCTGAACAGGCTGCGGAAAACTGCGATTCTCGGACAAATTCGGAGAAAAACATCCCTCCGGGGCTGAAGCTCTCTATTGTTTTGTTGTATTTACGGCACGGCTAAAGTCGTGCCCTGATGCAAAGCGGCCATTTGAAACAGCTTCTGCGAGTTTATCCGCAGCCTGTAAAGCCCGCGTTGATTTTGCGGCCTTTGCGGCAGTCAGGGCTAAAGCCCTGACCTACCAGTCGTGCCCTTTCAAAACAATGGATTCTTCCGCTGATACAAAGCCCGTGCTATGAATATTCGTGCTTTCCCACCCATTCCGCAAAAGACGCGGAATGGATGGGGCACCCGGCACCCGGCTGAAGTCGTGCCCTTTCAAAACAATGGGTTCTTCTGAGACAAAGCCCGTGTCATGGAGATTTGTGGTTTCCCACCTATTCCGCAAAGGACGCGGAATTGATGGGGCACCCGGAATGTTGTTCTTTCCCAGGTCCGAAAATCCGGACCTGGGGCACCCGGCACCCGGCCTCTGTGGAGAAGATACAAGGTCTGAAAACCTGGACTTGGGGTACTCGGCATCCCACCCTAGCCGCAAAAACAAAGACGCGGCGAGGATGGGGCACCCGGCTAGTAGCGTAGCTGGAAGTCTGGATCGACGGGGTTTTCGAAGAGCGAAGCGTCGCGGGTGACAATGGTCAGGCCGGAGGGGGTGACAAAGTAGCGCCGTTTGTCCTCGACCGGGTCGTAGCCGATGACGGTGCCCTCGGGAATGTGGACATGGCGGTCGATGATGGCGCGGCGAATGCGGCAGTGACGGCCGATGTTGACGTGGGAAAAGACAATGCTGGCGTCCACGGTGGAGTAGGAGTTGACGCGCACATCCTGCGAGACCACGGAGTTGGAGACCGTGGCGCCGGAGATGATGACGCCGGCGGTAATCACCGAGTTGACCGCCATGCCGGCGCGGCCCGGCTCACCGAAGACAAACTTGGCCGGCGGATACTGGCGCACACGGGTGCGCATGGGCCAGTTCTTGTCGTAGAGGTTGAAGACAGGCGAAACCGCGCAGAGGTCCATATTGGCGTCGTAATAAGCGTCGAGCGTGCCGACGTCGCGCCAGTAGAGCGCCTGCTGCTTGTTCTCGTCCACAAAGCTGTAGGCCATCATCTTCTTCTTGCCAAGCATATTGGGCAGAATGTTATGGCCGAAGTCGTGTTTTGAGTCGGGGTCTTCGGCGTCGGCGATCAGCGCCTTCAGCAATACCTCGGTGTTGAAGATGTAGATGCCCATGGAGGCATCCACGGCCTTGGGGTTGAACGGCGAGCGAAAGCTGGTGGAGGCGGGTTTTTCCTGGAAGCCCCTGATCTCAGCGTTCTGGCCGACCTCGACTACGCCGAACTGCTTGACGTCATCGGGCGGAATGGGCAGCGTGGCCAGCGTGACATCGGCCCTGGTTTCCTTGTGGTACTCCAACATGCGGCTATAGTCCATCTTGTAGATGTGGTCGCCGCTGAGGATGATGACGTACTTCGGCTGTTCGCTGCCTATGGAGTAGATGTTCTGATAGACGGCATCAGCGGTGCCCATATACCAGTTGGAGCCGGTGCGCTGCATGGGCGGCATCAGCTCGAAAAACTCGCCGAGTTCCTGTGCCACAATGCCGGTCCAGCCTTCGCGGATGTGCCGGTTGAGGGAGAGAGCCTTGTACTGGGTGAGAATGAAGACTTTGCGCAGACCGGAATTGATGCAGTTGGAGAGGGTGATGTCGATGATGCGGTAGTGACCGCCGAAGGGCACAGCAGGTTTGGCGCGATCGCGCGTGAGGGGAAAGAGGCGTTCTCCCGCGCCGCCCGCAAGCAATACTCCAAGCGTATCTCTCATGTCCATAGGACCCTGCCTTTGTAGCCATCCGCGCCCGAAGAGCTATCGACCGGGGCAGGAAGCGCCGCTATCCAGTACAGCATATCGCCCGGGGGTAGTTTGTCTACAAGGATTGCCGGAAGGGATGCAGCTCTCGGACGACTTTGGGAGATTGGAGTCCCAGGGTTTCACCCTGCCACCCCATGGACGAAGACCTGTCCGTGGGGGCCCGGCCCTGGGCTATTCTCATCCCCTCCCTCCGGGAGGAGCCACGGCTATAGACCGGCACGAACAGCAAAAACCTCCATGCCAACAAGAAGCATTCATGCGATTGCACTGCCAGCGAAGGGCGTGGGGGATTACCGCTTCTTCTTGAATTTGTACTCGATGCCGATCGAGATGGCGAAGTTGACATCGGTCTGAGTAACGTTTGGCGTGGAGGCGGTGCTATAGCGGGTGATCACCGCGTCGGGCGTGATGCGGAAGACCCAGTGGGCCGAGCGGTTCAGGTCCATGTGACCGCCGATGATGGCAGCGGGGGCAACCTGGTTGCTGTAGAAATTAACCTGTTGCGCCGTGTCCGGATAGGTATGCGAATCAAAATGCGCTCCGCCGAAAAGGGCGTGGGCGCTGAGCGCACCGTGCTTGTTGTGCGGACCCAGCCACTCAGGGCCTGCAACGAAGAACTGCTCGCTGACGAATGGCCCGTGGACAGTGACGCCGGCATTGCCCACACCGCTAGTGCCCAGGTAGTAACGGCCCGAGCCTTCGACGGCCCAGTGCTTGAGGAGCCAATAAGAAGCGGAGAGATCGAGTCCGCCGAGGTTAGCTCCCTGGAGCACATTTGCGCCGGCCTTCATGTGGTCGTAGGCCATGCCGAGGGAGACATCGTAGCGGTTGTCGTAGCGCACACCGGCCAGCGGATCGCTGGCAATGTAGGTTCCATTGCCGGCCGTGGGCGAGGCGGTGGTTTGCGCCTGGGTGCGGGGTGCGAAAGACAAAGCCAGGACGGCTGCGGCGGCAAGAGCGGCGGAAAATCTTACTGAGAAAGGCATCGTATTTCAGCTTACAGGACGATACCGGCAAGGGACAACGCTGGGCGGGCTACAATTCCTC
>PLOI01000092.1:933-17125 GCA_003142015.1 Acidobacteriaceae bacterium | reverse complement strand
TCCGGAATGCCCTGGGCGTGGGCGGTTCGCGCCATGACGCGCGCTTCAACAAAGCTGTTGTGCGCCGCACCGCCGGTCATAATCAGCCTGGGCGCGATGCCGCGCTCATACTCGCGCACCCCCTCGGTTACGCGATTCAACTGCGTAGGCGTGGGGTTGCCGTCGCTGTCGGCTGGCGTGCCCAGTACGATGATGGCGTCAAAGCGGGTGAGCGAGGTGTTGGAGGTGGGCGCCAGCAGCCGGGCAGCCACTCCGCAGCCGAGGAGGCCAAAAATCAACAAGATAGAGGAGAGAATCAACCGGCCACGCCAGCCGAGCCGTCTGAGCCGCGATGGGTTGCTGTGATGGCTGGTGCGGTGGACGGGTTTCTTACGGATAAGGCGCGTGCTGGTCAAGATAATTCCCCCGGCTCTACTCTAGCGCGGGAGCCGGGGCAGTGACTTTGGAAGACTTTGCCGGGGGCAAAATCAGCCCAAATTGGCAGGCTCGCCCCAGAACGATAAGACGAACTCATTCAATGGTTTACGTGTACGGGGAGTGGTTTCCTGAGCGATGAGATCCGTGTTGGTCAAGGCGGAGGGTTCGCCCTGATAGCCGAGAGCGATGACTGCGCCGAGGGCGTAATCCTCTGGGATTTCAAGGGCCTGGCGGGCGGCGACCGGGTCGAAGCCGGCCATCTGGTGAGTGGTAAGGCCGAGCGCGGCAGCTTGCAGCGTGAGATAGGAGGTGGCTGCTCCCAAGTCATAGAGAGCATTGCGGTTGTCTGTTCCGTTGTGGCTGAATTTGGTATTGGCTGTACCGAGAATCAGGACCGGCGCCGCGCCTGCCCAGCTCTGGTTAAAGCCGATGAGTGTGGAAAATATCTTCTTATATGTCATCGAGTTACGCGTTCCAACAAGGAAGCGCCAGGGCTGTTCGTTGTAGGAAGAAGCGGCCCAACGGGCGGCTTCGAAGACCTTCCGCAGGTCGGTGGGGCTGACATCGCGGCCGGCAAAGGAGCGCGCGCTCCAGCGGCCAAGCACAGCAGGCAACACGCCTTCGGCTGCGGGCGCTTGCTTCAAGTGATTGACTTCAATAGCGGATATGGTCATAGCGAGAACTCCGTCAGGAAGGATGAATTGCACTTTCTTTGATTCTGGGCGAGGGGGAAAGATTCCTGTTCCGAGGAAAAAGTTGTTTGAACGGATAATTTTTGGTTAGCAGCGGTTGGGATAAACGGTGCGGACGGATTTTCAACCGGGGCTGCCGGAGCGAGCCGGGAGCCCCACACATTTGCAAAAAACGCGAGTGTGTGGGGCTGGAGGCCGTAAGGCGATTGTATGAACGGCGATCCTGTTCATCAACAGGATTCGTTCCGCCCCGACGGGGCGGGTTCATCCTCCTGAAGCGCATTCCCAGGGCTTCGCCCTGGGCTATTCTCGCCGCCTCCCGCTGGGAGGCACGCAGAGACTGGGCTGCGCAGAGGGTAAAAGGAGCCCGATTCGGCAACAAATAATATTCATGCGATTGCCCTGTGGAAGCTGCAAGACGTTACTCCAACACAAAAATATTCTTCTCGGCGCACATCTCTTTCAGGATCTTCGGCCAGACCGTAACGCTTACCTCTCCGAGATGGGCTTTGCGGAGCAGCAGCATCAAAGTACGCGACTGGCCGATTCCTCCGCCGATCGAAAGCGGGATCTGTTCGTTCAGGACCGCCTTGTGATAGGGCAGCTGCATGAAGTCCAACTGTTTGGACATCGTAAGCTGTCTTTTCAGGGTCTCGGCGGTGACGCGGATGCCCATCGAGGTGAGTTCATGGCGACGCTTGGTGACCGAGTTCCATACGAGAATGTCGCCATTGAGGCCGTGCGTGTCTTTGCCGGTCTCNNCAGGAAGGTCAGCTTCTCGGGCAATTCAGGATAGCGCGGGTCTTTCAATTGCGGGAACAGGGATAGGGCAAACCTTTCCGCTCCGACGATCACTTTCCATATCTTGCCAACAACCCCCTTCAGGAACTTCAGGTTGCGTTGATCGGCGGTCATGACGCGCTCCCAATCCCACTGATCGACGTAGGCGGAATGGTCGTGATCGAGAAAATAGTCTTTGCGAACGGCGCGCATGTCGGTGCAGATGCCCTCGCCGACCTGGCAATTGAATTGCTTGAGCGCGGGGCGTTTCCACTTGGTGGCGGCTTGCACGACCTGCGCGTCGATGGGATGAAGGTCGCGATCGTTTGAAATATGGAACTGGATGGGCGTGCGCGAGCCATCGCGATCCAGCATGTCGTTGACGCCGCTCTCGACATCGACGATGAGCGGCACCTCGACCATCATCAGATTGAGTTCCTTGCACAGGTTGTCTTCGATATAGCGTTTGACCTGGGAAATGGCCTGCTGGGTCTCTTTCGGAGTCAGCAGGGAACGGTAATCATGCGGCAGGATTTTTTCCAATTCTTTGTAATCGCCGATACCCGGCCCAGCCAGATCGGCTTTCTTATCTAGGACATCAGGCATGAATTTTCTCCTTTTCGGGCGGATTCCGCGCCGCCACTGCGCGATTATCGAGGCTTCGGGTGAAGGGGTTTCCAGCGCCGGAAGCCACAGCGGTTGTCACAAGGATGTGCGGCGTTTCGTTTCGCCGCGCGCACGCGCACCGAGCGCTCCAGGATCACCGTTGTTATTAGCAGTATTCCTAGAACGCCAAATACCATCAACGCGAGCAGAGCCATCACAGAGGTCGGCATAGCTGCATCTCGATGCTGCCAAAGATGGTCCCCCCAGGCCACGGGCAAGGCTGTGACTGCAATCACCTGTCAATGTAACTTGTGAGCAGCGGGGGCAGGCGGTTATTGGCGAGTGAGCGAACCGGCGGGCAGGAGGGACTCAAGGAGGCTGGAGACGAGGGAAATGGGAAGGCCGACGACGTTGAAGTAATCGCCTTCAATGCGGGGAATCCAACGAGCGGCACGACCCTGGATGGCATAGGCTCCGGCTTTGTCCATGGGTTCGCCGGTAGCGATGTAGGCGGCGATTTCTTCGTCGGAGAGGGTAAGGAATTGGACGGCGGTGGATTCGGAGGCGACTTCAGTGTGTGCGGCGGTGACGACGGCGACGCCGGTGATGACGCGATGGGTGCGGCCGGAGAGAAGACGGAGCATACGGGCGGCGTCGGCGGGGTTTTCGGGCTTGCCGAGGATGTGATTGTCGAGGGTTACGGTGGTGTCGGCGCCGAGGACGGTGAGAGTTTCCGGAAGAACTACTTCAGGGGCTAAAGCCCCCGGCTCCTTTTGGTGCGTTTGCGGCACGACTAAAGTCGTGCCCTGACACAGGGCCAATTCGCGGAAGACCGCCTGGGCTTTTTCGCGGGCGAGGCGGGTGACGTAGGCGATGGGGTCTTCGTTGGGGCGGGGATCCTCGGGGATGTGGGCGGGATGGACCTCGAAGGAGAAGCCGGCCTGTGTGAGGAGTTCGCGGCGTCGAGGCGAGGATGAGGCGAGGACGAGCATAAGGAGATTATTGCAAAGGCAGCGGAGTTGGCGGTGTCAGCAAGTCAGCGGGTCAGCGAGACGGGAGGCTGGAGCTAGATGGTGAGGCCGGTTTGGAGACCGGCGGGGGTGGCGAGGCCCCAGGCCATGGCGGGGGTGTTGTGGGCGAAGCCGAAACGGCCGTCGGGACCGAGGAGGATNNATGCCGCCGTGGCCGCCGAGACGGTTGAAGAGATAAGAGATGGCTTCGCGGGCGGCGAGTTCGGGGGCGGCACCGCTAGCGACGCGGTCGGTGGCCCATTTGCCGAGGACGAGCTTCATGATGGGTTCGCCCCAGCCGGTGAGAGAGACGGCGGCGGAGAGATTGTCGGCATAGCAGCCGCAACCGATGAGGGAGGAGTCGCCGACGCGGCCGGGAGTCTTGTTGAGAGTGCCACCGGTGGAGGTAGCGGCGGCGAGATTGCCGCGGGCATCGAGAGCGACGGCGCCGACGGTGTCGTGACTGGTGAAACGGGCGGGGTCGTCAACAACTGCTGTCTCCGGGCTCTTGTCGTCGTGGAGGACCGGAAGCAGAGGCGAATCCAGGCCGGAGAAGGTGTTGTCGCCGAAGCCAGCAGATTCGCGGAACTTAGCATGGACGAGGCGCTCACGCTCGCGGTCGAGAACCAGCTCGGCGTTGTCGATGAGGGCCATGCCATGGGCCTGGGCAAACTGCTCGGCTCCAGCTCCGACGAAATAGACGTGTTGGCTGTGTTCGAGGACCAAGCGGGCGGCCTGAATGGGATTGCGAAGTCGTTCGACGCAGGCCACGCCGCCAGCCTTCATGCGGCCACCGTCCATGAGAAGGGCGTCAAGCTGGACGCGCCCGTCAGAGGTGAGAAAGCTGCCCCGGCCGGCGTCGAAAGTGGGGTCGTCTTCGAGGACGGTGACCGCGGCTTCGACCGCATCGATGGAAGATCCGCCACGGGAAAGAACGGCATAGCCGGTTTCAAGCGCTTTGCGGACACCGGCCTGATGGGCGGTAGCCGCGTCGGCGGGGATGGCCCATGCGCCTCCGTGTACGAGCAGAGTGGGAGTGTGGTGGGCAGGAGAGGTCACCGGGATATCGTAGAACATTTGGTGCAAGGCGTGTGTGACGCTTTGTTTTGGTAATTGCATGCTCCTGTTCGAGCCCCGTGTCAAAGATTTGAGGATGGAGACGTGCAGTTAAGTGGTTGAAAGAAAGGGAGAAATAAGTTGTTTTTGGATTGCAGGAAATTTCGGGGAGATTGGTTAAGCTAAGAACATTCAACGAGGAATAAAGAGGAATGAGACGGCAGGAGAGCGTGGGTGAGGCTTTCTTGGTTTTTTCGGACCACCTCCGCTGATTCGGAAGCGTGGGGAGAGACTGAGAGTATTTTCAGGGGGCGGATGGACGTTTTGTCTTATTGAAAGGCTGCGGATGGAAGCGTCGGAAGCAGCGCAAGGCAGAATGGCATCAGACAAGATCTGGAAGAGATCAGAACATTTTCCGAGTTGACGCGGAACTGCGAGGACTTTGCAAGGCGGTTTTCAGAGAAGGACGAAGCTGCTGAGTATTTCGGTTCGCGACGAAACCAATTCGGAGGATGCAGGGGTGGTTCCCACAAGGAATCACCCCTTTCCCTTTCTACGGAGAAGAATGCAAGGCCGCGGATTGGTGGGACGGGATTGGCGGACAGATGGTGTTGGGAAGACAGAGGCAGACGGTGGTTAAGAAACCGTCCGGGACAGGGCTCGAGAAGAAGAAAGTTAGCCGCGGAACAGCAAAGATGGCGGCGGAGGCTGACAAGGCCCTGGAGGACAACAGCAACGCGATAACGAAAGGCTTGACCGAGAACGCGAAAAAGGGCAACGCAACGTGCGCAAGGCTGCTCCTTGCGCTTGCGGACGGGCAAATTGATTGCGAGGACGAAGTCGTGATGGAGCGTCTTTGCAGTTATGCCGAGAAGCTGGCTGCGGAGCCGCAGTGGAAAGGCCCCGAACCCGAACCGGACGATGAGTAGAGCGTCGGATGACACGGATTGAGGGGCTGACGATTGGGCCCGATTGAACAGCAACGGAAATAAACAAAGGAAGCGAGTTAGCCTCCGCTCCGCGGAGTTGGCAAGTTGGCGAGTCAGCAAGTTAGCGAAGGCGGGTTGGGATTTCTCGATTTCCACCTTAGGCGCAAAAACAAAGACGCGCCGAAGGTGGGGCACCCGGCAAGTTAGCCTCCGCTTTGCGGAGTTGGCGAGTTAGCGAATTTCAACGACAGGCTGAGGTTCGGCCCGCGGTTCATTGCTCCTGAAGACAAGAAATTGCGGAGATGACGGCAAGGAGGGAATAACTCTTTGGCGTGATTCCTGGAAGAAAGAAGAGAGACAGATGAAGCTCACAAATCACAAGTTGTTCAGCGCCGGCGGATGGATGGGATTGTTGTCGATAGCGGTGTGCCTGATGGGCGTTTTGCCGGGACAGGCGGCAGACGCGCAGGCGATCAGCACAACGACCGTTCAAGGGACGGTGTATCTGGCGAACGGTCAGCCTGGCACAGGAACACTGATGGTGAGCTGGCCGTCGTTTACTACGGCAAGCGGCCAGCTAGTGACGGCCGACAGTACAACCGTGGCGATAGCGCCTGACGGATTTGTGAGTGTGAACCTGGCGGCCAATGTTGGTGCGTCTCCGGCGGGGTTGTATTACACGGCGGTCTACTACATGAGCGACGGCTCGACCAACACACAATTTTGGGTAGTGCCGGCGGGAGCGCAAGCGGCTCTGGGACAGGTGCAGGCGCAGCTAATGCCAGCGACGCAGGCCGTACAGGCGGTGAACAAGGCGTATGTGGATCAGGCGATCGCAGGGCTTTCGGAAAGCTTGTTGACGGCATCGGGCGGGACGCTAAGCGGGCCGCTGACGCTGTGCTGCGATCCGACGCAGCCGATGCAGGCGGCGGACAAACATTACGTGGACGAACAATCCGCCTTAGCCGTGCCGCTGACAGGCGCGACGATGACAGGGCCATTGACGAGCGTGGAATTAGGAGCTCTGTATCAGGTGGATCAGTTTCCGGGATCGGATTTTGGGGCGAAGCTGGGCGCGTGCCTGAGCGGGCTGAGCTCGACGAATGGCGGAACGTGCGATGCGCGCAACTTCACGGGCACGTTGGCCATGGGATCGAATCTGACGATTTCGACGGCGAATGCGACAGTGCTCTTGCCTTGCGCCACGATCTCGACTGGTAATCAAATTATTGTGACGGCAGGGACAAGAAATGTGTCGCTGCGCGGGTGCGCCTTGCGCGGCGCGAGCACGGCAAGCGGAAGCCAAGGTGGCACGGTGTTTTTGTATTCGGGAACCGCGGCAATGATGCAGGTGGGAGATCCGACTTATGCGGCGGACACGCAGGGTTTTCACCTGGATAATGTGGCGATCAATTTAACTTTAGCGAGCAGCGCGAGCGCGCAAGGGCTGACGGCCTATCGCACGCAGGAGATGGATCTCGAAAGCCTGTACTTTCTTGGTAACTCGAACCAGACGGGCATGACGCTGGACGGGACCGGGAATTACACGGGAGGAACATTTCTTGACGACGAATTCGATGGATTCCAGACGGCGGTGAACGCGATTGGCCACCAGATATCGAATCCCGCGACGACCGACTGGATGAACGCGAGCATGTTTGTGCGGTTGCACATTGACTGCCCGGCGAGCGGGGGAAACCCGATCAGTGGGAGTTATGGAATCAACTTGCAACAGGGCGATGGAAACACGTTTACCGGCGGGGACATTGAAGGATGCTCGACGGCATTGCACCTGGGCGCGAACGCGCAGAATAACACGATTGTTGGGCTGAGGAACGAAAACTCGACCAACCAGATTGTGGCGGATGCGGGCAGTTCCTATAACAGTTGGATGACCGGCGGAACGATGTTTACCGGGCAGTTGACCGACAACGGGACGCGCAACAGTTTTCTTGATACATTTCACCGGAGCTTCAACGGCTTGAATGGCGATTGGTACGGGAGCCAGAAGGACGCGACGCTCACCAATCACTATCGTCTTGGAATCGGGGCAGGAAACGAACGCGGCTTGCTGAACGAGATTCAGACGGATTATGGATACCGCTGGCTTGAGGGGTATTCGGACGCAACGGCCGGCGAGCAGTTCTATCAGATAGATGATCTGCTGAACAATGTAAACCGTCTGTCGATTGGGCAATATAACAATGGGCAGTCGAGTACCAACAATCAGACGGCGATCAACGCGGCCGGGACGGGCGCGGTGGTGCTGAACGGATCGACCAACGCCGGGACCGGCGGGGTGGTGATCGGATCGGGCGGCGCGAACGAAAGTTCGGTGGCGACGATCAGCGGCGCGGGGAACGCACAGTTCAATGGGAGCTTACAGGTGGGAGGAGCTTCGACCCTTGCCGAATCGGCGACGGTAAAGAACCAGGCAGATGCGGAGATCGATTACGTTCTTCAGGCAGGAGCAACGGCGAGCCAGAAGGAATCCCTCATTTACAACGACTGGAACGGAAGCAGCCAGTGGTACATGGTGAAGAACACGACCAATGACTGGGCGCTGAACTCGGCTACCGGCGGATTGGACAGCTTCAAGGCTTACCAGAGCACCAACAGCGGCGACACCTACATCGACGCGTCGAACGCCTCCGGAGTGGTGCGCATCAACTATGAGACCGGAGCGGGAACAGGGTTCAAGGTCTATGGGGGCAACAGCAGCACGCTATACGCCAGCTTTACGGGAATGACGGCGATTCAATTTCCAGGACTCGCGGCGAGCAGCGGCCACAACTGCCTGCAGGTAGATAACTCAGGATATGTGACCAACACGGGGACAGCCTGCGGCACAGGAAGCACCAACAGCACGGTCAATGCCGGAACCAGCGGCCAGATTGCCTATTACAACGGGAGTGGAACGGCACTCTCCGGCACTAACACGGTTTCAGTTTCGGCGGGCGGGACGGGAGCTTCAACGGCTTCAGGCGCGCTGGCGAACCTGGGCGGAGCTGCGATCACGGGAGCAGCGTTTACGGGGCCGGTGAGTGTCTCGACGACGCTCTCAGTAGCGAACAACGCGAGCATTGGGCCGCGCTACGATGTTACGAATTCCGCTTTTGGTGCTGTGGGCAACGGCGTGACCGACGATACGGCGGCCATTCAAGCGGCTTTTGATACTTGCTATCACGGCGGGGTTGCTCCTTACGGCGGCGTGGTTGAGTTTCCCGGACCGCACAGTTACATTGTCTCCTCCACTATCAATGCGCATAACTCCTGCCAGATCGAGGGGGTTGTCGGAAGCTCCACGGTGGCCAATGGCCCAGTTCGCATACTGTGGAACGGCGCACCCGCAGGAACGGTTTCAACGATCACGGCATTCAGTGTTACATCGGGCATGGCGACTTTCATCGCCGCGAATAGTTTGACTGCCGGACAATTTGTTGACATTGAAGGCTTGACGACCACTTCCGGCTTGCAGTTGAACCGGACCATTGCGCAGATATCCGCCACGGGGCTTTCTTCTACGCAGTTTGAGATTCCAGTCAACAATGGAAACGTTGCTTCAACTTCGGATTCCGGCAAAGCGACAACGGTCAATGTGCTGCTTGCGCTGGACTCCAATGCGCGGTATGAACAATCGATCAGCAACGTGGAGTTTGCCCTGGCGCCGAGCGCAACGGCAGGGTCACTCCAGGTGGATGTATATTTTGGCAGCCGCGTGGACACCGGAACTCATGTTCTGAATACGTGGGCGGAACAGGCCACGGAGTACGGCTACTACTTCGCCGGCGGCGGAATGAACGTGGATTTCGACAAAGGATGGCGGTGCGATCAGGCAGGGCTGAGTTGCATTTATTGGAGGGTCAGCGGAGGAGATTCCTTTGGAATTGCCAACGGAACCGCGGATAACTACTCCGGCGCGCAAATGACGCCGAGCGGCGGTTTGGTGATGCTGGACGGCGCTGGCTGCGGGGGCAATACAGGCATTACCTTTACGGCGCGGAACATGCTGTTTGAAGTGAACTCGACCATCACTTCGGGTGAGGGCATCTTCACGTTGTACGATTGCCCATCGGCCAATCAGCAGTTCTCCTTGAATTTGGAGAGTATGCGAGAGTCCGTAGCCGCGGCCAGTACAGCCGGGTTTAACTTCCCTGCCATCGTCATGTCGCCGCCCAATGATGCAATTTTGCACTTGGGAATGGTAAATACGGCCTTTTTCAATGGCAGCGGGGCAAACACCACGCGCCGCTTTGTGGGTATCCCCGCACTGGTCCAGGATGACATGGGCGGCTTTTCAACAGAATCCTTGCTCAGTTATGCGCCGTCTTACAACAGCGCCGGGTACATCTACGATGAACCTTCCCCTATTCAGCTGATTGGTGATGCAGAGGTCAGCCAGCTATGGCAGCACAAAGTCAAAGCGTCGGCCCTTCTTTACTCTGACACGGCCTATGCCGCCCTGCCGAATGGAACGACGCTGTATGCCGGCCAGATTCTTGCGCCTCCGGCCTACTGGAACGGGGCCAATGGCGCGCGCTATGCTCTCGACGTCGTATACCAAACCGGAACGACCGGCGTTTTGAATGGCGGAAACACGACCTGCACGAATTCTGGCTTCTCTGGTTTTGCAACTTGCTCAAGCGCAACGGGCCTCTCGGTGGGTCAAGAGATGACATTGGGATCTGAAAATTTCCAGATTCAGTATGTGGATGCCACCAATCCAGCAGCAGTGTTCGTCTATTCCACCAGCACGTATCCGAAGGTCACACACACTACCCCCGTCACGCTCTCATTCACCGCGCCTGTGCTTGGCTCGGAGATTCAGTTGCCGACAAAGTCTGCCGGCGCGCCTACGACATTGGCATGGTCACAGGGAGACTTCCAGCAGAACTCCGGCGCTGTGGCTAACGGTATCTGCGGTTGGGTCAACGTAGCGGCTGGCACGCCGGGAACCTGGGCGGCTATTCCATGCGCCAATAGCAGTGGAATACTGGTCCCGGCGCAAATAGGAACAGGAACTCCGGGGGCGGGCAAATACGTGGACGGCGGTACTGGCGCGTGGACAACGCTGCCTGCCAGCCCTGCTCTTCAAGGGACCGATGCAAAGGTGCTCACAGCGGGAACAGTATCGGGCACGGGAGCTACGCTTTGCACGGACTCGAACGGCGGCGCAACGACTTCTGGCTGCTCTTCAGGTTCCACCGCTATCAGTCCGGTAATTCCGGCAAGCGATGTCGTTTGCGCTCACGGCGGGGATACAACCGTTGCGGCGCTGACAATTTCCAATATCACCTATAGCAGCCCCACCTACACCTTCACGGTGAGCGGCAATGCACAAAGTTACGGCTACACGCCGGGACAGACGTTTCAGGCGCAGGGAACGACAGGAGGAACAGGGAACTTCAACGCGCAATACACGATGGGGACGGTGACCTCCAACACATCCTTCACAGCTACTTCCGGCACGGCGACGGGCACAAGCTACGGGAGCGGAGGAACAGCGTCGTGGGTATGCAATAACTCGACAGATGCAATTTCTTCGGTAGGAGGGGTGAACTTTGCTTCCACGCTAACTCTTCCGTCGATAACCACTGCGGTTCAATACACCCTGCTGACCGAAGTGCAGGTGTTTTCTCCTGGGGCGGTAACCTACAACGGGCAAAAGATGACGATTGGAGGCTCTCAGGCGTCCACCGGATTCGGCGTGTCTATTCCGTCCGGTACAAGCGCAAGCGCGGTTGACTTATCCTGGTACTTCAAGACTTACGCATCGGGGCTGGCCTCGATTGCGCCGGTTTCGGGAGCCACCAACAGCACGCCAACGCCCAAGTTTGCGAACACAAGCGGCGGGCTGGTGCTGAATCCAGCCTATAACTACTTCTCCGCTACGGGGCTCGGCAGCGTAAATTCGACAGGCGGATCGATTACGGGAGGGTCTCTGTCGGGGACCGGAACGGTATCTCTGACGGCCTTCAATAATGGAGGCTCGCTGGCAACGGTTACCGGGACGATCAACACCTCCGGATCATGGACAGGCAGCACATTTGTTGTGACGAACACGGGATACGGTTTGACAGCGGCGCCAACGTCAGCAACCTGCACGAGCGGGACGGCGACATGTTCGGGCACGGTAACTTTTCCGGCCGGCACAACGGTTCTCGGCGGGGCGCAGGGCACGGCGGTCAGATTGACCTGGTTCAGCGCGAAGTAGCAAATGATGCGGCCTGGCGTGCAGATGGATGAAATGGGGAGACCGTGACAGAGACGACAGGAGGAAGCGCGGCAGTTGCCGGGGAGTTGCGCTTGTGTCCGGAGGAGCTGAGCCAAGGAGATCTGGAGCGGTTCGGAGGGATTCTGGACCAGCATCCGGTGAGTCTGCGGGGACGGACAGTGATGATGGAGCTGGCCGAGAAGCTTTTGCAGGTGAGGACGCGGGAGGGCAGGACAGCGCCGCTGAAAGCAAATGCGGCGCAAATGAAGTTTGAGAGGCGGCGCGGCGAGCGGAATATCGTGCTGAAGGCGCGGCAGATGGGGCTGACGACCTGGGCGGCGGCGCGGTTCTTTCTGAAGACGATTACCCGGCCGGGGACATTGACGCTGGAGGTTGCACATTCGCAGGAGGCGGCCGAGGAAATATTCCGGATAGTGCATCGGTTTGTGGATTGCCTGCCGGAGAAATTGCGCGAGGGGCCGTTGCGGACCTCGCGGGCCAATGTGCGGCAGATTGTGTTTCCCGAGATGGATGCGCAGTACCGGGTGGTGTCGGCGGGGGACAGGAATGCGGGGCGCGGATTGACGGTGCAGAATCTGCATTGTTCGGAGTTGGCGCGCTGGCCGGGAGACCCGGCGGAAACGCTGGCGGGGCTGAGAGCTGCGATGGCGCCGGGTGCGGAACTGATTCTGGAGTCAACGCCGGACGGCGTGGGCGGTTGCTTTCACCAGGAGTGGCAAAAGGCCTGCGAAACGGGGATGGTGCGTCACTTCTTTCCGTGGTGGATGGAGCGGCACTACCGGACGCTGGCGGTGGATGAGGCGAGCTTGACCTGCGAAGAACGGGATCTGATGGCGCACCGGGACCTAAGCCTGGAACAGATTGGCTATCGGCGGCAGATAAGGGCGGATTTTCGCGGGCTGGCGCGGCAGGAGTACGCGGAAGACTGCGAGAGCTGTTTTTTGGCGAGCGGGGATTCAGTCTTCGAGTTGGAAGCGATTGAGAAGCGATTGGCGACGATGACGCCTCCGGTGGAGCAGCGGTGGAATGGAGAGCTGGAGGTGTGGCTGCCGCCCATCAAAGGAAAGGCATACCTGGTGGCGGTGGACCCGGCTGGGGGTGGAAGCGAGGGCGACTACTCGGCAGCGCAGGTGCTGGAGTTGGAGACGGGGTTGCAATGCGCGGAGTTTGCCGGGCATATGGGCGGATTGGAGCTGGCGCGCCTGGTGACGGGGCTGGCTGTCGAGTATAACAACGCGTGGTTGGTGGTGGAGAGGAACAACCACGGAAGCGGGGTGCTGGCGCTGATTGAGACGGTGTGCGGCTGCGGGAGGGTTTACCGGCAGTCCGGGCAAGCTGGTTGGCTGACTACGTCGATGAGCCGGCCGGCGGCGCTGGGCCGGCTGGATGCGGCGTTGGTGGAACGGCCGGAATGCTTTCAGAGCCGGAGACTGCTGGATGAGTGCCGGAGTTTCGTGCGTTTGCCGAACGGCGGGTCAGGCGCGCGGCCGGGGACGCATGACGACCGGGTGATGGCGATGGCGATCGGGCTGGGGGCGCGGGCGGAGCTGGTGGGGAGAGCGAGTCACTAGCTTCTCGCTACCGAAGAACAGGACGATTGGGGTTCAAGGATTCCCGCCCTAGCACAAAAACAAAAACGCGGCGAGGGTGGGGCGCTCGGCACAATTAACGAAGTGCCACACGTGACCAGCCAGTGGTAGGATTGGTGCGCAATGAAAAATCTCGTTCTGATAACCGTTATATTGGTCGGTTCTCTCGCACTTGGTGGTGCTCAAACAGTGCCTCCAACAAGTACGCCGCCCAAACCTGTGCAAATGGAGACTGGGCCTGACGTAGACGTGCTTCATCACCTTCGGCGTTCAACAGTCTCATTAGGATTACACAGGAACGAAGGCGGAAGAGAGCATTTTGTTACCGTTGGGTCGGCAGTCGTCGTGCTGTTAGATGAGCGTCATCCTTGTCTTCTAACGGCTAAGCACGTTCTTTTCAATCCTGAAATGGGATACACCCCCACGATGCTTTTTGTTCGCGTTCCTCAAAGTGAGCCGCGCAATGAAGATGACCTAGGAGTTCCTTTGCCATTAATTCAAAATGGGCGACCCTTATGGAGAGGAGCGGATGACGCAGACTTGGCCGTGGTGTCAGTACCGGATCTTTCGGCCTATAAGGATTTGCACGGCATACTCATTTCTGATTTTGGCGGAGAGGAAGACGTTTTCCAAGGAGCGTCAGTAGCTGTCTTTGGGTATCCAGAACTTCTCGGCCCAGAGTATCAGGTCACGCCGATAGCACGTGGGGGAATAATTGCTTGGACGAATCCGAATGGTCGGCTGGACCATACATTTCTTATAGATGCCAATGTTTTTAACGGCAACAGTGGAGGGCCTGTTTTTCATATTCCAACCGGCATAACACGAACTGGAGGATTTGCAATCGGCGGAGTGCCAAAGCTGATTGGTATCGTTTCTAAGGATGCCTATGAGGAAGCGCCCGTCCACGCTGGGCCCACTCCGGCAAATTCTCTGAACCCACAAACGGGAGAACTAACGCCGATTACTGCCCATGTCCTCAACATAGGTGGAATAGGTATCGTAGAACCAATCTCAAAGGCCAAGAAATTGGTACTCGATTTTCTCGACCCGTACCACGTCCTCGTACCTAGGTAATGAGCAACTCAGTGGTCGTCCAGACGTGAAACGAAGGTCCAGATGGCAACTGCAAAGGGGCCTGAGAGCTTAGAATTCGATTGAGGATTCAGACGAGGCGGGGGAACGGGCTTGGCGGTTCTGGCGGTGCAGCATATCCGGCGGATGCGGGGCGGCGCGCAAGGCCAGTTGATGCTGGGCGCGGACGGCCACGTATATGTGGTGAAGTTCCAGAACAACCCGCAACATATGCGGGTGCTGGCCAATGAGTTTCTGGCCTCGCGGCTGGCGGCGGCGGCGGGTCTGACAGCGCCGGAAGCGGCGTTGGTGGAGGTTTCGAGCTGGCTGGTGGAGAATACACCGGAACTGGAGATCGACCTGGGCAGAACGCGGGTGCGCTGCCAGGCGGGGTTGCAGTTCGGGTCAAGATTTGTGGGCGGCCTGATGCCGGGACAGGTGGTGGATTACCTGCCCGAGGAGCAGATGGCCGAGGTGAGAAACCTGGGCGAGTTTGCCGGCATCCTGGCGCTGGACAAGTGGACCGGCAATGCGAATGGCAGGCAGGCGGTCTTTGCGCGCCGTCAGCGGGAGAGGCGCTATCGGGCGGTCTTCATCGACTATGGGTATTGCTTTCACGCGGGTGAGTGGCGATTTGAGGATCTTCCGCTGCGTGGGGTGTACTACCGCAACGATGTGTACCGTGAGATAAGAGGATGGGAATCCTTTGAGCCGTGGCTGACCCGGCTGGAGACGATGGCGGCAGAGACGGTGTGGGCGGCGGCCAGCGAAATACCCCCAGAGTGGTATGGCGGCGACCTGAGTGATATGGAAGCGCTGGTGGAGAAACTGCTGGCGCGGCGAAGCCGGATTCGGGAACTGATTGAAGGATTCGGGCGGTCGGATAGGGGGCCATTTCCAAAATGGGTGGGGATGGGAAAAAATGTGGAGGAAGAGGGTTGGAAAGAGGACCGGTGGGGGACTAACATGGGGAGAGTCAACTAGCCTCTAGCTTCTAGCCCTTAGCTTTCAGCTTTTTCGTGCTGAGGCGGTGAAAAGAAGAATTCGGGAATGAGTGATGGCGGACAGAAATGGTACGCCAGAGCTAGGAGCTAAGAGCTAGAAGCTAGAAGCTAACCATGAGTAGCGGAAGCGAGCGGCGGGCGTGCGAGTTTCGACTGCTCCGGTATGTGCCGGATGCGGTGAGGAACGAGTATGTGCATATCGGGGTGATCCTGCGGGAGCAAGGCAGCGAGGCGCCGGCTCAGGTGCGATTCACGCGCGATTGGCGCCGTGTGCGCTGCCTGGACCCGGAGGCCGATACCGGATTGCTGGAGGGGATGGAGAGCGAACTGCGCATGCGTTTTGAGGCCGAGCCGGATGGGAATCTGATGCGGCTGCTCTCTGAAGCTCTCTCGCTGAGTGTGCAGATGACCGAGCCGAAGGCGTATCTGGCGGAGAGCCTTCCGGCGGGGATGGAAGAGTTGATGCGGCTTTATGTGGAGCCGCCCGCCAGGGAGCGCGTGCAGCGGTTGAGCGGACGCGCCGGCATTCAGGCAAAGATGCGGATGGAGTTCGAGCGGGCCGGGGTGTGGGAGCTGATGAGGAAACGGATTGCGGCCTCGGAGTATACGCGGCCGGGGGATCCGCTGCGGATTGACGTAGGGTACAGGCCGAATGGGGTGATCCGCATGTTTCATGCGGTAAGCCTGGAGCCGGGCGTGGAGATGGCCAAGGTGCTGGCGTTTTCGTCGGCGGGACTGAGGGCCGGGGTAGAGCGAGTGGAGAAAGCCAGCCTGGAACTGACCGCGGTGATCGAGCCCGC
>PLOI01000092.1:0-914 GCA_003142015.1 Acidobacteriaceae bacterium | reverse complement strand
TTTCTGGTCTTTGTTGTAGGATCGATTTTGTGGTTGAACAGTTCGGAGCTAGTAGCTAGAAGCTAGTAGCTGGAAGCTGAAAAAGACGAGGCATAACCCTTTCGGGGGCTGTGCCTTTTTTGTTTTTGGGACGGAGAGTTGCGAGGTCGAACGACGGCTTCCGACTATTGCTAGAAGCTAGCAGCTAGAGGCTGAGAACAAGGAAGGTGCGCGTGAAAGTAGGAGAGCAATTACAAGCGATCTGGCGGCAGGCGACGGGGAGCAGCCGGAGGGCGGAGATAGCGGCAGGCGCGGCGGATGCGGAGGCGGAACGAAAGACGCTGGCGCTTCCCGCGATCTTGAGTCCGGTCCAGTTTCCGGGACAACTCCTGCCCAAGCCGACACCGATGAATCTGCGCCGGTTTGCGGAGACGCCGGTGGTGCGCCGGGCGATCAACGTAATCAAGGACCGGATTGCGGCCATGGACTGGCAGGTTCGCGTGCGGCGCGGCGTGAAGCCGGGGGATTTGGCGTTCACGGAGCGAAAGCTGCGGGCGCTGCGCAGAACGCTGGAAGAGCCGAATGCCGCGGATAGTTTCCGGACGCTGGTTGAACAGGTGATTGAGGATGCGCTGACAGGCGGATACGGGGCCATCGAGATGGAGCCGACCGGCGATGGAGAACGGCCAGCGATGCTGTGGGCCGTGGACGGCGCGTCTATCCGCGTCAACCCGAGGTGGGATGGGCAGCCGGAGTCGCCCAGGTACGCGCAGGCGCTGCCAGGGCAACTGGAGTCGAGCGCGGTGGAGTTGCGCGACGACCAACTGATGTATGTGCGCATGAATCCGCGCAGCTTTACGCCCTTTGGGCTGGGGCCGCTGGAAGTGGCGTTTGAGACGGTAAATCAATTTTTGAGCGCGCACCGGTTTGCCGGG
>PLOI01000029.1 GCA_003142015.1 Acidobacteriaceae bacterium | reverse complement strand
TCGCTCAGCTTCTGCGGGTCGCCACGATCGATGTCGTCTGCGGAGACGCCCAGCACTTCAAATCCCTGCCCGGCGTACTGGTTGCGCAACTCGACAAGCCAGGGCGTTTCAAGCTTGCACGGCGCGCACCAGGTGGCCCAGAAATTAATCACCAGCGCCTTGCCCTTGTAACTGGCCAGCGAAACCTTCTTGCCGCTGAGGTCTTCGAGGGTGAAGGCGGGCGCGGGCTTGCCCAAGAGCGCGGGAAGAAACTGGAGCGGGCTGTCGCCGTCGCCTGTGGCGGGAACCAGTTCGCCCTGCGCAGTCGAGGCCAGAAGCCGCTCGGCGGCCTGCTTGCGATACTCCCAATTGGCCCAGCCGGCCCACGCAAAAGCAGCCAGGATGAACAGAACGGCAGTGATAACCAATGTGTTGCGCTTCACGGAGATGTGCCTCTTAGATTTATTGTACGAGCCAACCGCCGCTCGTGCGCCCATAGTGGCAGGCAGGGACAACTACTACGGCCACAATATGTGAGGAGAAACTGATACCATCAATAACCGATGAGCGACAAAGGAAAACAGCCACGTCCCAACGCCAATCGTGAAGCAGACCGCACACCCGCACCGGCGGCATTGGTGCGCACCGAGGCGGCGGCTCTGGAAGCCCTGGCCGCGCGCCTTGAAGGGCCGATGGCCGCCGCGTTCGACCGCGCCGTCGAGCTGATTTTGCGCTGCGGCGAAGAGCGCGGGCGTGTGGTGGTCACGGGGATGGGCAAGAGCGGAATCATTGCGCAGAAGATTGCGGCCACGCTCAGCTCCACCGGCTCGCCGGCCTTGTTTCTGCATCCGGCCGAGGCGGTGCATGGCGACCTGGGCGTGCTGATGCCGGGCGACGTGGTGGTGGCTCTGTCGGCCAGCGGCGAGACGGAGGAGATTTTGCGCCTGCTGGCGACGCTCAAACGCAAGGGCGACGCGCTGGTGAGCTTCTGCTGCGATCTGAATTCGACTCTGGCGAAGGCCAGCGACGTGGCTCTCGATTGCGGAGTGGAGCGCGAGGCTTGCGGGTTGAACCTGGCGCCGACCGCGTCGACTACCGCCATGCTGGCGCTGGGCGATGCGCTGGCTATCGCGGTGAGTTTGCGCAAGGGGTTTCGAGCGGAGGATTTTGCCGAGTTGCATCCTGGCGGCAAGCTGGGCAAGCAACTGGCCAAGGTGCGCGACTTGATGCACACGGGCGATCAAGTGCCTGTGGTTAGCCCAACGACGCCGATGACCGATGTGATTTACGAGATGTCCTCAAAGAAGCTGGGCGTGACGACCGTGCAGGAGGGGGGACGGCTGTGCGGCGTGATCAGCGACGGCGATTTGCGGAGATTGCTGGAGCGCGAGGGCGGCGCGGCGCTGAGCAAGACGGCCGGCGAGGCCATGAACGCTCATCCGAGGACGATTGGAGCGGAGGAATTGGCCGCCACGGCGCTGGCGATTCTGGAAGAGCGCAAGATTACTTCGCTGGTGGTGGTGGATGCTGGAGACAAGGTTGAAGGCGTGCTGCACCTGCATGATCTGTGGGGCGTGGAGCTGATTTAGAAACAGGGGTTAGGGATAAGATAACTTCATGCGATTTTTTGCTTCTGAATACTCTGTGGCAAGGCTGCTGATTCTTGCTGCTTTAGTTACGGGCTCGCTCTCTGCGCAGACTGCACAACAAGCTCCTAGCCACACAACCGCTCCTGTCGCCGCGGCAAAGTCCGCTACAAAGCCGAACGATGCGGTTGTCCCCGCACCTACGCGGGCGGCGATACTGCGTGGAGCTTATGGCCCCTATCGCGCTAATAACGACCTGCTTTATTACCACCTGGACATTCGCGTCGATCCGGAGAAGCAGTTCATCAGCGGCAAGAACACCATCCGCTTCAGAATGCTCAAGGACGGCACGCGCATTCAGCTTGACCTGCGCGAGACGTTCAATATCGACAAGATTCTCATGGGCGCGACGCCGCTCAAGTACGAGCGTGACTCGGGTGCGGTCTTCGTGGATTTTCCGCAAACGCTGCGCACGGGACAGGTTTACTCCATTGATTTTTATTACTCGGGGCATCCGGAGGAGATTGGGCGCTTTGGAGGGATGACTTTCAAGAAAGATCCGGCCGGGCGCATGTGGATCAACACCGCGTGCGAGGGCGACGGCGCTAGCGTGTGGTGGCCGAACAAGGACCAGTGGCGCGATGAAGTAGAGAGCATGGATATCAGCGTTGCTATCCCCAACGGTTTGGTGGATGTGTCGAACGGCAAGTTCGTGGGCAAGACAGACATGGGTGACGGCTATACGCGTTGGGACTGGCACGTCAGTTATCCGATTAATAACTACGATGTTGCGCTGAATATCGGGAGTTATGTTCATTTTTCCGATAAATTAGGCGAGTTACCGCTGGACTTTTATGTATTGCCGGAGGACTTAGATAAGGCGAGGATTCAGTTTGCGCAGGCCAAGGGAATGTTGGAAGCGTTTCAGCATTACTTCGGCGAGTATCCCTTCGCAAAGGATGGCTACAAACTGATCGAAGTGCCTTATTTGGGCATGGAGCATCAAAGCGCCGTGGCATACGGCAACGGGTTCACGAACGGATATATGGGCCGCGACTGGACGGGCACGGGAATCAGTCTGCGCTTCGATTTCATCATCATTCACGAGAGTGGGCACGAGTGGTTTGGCAACAGCATCACGGCTGCCGATCCGTCGGACATGTGGATTCACGAGGGATGGACAACTTATCTCGAAAGCTTGTACGTGGAATACCGCTGGGGCAAGGCCGACGCCATCAAATACGTGAACGGCGACAAAGCGAAGGTGAAGAATCTGCAACCCATTATCACCGAGCGCGGCGTGAATGAGGAGCCAGACCAGGACCAGTACTTCAAGGGCGCGCTGATGATCAATACACTGCGCAGCGTGGTGAACGACGATGCAAAATGGCAGGCGCTGCTGCACGGCTTTTATCAGCACTTCAAGTATCAGAACATCATGACCGAAGACGTGGTGGCCTACTTTAACCAGCACACAGGGATGAATCTGACGCCAATCTTCAACCAATATCTGCGGCATGCGCAGATTCCGCGGCTGGAGTTATTGTTCGGCGAGGAGCCTGGGATGGTGATGTATAAGTGGCGTGCCGATGAAGATAACTTTGCCATGCCGGTGCGCGTGGGCAAGCCGGGAGATTGGCAGATACTTCATCCGACGACCCGGTGGCAGTGGATGAAGACGCCGCTGACCAAGGATGAGTTTCAGGTGGCTACTGATTTGTATTACGTGGATGTGAACAAGCAATAGGTTGTTTGATTTGCTGGGGGGCGCAAGAAGTTTTCCCTCAGGGGCTAAAGCCCGCGTTCACTTTGCTTGTTAATGTACGGGCTGAAGCCCGTACCCTTCCGGGGTTTCGCGGCGGCGGCGCTCAGAGTAAACTATAGGTATGGCGGAGATTCGGCGCAGGAAAACAGGGACTGTAAAAATCGGGCAGGTTCGCGTGGGCTGGGAGGTTCCGGTCGTCGTGCAGTCGATGACCAATACCGACACGGCGGACATAGCGGGCACCATCGAACAGGTAGCGGCGTTGGCGCTGGCGGGGTCGGAGATTGTTCGTGTCACGGTGAACAATGAAGAAGCTGCCGCGGCTGTTCCGCATGTTGTGGAGGGCCTGGAAAAGCGCGGCCTGACGGTGCCGATTGTGGGCGACTTCCACTACAACGGCCACCTTCTGCTGAAGAAATTTCCCGCCACGGCGCGGGCGCTGGCCAAGTACAGGATCAATCCGGGCAACGCATCGATTGGCAAAAAAGATAATGACAATTTTCAGGTGATGGTGGAGTGCGCCGTCGAGAACCAGAAGCCGGTGCGCATCGGCGTGAACTGGGGCTCGCTGGATCAGTCGCTGCTGACGCGCATGATGGACGAGAACAGCCGCNNTCGGCCAAGGTGAGCGGGGTGCGCGACCTGATCGACGTGTACACCAATCTTGCTGCGCGCTGCACGTATCCACTGCATCTGGGGCTGACCGAGGCGGGGATGGGCACGAAGGGGCTGATTGCCTCGACGGCCGGACTTGCGCCGCTGCTGCTTGCCGGGATTGGCGATACGATTCGCGTGAGCCTGACGCCGAAGCCGGGCGGCGACCGGACGGAAGAGGTGCTGGCCGCGCAGCAGATTTTGCAGTCGCTGGGGATTCGCAGCTTCATGCCCCAGGTAACGAGTTGTCCGGGGTGCGGACGGACGACGAGCACTTACTTCCAGGAGTTAGCCGAGCAGATACAGAGTTATCTGCGCAGTTCGATGCCGGAGTGGCGGAAGCAGTATCCCGGCGTGGAAGAGCTGAAGCTGGCGGTGATGGGCTGCGTGGTCAACGGGCCGGGCGAATCGAAGCACGCTAACTTGGGGATTAGTCTGCCGGGGACGTTTGAAGAGCCAAAAGCGCCGGTTTATGTGGACGGCAAGCTCTTGAAGACGCTGCATGGCGACACGATTGTGGCGGAGTTCAAGCAGATCCTCGATAACTATGTGGTGAGCCACTACGGGCAAGGGGCGAAGAGCGCGGAACTGGTGGGGACACGGTAATCCCGCAGGTTCGGAACCGACGCGATGTTCCGCTATTTTTCAGATTGGATAGCTCTCGACAAGCTTTGAGCCGGTAGAGCGGTGCCTGGCTAGCTTACAGAGAGCGCTCTCCCATCTTCCCCTTGCCGCATCGCGAGCCTCCCAGAGTTGTGAGAATGTTCCCCCCTCCAGAGATCTCAATCTGTGCTCAGAGGCGGAAAATTCCATCCCTGCCTCATGAAATTCCCTCTCGAGGCGATCCTTTACGCAACGGTAGGCCTCCCAAATCTTGAAAGCAATGGATTTTCTAAGCGCTTGGACGAGGTCAAGACGGGCTAGTTGGAGACGCCGCGATAGGTCGTCCTCGTGGCCGCCTATTTCGAGGCTCTCCGTATCGGCCTCAGGCTCTTCTAAAGTCCTCAATGTCGCCTGCAGGCGGGCCTCAAGCTCTTGGATCGATTTTGTTGGCATGGTTCCCTCCTTGAACCAACTTCGTCCATTTTATTGATCAAGTCAAGTGTGCAAAAAACAATGCATTTTGGTGCATCAGAAGCTAAAATATATGCGAAGATAAGACGAAAGTCAATCCCGGAGTGAGACATCTATGAACCGCGTTGCGCACATGGTCATTTTCTTCTGCATCGCCGTTTCGGGAAAGATCGCGCTATCGCAGTCGAGTGCATGCGCGAACCCAAACGCTACAAGAATTGCTCTGGTGATTCTGAACCAGCCAGCAGCGAATGATCCTGCCTCCTCGCCTCAGTTGGCCGCCCTGTCGAAGCGGCTGGTTGACGCTGCTGCTAGGTTCCGGGATCAGCTCGCGCAGCGCCTACCTGCAAATGCCTGCATCGTGACGAGTCTAGAAATTTTCGAAGATCCAAAGAATTATCCGCGGCTCAAGGGTAGCCCGATGATAGAGATTAGTGCGGACGCTTCATTCAAGAATCCGAGCGTATTTGCACTTGCTGTCACTGTCAGTTCTGCTGGCGGAATCTATGCGCGGGATGACTTTCGGATGTTTACGATTCCGGTGCTGATAGAGACGGACTCCGACTTTGCGCGCGGCGCGGATGGCCTCATGAAGTTTTGGCAGGGTTGGGTTGAGGCGGCGACTCATGGTCCGAACAAGTAGCCTGTGCCTCAGGGCTCGCTCTTGAGCTGGAAAACCACGAATCTCACCTTACTGGTCATTGGCCTCTTCTCTATTGAACGCAGAACCAGGTGGCATTACGCGGCTGAAAGTAAGAATCTTCTCGGCGGCACCGCACTGGCCGCAAATCCGGCTCAACTCAAATTCTTGTTCTCCAGTTTGCGTGAACTGTGCCTCATCACCTGGTTTCAGGCTGTGTTCTCTCACGATCACCGCTGGGATTGTGACCCATAGACCGTTTCCGCGTTTTCTGAGCTTCATTGTCTTCGTCGGCACGGGCACCTCTCACTGTAAATCGGCAAGGGCAGGATTTGGATGAGGTTCTGCTTCCCTTCCCGCCCGTTTCGCGTTAAGATTTCGGCAATCACCTTTGGAGGCTTAGCGTGGTTCTGCGCAGAGTGGGGTGTGTTGTGCTTTTTGTTGCGATTTTGCCTGCGCTGGCCTTTGCCGGAAAGCAGAAGCCGTGCGTGACCGCCGACGAAGCCACCACACTAGTGAACAAGGATGTGTGCGTGACCGCGCACGTTTATGATGTGGTGCAGTTGCCGGATGGGACGCGGTTTCTGGATGTGTGCACGCCGGAGACGACGGACGAAAAGTGCAAGTTCACCATCGTAAGCCTATGGGAGGATCGCGACGATGTGGGCGAACTGACCAAGTACCGAAACATGAACGTGCAGATTCGGGGGATTGTGAGGCCGATGCATGGACGTGCGGGGATGGTGCTGAGCCATGCGCGGCAGTTCTACGGCGGGCCCCCGAAGTTCAAGCCCAATCCGTTGCTGGCGCGCGGATTCAGCGCGGATGAAAGCCGGCCGCCGATCAACGACCCCAACCTGCGCTCGCAGGGGGGACGGCGAGCGTTCATGAACACAAGGGACAAAGAGACGCTACAGCGGTAGTCAGGTTCGTGGTTTCCCAGTTCTCAAAATCGAGACCTGGGGCACCCGGCGCTTCCGATGAGGTGAAGTTTGTACTCTTCCACCCTTGCGACAGAACTGCAAGAAGCAGGTCCTTCGACTCCGCTGCGCGCCGCTCAGGATGACAAGAAGTTTGGGTTGAGGTTCGTGGTCTCCCACCCTTTTTCGCAAAAAAACGCGAAAAAGGATGGGGCACGGGGCAGTCTCGGGTCCGCCGGCCTCGCCTTCAAGAATTTCCAGGATGGGAATGCGCTTTCGGCGGAGTAACGTCCATGGCATCGCCGTCGAGTGTGGCAGGCGGCGCTTCGGCGGAATCGTCGCGCGTGGCAAAAACTGCTTCGGCAATCTCTTCGAGCACCGAGATGTCCACATCTTCCATGGGCGGAGCATGGCGCGCGCCCTTCCATAGAATCACACAAGAGAAGACCATGAAGATGAGGGTCGAGCCCAGGCCGATGCTCAGGTTCGAGTGGTCGGAGATGGCGCCGATGATCTGCGGGGAAAAGGTATCGCCGAAGCAGTGGATGCTGAAGAAGTTGAGGCCGATGGCCGTAGCGCGGACCGGCGCGGAGACTGAGTTGACGATGGCGGCGTTGAGCGGCCCGGTGTTGAGGAAGAGGAAGAACTCGGCGACAAGCAGGGACGGGATGGCCCAGGCCGGCGGGCCGAAGAAGAGCAGAATTCCGAAGGGCAGAGTGAGAGCGACGCTCCAGAAAGAGAGCAGGTAGAGCGCGCGGTGGTCAGTGCGCAGCCACCGCTGGGCAATCCAGCCGCCAACCAGGGTTCCCAGAATGCCGTCGACGACCGTGATGGCTCCTACGACCAGGCTAGATCGGGCGACCGAAAGCCCGGCAGAACGATGCAGGAATGTCGGTACCCAGGCCGAGATGCCGCCCATGGCGAAAGTGAGGGTAGCCAGGCCGAAGGTGGCCGACAGATAGGCCGGATTGCGGAAAAGCCCCAGAAAGGTGGTGGTGTTGACGGTCTGCTCCATGCTGTCGCTGGCGCCGCG
>PLOI01000087.1 GCA_003142015.1 Acidobacteriaceae bacterium | reverse complement strand
TTCGCCGCGCCATCGGCTATGTGCCGCAAGCGGTTTCTGTGGACGGTTCGCTCACCGGCTACGAGAACCTGCTCATTTTCGCCAAGCTCTATGACATTCCACACAAAGAACAAGCGCAGCGCATCCGCGCGCAACTGGAGTTCGTAGGCCTGACCGCCGACGCTGGCCGCCTGGTAGGCCAATACTCCGGCGGCATGGTTCGCCGTCTGGAGATCGCCCAGGCCACGCTGCATCGGCCGCGCGTTCTCTTTCTCGACGAACCGACCGTCGGGCTGGATCCGATCGCGCGCGACGCGGTCTGGAAACATCTCGTCGATCTGCGAACCAACTACGGCACTACGCTGTTCCTGACCACACATTACCTGGAAGATGCCGAGAGCCATTGTGATCGCATCGCGATCATGCACATGGGAAAACTGGCTGCGCTTGGCACCTTGAAGGAACTAGAGGCCTCGCTGGGCGCCGGCAGCCACACGCTGGATGAGGTCTTTGTGCATTATGCCGGCATCACCCTCGATTCCGGTGGCTCCTTCCGCGACGTATCAGCCGAACGGACTACGGAACAGCGGCTTGGTTAGCCTCAATCTATGAGCAGCACCTTCATCCACGCGTTAACCAGCTTCGTCTTCAAGACGTTTGTGATCGCCGAGTTTGAGTTGCGCAAGCTGNNTTCACGGAACTCATCACTCGCGCCCTTCAGCCCGCACTCTGGCTGCTCATTTTCGGGCAGGTATTCGCACGCAGCGGCATGATGCACACGGACAACATCCCCTATCTGGACTTCATCGCTCCCGGCATCCTGGCGCAAAGCGTTCTCTTCGTGGCCATCTTTTACGGCATCAACGTCATTTGGGAGCGCGATCTCGGCATCGTACAGAAGTTCCTCGTCAGTCCTACTCCGCGCTCCGCTCTCGTGCTCGGCAAAGGCTTCTCAGCCGGTATTCGCACACTCTCGCAGCTTGTCGTCGTTTACGGTCTCTCGATGCTGCTCGGAGTCAAGCTGAATTGGAGTCCGCTGGCGCTCGTCAACGTGCTGGCTATCGTTATTCTTGCGGCCACGCTGTTCTCGACATTTTCGCTGGTCATCGCCTGCATCGTGAAGACGCGCGAACGCTTCATGGGCGTCGGTCAGGTGCTCACAATGCCGCTGTTCTTTGCCAGCAACGCGATTTATCCCACGACCATCATGCCTGCATGGCTAAAGGTCATTTCCCATCTGAATCCCTTAACCTACGTCGTCGATGCCCTACGCACCTCGATGCTCGCCGGCAGCGCAAGTAGTTTTGGGTTGGGTATGGATTATGCAGTTATCCTTTTGACGACAACCGTCATGGTCTTCATCGGGTCTCGGTTGTATCCTCAACTGGGAGTGTAGAGTCTATTCAGAAAAGGTATCTGAAGAGATGACAACAATCAACACCGAGAAAGGGATACACACTTTGAACGTAGTCGGGCGCAGTGGCGGCGCGGCTGCCCTGGGCCTCACCTTGAAGCGAAAAAAGTATCGCTATCGCGTTCAGCACCACCAAAAGGAATCTCGAACCAGGCATTGCATCCCCTCTGGCGCCGAATGGCATAGCCGCTTCTCCTTGTCGGGAGTATACATACTTAGGTTATCTCCGGCCGCCGTCACACGGCCTCGCTAAAACCACATTCCGGCACGACAATATCTGTATCGGATGAATTTTCGTCGCCATTCACGTCTGCGTCTGCCATGATCGGCGCACACCGTTCCGTGACAGGGCCGCCTCCAGCGCGGTACGCTATACCGTACGCGCACGGCGCGACCAAGGAGCACTTCAAACATCATGCCTATCCAAGCTACCTCCAAAATATGGCACAACGGCAACCTCATTCCCTGGGAGCAGGCCAACATCCATGTGATGAGCCACGTGATCCACTACGGCTCCAGTGTCTTTGAAGGGATTCGCTGCTATGGCCAGCCTCAAGGCTCGGCGATCTTCCGCCTTCCGGAGCACATGCAACGGCTGTTGGACTCAGCCAAGATTTACCGCATTGCAGTTCCCTTTACGCTCGACGAACTCTGCTCAGCCGTGGTCGATGTGATCGAAGCCAATGGCGTCGCGCCCTGCTACATCCGCCCCATCGTGCTGCTGGGCTACGGCGAAATCGGCGTCAACCCCAAGGGCTCGCCCGTCGAGGTCTACATCGCCAACTTCCCGTGGGGCAAATACGTCTCCGGCGAGAGCGCTGACGTGTGCATCTCCAGTTGGAACCGACTAGCCCCCAACACCCTGCCCGCCATGGCCAAGGCCGGCGCCAACTATATGAATTCCCAGCTAATCCGCATGGAGGCCGAAACCAACGGCTATGCCGAGGGCATCGCCCTGGACGTAAACGGACAGGTCAGTGAGGGCTCCGGCGAAAACGTCTTTGTGGTCCGCAACGGCGTAATCTACACTCCGACGCTGGGCAACTCCGCGCTCTCCGGAATCACCCGCGACAGCGTGTTGACCATCGCCCGCCACCTCGGCTTCACGGTCAGCGAGCAAGCCATTCCGCGCGAGATGCTCTACATTGCCGACGAAGTCTTCTTTACCGGCACGGCCGCCGAGGTCACGCCTATCCGCTCCATCGACCGCATCGTCATCGGCGACGGCAAGCCGGGCGAGATCACCCGGAAGATCGCCGACGAATACTTTGGCATCGCCAACGGTCTCAAGCCCGACCGCTTCGGCTGGCTCACTCCGGTCAAGGTGAACGCCAGCGAGCCGGTCAGCGCATAATCGCTTCACCACCGAGCAACAGCAGGGCGGCTTCCACGAGGCCGCCCTCGTTTTTTGCTCTCAGCGGGCAATCCACACTGCCACGTTCGTGCCGGGCAGGTATCATAACGGACAGTAGAACTGGTTGCATAAATCGGCTTTGTGTCAGGGCACGACTTTAGTCGTGCCGACAAGGGTAGCAAAACAAAGGGCTTTAGCCCCTGAGGGATATGCCTTCGCTGGCTGAGGGCATTTATGCAACCACTTCTAGAGACTCTCACGGTCAAGGAAGCGTATCGCGCGTGAAACCTGAGATGAAAGTGTCGCTGGCGGGCCTGGAGCTGGCCAGCCCGATCATCGCCGCCAGCGGCACCTTTGGCTACGGCATCGAGTTTGAAGACATCGTCGCGCTGGAGCGCATCGGCGGGTTCGTTACCAAAGGCATCTCGCTCCAGCCAATCGCCGGCCACGCCGCTCCGCGCATTGTGCAGACCGCTGCCGGAATGCTCAACGCTATCGGATTGCAGAACGTGGGCGTCGAGGAGTTCATCCGCCGCAAGCTGCCGCCGCTCGGCCGCTACCCCCGCGCCAACGTCATCGTCAACATCTTCGGCTACCAGGTGGCCGAGTACATCGCCGTCATCGAGCGACTCAACCAGGCCGAAGGCATCGCGGCCTATGAGCTGAACGTCTCCTGCCCCAACGTCCACGCCGGCGGCATGGCCTTCGGCGCCGACGCAGGCGAGCTTGCTTACCTGGTCCATCAAGCCAAGGCTGCCTCCGCCCGGCCGCTGATCGTCAAGCTCTCGCCCAACGTGACCTCAATCGCCCATCTAGCCAAAATCGCCGCCAGCGAAGGGGCAGATGCGCTCAGCCTCACCAACACCTTTCTGGCCATGTCCATCGACTCCGAAACCCGCCGCCCGCGCCTGACCAACGTCACCGGCGGCCTCTCCGGACCGGCCATCAAGCCCATCGCCCTGCGCATGGTCTACGAATCCGCCCGCGCCGTCTCCATCCCCATCCTCGGCATGGGCGGCATCACGACCGTCGAGGATATCGTCGAATTCCTCCTGGCGGGAGCGACTGCCGTCCAGGTGGGCACTGCCAGCTACGCTGACCCGCGCGCCGTCGAGCGCCTCGCTCGTGGACTCGAGTCCTGGTGCCGCAGCCACGGCGTGGCAAAGGTCTCCAGCCTCACCGGAGCCCTCGAGATTCCGCACGACTGAGCGCGAAGCCCCCTCAACATGCTTTGTGTCAGGGCACGACTTCAGTCGTGCCACCATTCCATCCACAAGAATTTAGAAATCAACCAGCGCGACGAAGTCGCGCTAAAATCCCGCTCAACCACAAAGCCTGGGTGCCCCATCCTTGCGGCGCTCTTGTTTTTGCCGCAAGGGTGGGAAACCACGAACGTTGAAAGAGGCAGCCTTTGTGTCAGGGAAAGAGGCGGCCTTTGTGTCAGGGAAAGAGGCGGGCTTTGTGTCAGGGCACGACTTCAGTCGTGCCGTAAATGCCGCAGAATCAATGCGGGCTTTAGCCCCTGCGGAAAATTCGATCCGGAGGGAGGCGGGGGTTTAAACCCCCGCATTAAGCCAGCACAAATAACTCGGGCTTTAGCCCCGGAGGGGAAGTTGATTCAAACTGACCCACTGCCGTTCATCCGCACATGCAGTCCTACACCCCTTCACACAAGGCGACTTAGCGGGACCGATCCAAGTTGGTAGTACTTCCGGCTGTAGCGGGTTGGATGGAAGACCCAAGGTGCCGTAGAAAACCCGCACTGGCGCGGGTTTGAAAGCGCCTCTCCGTGAACTCTCCGTCTCGTGCGGCAGTCGGATGCCAGAGGATGTGGGTCGGAATAACTTAGATCTGCGGTGCCTTTGGTCCTACACCCATAATGAGCGCCACACCGGAGAAGCGGAATTCCATGCTTGCCGTCCGACTGACCCACCTGATTCTTCTGTTCCTCCACTCCACGGTGTCGACGTACAATCACCATAATGGCGCGGTTTCGACCGATGTGTACCGAATCTCGTCAAGATGCGTCGGTGGATTGGGGGGAGCTAGTGAAGGTTGAAGAGGGCAAGTACTCGATTGCGGAGCTTGTGGACTGGTTCAGAAAAAAGGTTCTGGTTGTAAACAGTGAATACCAACGAGGCGGCAGGCTTTGGCCTCCTGCGGCAAAGAGTTACTTCATTGATACCATTCTCAAGGATTTTCCGTTCCCGAAGGTCTATTTTCACGAGAAGGTTGAGAAGGAAACCAAGACACCACGTCGCGAGATCGTTGACGGACAGCAGAGGATTGGCACCATCGTTGACTTCGTTGACGGCAAGATCACACTCGGAAAGAACGCCAGAGAGTTCCAAGGGCTGAAATTCGCCCAACTAACAGAGGACCAGCAGGAAGCCTTTTACTCGTACACGGTCTCTGTGGATGTCATTCGGAACGCAGACAGGTCTGAAATCTTGCAGATGTTCCGGCGAATGAATGCTTACACACTCCCTCTCAACGCTCCCGAAAAACGCCATAGCGAATTCTTCGGGGAGTTCAAGGATTGGGTAAATACAATCTTGGACGAGTACGGATCGGTCTTAATTGATTGGGGAGTATTCACGAGCCGACAGATCGTCCGAATGGCAGACGCTGAGTTCATCGCCGACGTGGCGCTCGCCTTGGAAGAGGGGATTGTTAGCACGAGTCCATCAAAGCTCCTATCGCTATATAAGAAATACGACGAGAATTTCCCAACGAGGACGACTTGGAATGATGAGGTAATTGGAGCGCTCAATGCCGTACTCACTGATCTGTCTCCATTGCAGGGTTCCTACTTGACCAAGCCGCACGTCTTTCATTCCCTCGTTTGTGCGCTCATACACAATCATAGCGGGTTACCTAATGCGACGGCAGCAACGGGACTCATTCCAATTGGGGCATACTATAACGACCGAGAGAGTGCCCTGATTTCACTTAAGCGCCTAGCTGTGGCACATGAGGAAAAAGACACCGCGGAATTCGCAGAGTATGTGAAGGCAGCCTCTGAAGGTGGAAACAGAACGACTCAACGCGTAGAGCGCATCAAGTGGCTTTGCGCGGCCTTACGGGGTCAGTTTGCGTAGGCCGATATGGCGCTTTCCGTCGTTTGGACAACTTTCGAGCAGGCCCTAGACTCGCAGTCCGCCCACCTTCAGGGCTTCGCAGCCGCCAAGACCATTGCTTCGTCATCGGACTTTTCGTTCCTCGATGAGTGCCTGCTCGAAGGGCTTTTGTCTCGCGTTTGGCAGACTTGGAATGGTTTCTGCAGAAGCTGCCTGGTCGAGTCATGTGTCGGCACCACAAATGTAAATGGGGCAGCAGTTCCAGGATTGCCAAGCGCCGCGAGCGAAGCGCACGTCTCGGGTGCAGCGATCATTGCGAAGAGGACGCCCACAGGGCCCTTTTGGGGAACAACCAACACAGTGCTGCGGAATGAGCCTATCTGGGGCGATATCGACGTGTTGGTGAGGGTCCTCTCCCGACTGCGGCCAAGCAATTCCACGAGAATGCTAGCGGGTTTCTCTTCGAGTCACCCCAGCGCGAAAGCGCTCCAACTCATCCGCAACGCTGCGGCACACAACCATGCTCAGAACATGAGCGAAGTCTTGACACTGCGATCCTCATACGTTGTCTTCCCGATAGTTCATCCGATTCAGGCATTGTTTTGGACAGAACCAGGATCGAGAGATTTCTTGGTTATGAACGTGATCAACGATCTAAAAGCAGCAGGGTGGATAGCCATCTCGTAGCTCGGGGCCAGCCATCTGAAGTGCCGAATCTGCGGGTACTCGTAAGTCGCGCATTCGGTGACGCACCCAACGCGCCATTGAAGCTCCGCAGATTCGTACCCATAAACGCCGTTGCATCCACTAACCTGCCAATCCCGATAAACCCAGAGCAGCCCGAAGCCCGGTCCAACCCCCGGCAGCCGGAAAACAAGAAGCTGCCGCCCCATTCCCGCCCCTGTTCCCTGCCCCATCAGCACTTGATCCCCGCCATCCGCAACAGCATTTTGATCGCCGCCAGTTGTGGGTCACGCCCTTTGCGCGGTTTTCCCTCCGCCACTCTCCGTTCATCCGCATCCGCCTGAGCCTGTTTGCGCGCCGCCTCCCGCGCCGCTCCTCGCACCGCCGCCATCTCGCCCAGCGTTCCCTGCCGCGGCGTCAGCGCGTAAATCAACTCGCAATCCAGCGCTTCCGCCGCCCGCCGCAGCGTGCCCAGTTGGATGCGCGACTCCTCCTCGGACTTCTCCAGCCTGAAAATCTCCCGGCGGCTCACTCCCAGCCGCTGGGCAAATTCATCAACCGGAATCTCCAGCATCTGCCTCAGCGCCCGCAGCCAGCCCGCCATCTCTCCTGCCGCCGTCCGTCCCAGCCGGTACCCAA
>PLOI01000124.1 GCA_003142015.1 Acidobacteriaceae bacterium | reverse complement strand
GAGCTACGCGCCTGCAAAGCAACTTTAGGTAGTCTATCAGGGTCGGAGCGGCGGGAAAAGATGGACGGGGAACACCCGCTATGCTGTACCATCGTTCATTAATGTTTTGAGTGAGATATGGACAACCCTGTAAGCGAACGACTGAACCGGTATCGCACCGCCCCCAACGTGCTTACGCTGTCGCGCATCTGCCTGGCGCCGTTCCTGGTGGCCGCGATCCTCGCGGGCCACTATGCGCTGGGCTTTGGCCTCTTTGCGACCGCGGGGCTGACCGATGCGCTGGACGGCTTGCTCGCGCGCGTGCTCAAACAGCGCAGCGTGCTCGGTGAGTACCTCGATCCGGTGGCGGACAAGCTGCTGCTCAGCACGCTCTTTCTGGTCCTCCTGCACAAGGGGCTGATGCCAACCACGGTCACGGTGCTGGTCTTCGGCAGGGATGTGGGCATCCTGGTTGTGGCGGCCATTCTTTACGCGGCGGCGGGCCGCAGAGAGTTCAACCCCAGTCTCCTGGGCAAGGCCAACACGCTGGCGCAGGTCTCCGCGGTGGCTGCCGTGCTGCTGCATCAGCTCACCACGGCCCAATGGGTGGTGGCCTTTCGCATGGTAGCGCTTGACGCCACGATCGGATTGACCGTGGCATCGGGACTGCATTATGCCTGGCTCGCGGCCAGGCGGATGGGCGCCAACGGCCACGTCGCAAAGTAAACGGGCATGCTCTCACGCATCGCAGGACTCACCGCATAGCGGGAAACCTTACCCGCCATCGCTGTGAGTCAGGGGCCGGCGCGGAAGCGTCAGGCGTCTTCCATGCTGGGTTCTGTTTCGGCGGTCGCTTCAATCTCCATGTCACGGAATTCTTCGGAGTCAAAGACCTCGCCACAATCCAGGCACTCGACATATTCGGTGTCTTCGTGCCGGGAGACGACGCGTACCTTGGGGTGTCTGCAGACGGTTGCCATTGCTCGTGGTGTTGGTGAAAACTGGTCCTCTTTCGCCAAATTGTACCGGGCTTTTCAACAATTGAAACGCCAATTTGCTGAATTTTGTTCCCCCGGCGGAATTTTTTTGGGCGATGCCCCAGCCAATCCCAGGCCGGGACTTGTAATTCCGACAGAAACGGTCGTATACTGAACTCGGACCGAAGAAGTCGGGTATTCCATGCTCAAGCTGACCAAAAAAGCGGATTACGGCCTGATGGCGCTCAAGTACCTCGCCGAGCACCCCGAGATGCCTGCGCTCAGCGCCAAGGATATTGCGGACGCCTACGGGATTCCGGCGCAATTGCTCGCCAAAATCCTGCAGCAGTTGACCAAATCCGGCCTCTTGCGCTCGCACGCCGGCATGAACGGCGGCTACGCGCTGGCCAGGGAAGCGCGTGAGGTTTCGGCCTTCGAAGTGATTCTGGCCATCGACGGGCCGTTTTTCATCACCTCCTGCACCAAGGGCAAAACGGGTTGTGAGCTGACCCCAAGCTGCACCATCCGCGAGCCGTTGGCGCGGGTAAACGACACCATTGCCGGAGTGCTGAAGAGCATCAGCATTCAGGACCTGGCGGAGCACGAACACCCCCCCGGCCACGCGCGCGAGGCGAGCGCCCTGGTCGAACTGACGTTGTAACGAAAAGCTTTCCCCCCTTCGCGCCAGGCCGAACAAGACACGGCGCGGAAGAGCAATTGATGAGGATGGAGACACAGATGAGTACAGTTGCCAGTTCCGTAGAAGTCCCGGCAGGCTTGCATTTGCCGATTTATATGGATAATCACGCCACCACCGCTGTAGACCCGCGGGTGCTGGAAGCCATGATGCCTTACTTCACCGTCAAATTCGGCAACGCGGCCAGCCGCAATCATTCCTTTGGATGGGAGGCCGAGCAGGCCGTCGAGGCGGCGCGCGAGCAGATTGCGCGGCTCATCGGCACCACCGCCAAGGAGATTATCTTCACCAGCGGCGCCACCGAGAGCAACAACCTGGCCATCAAGGGCATCGCCGAGATGTATCGCGAGCGCGGCAACCACATCATCACCCAGGTTACCGAGCACAAGGCAGTGCTGGACACCTGCAAGCGACTGGAGAAGCACGGCTATCGCGTCACGTATCTCCCTGTGAAAGCCGACGGCCTCATCGACCTCGAAGACCTGAAGCGTGCGATGGACGACAAGACCATCCTGGTCACGATCATGGCGGCGAATAATGAAATAGGCGTCCTCCAGCCCATCGCCGAGATCGGCAAGCTCTGTCATGAAAAGAACGTGCTCTTCCACACTGACGCGGTGCAAGCTGTGGGCAAGGTTCCCATCGACGTAATCGCCGACAACATCGATGTGCTGTCGCTCTCCGGGCATAAGATTTACGGCCCCAAGGGCGTGGGCGCGCTCTACGTTCGCCGGCGCAACCCGCGCGTGCAGATCGCGGCTCAAATCGACGGCGGCGGCCACGAGCGCGGCATGAGATCCGGCACGCTGAACGTTCCCGGCATCGTCGGCCTGGGCAAAGCCTGCGAGATCGCTCAGCAAGAGATGAAGGCCGAAGCGGCGCACCTGACCGCCTTGCGCGACCGCCTCAAGAACAAGCTTGAATCCGAGCTGGACTACGTCCACGTGAATGGCTCCATGGAGCATCACCTGCCCGGCAATCTGAATATGAGCTTTGTGTACGTCGAAGGCGAGTCGCTGCTGATGGGCATCAACGACATTGCGGTTTCCAGC
The DNA here is from genome assembly GCA_003142015.1 of Acidobacteriaceae bacterium. Lineage (GTDB taxonomy): Bacteria > Acidobacteriota > Terriglobia > Terriglobales > Acidobacteriaceae > Telmatobacter. The sequence continues at coordinate 12,931 of PLOI01000124.1, read as the reverse complement.
GGTTCGGCCTGCACCTCGGCGACACTCGAGCCTTCGTATGTGCTCAAAGCTCTGGGCCTGGGCGACGATGTGGCGCACAGTTCCATTCGCTTTGGTTTGGGCCGTTTCAACACGCAGGTCGAGGTGGACTACGTGGCTGCCAAGGTCATCGATGTCGTCAAGCATCTGCGCCAGCTTTCACCGCTCTACGAGATGGTGCAGGATGGCATCGACCTGACCAAGATTCAATGGGCCGCGCACTAAGCGCGAGCGAAAGCTTTTTTGATTCGACGAGCAGGCCTGCCGAATCCAATCAATGAGAACACTGCGGCTTCCCCCGCGGAAGGATGGTACACATGGCATACAGCGACCGAGTCATCGACCACTACAACAACCCCCGCAATGTGGGCCAACTGGACAAGACTTCGACCGAGGTCGGCACCGGTCTGGTCGGCGCGCCGGAGTGCGGCGACGTAATGCGGCTGCAAATCCGCGTAAACCCCGAGACGCAAGTCATCGAAGAAGCCAGGTTCAAGACCTTTGGCTGCGGCTCCGCGATTGCCAGTTCATCGCTGGCCACCGAGTGGATCAAGGGCCGCACCGTCGATGACGCGCTAGGCATCAAGAACACCGACATCGTGAAGGAACTCTCGCTTCCGCCGGTCAAGATTCACTGCTCGGTGCTGGCCGAGGACGCCATTCGCGCCGCCATTGGCGACTGGAAGAAAAAGAACGGCGTGGGCGAGATGGCTGAGACTGCCACCGCAACCGCACGGTAAGAGGGCGATTATGTCGAACATTGTGACGATCGGAAGCTCAACTACAGCCGCGCCGGCGGAGCCGCCGAAGGCGGAGTCTGCAGCACTGCAGGTGCCTGCTCAGGGGTTGCAAGTTACGGAGAAGGCCATCAAGCGCATTCGCGTGGCCATGGCCAAAGAAGGCATTTCGCCCACGGAGGGCGGACTGCGCCTCGGTGTAATGGGTGGTGGATGCTCGGGCCTTTCTTACTCCATTAAGTTCGACACGCAGCCCCGCGAGCGCGACCGCATCTATGATTTCGACGGCGTGCGCGTCTTCGTTGATCCCAAGTCGTTCCTCTACCTGCACGGCATGACGCTGGACTATGAGGAGACGCTGATCCGCCAGGGATTCAACTTCATCAACCCCAACTCCACGCACTCCTGCGGCTGCGGCTCGTCGTTTTCGTAGGAACATTCAGTTTCGTAAGAGTGAAACTATGTTGAAAGTCCTCGATTCTGCTGTCCCCATTGCCTGTTGGTCCTGCTCCATCGGCCACAACGACTTCACGCTTTTTTGTCCGCACTGCAGCAAGATTCAGCCTCCGCCGGGCTGCGATTATTTTTCTGTCTTCGGCATGGAACCCAGGCTGAGCCTCGATTTGCCCGCGCTGGAAGCTGAATTTCATCGCCTGAGCCGCAAGCTCCATCCCGACCGATTTGCCCGCGCCCTGGAGAACGAGAAGCAGTGGAGCCTGGCCGATACGGCGCTGCTCAACGACGCCTATCGCACTCTCAAAGACCCCTTGCGCCGCACAGAATATCTGCTCAAGCTCGAAGGCGCAGAGATAGGGGAAGAGCATAGCGGGAAGAATCGCGTAGACCCTTCGCGCGTTCCTGCCGACCTCCTCGAAGAGGTCTTCGAGTTGAACATGCAGCTCGAAGAGATGCGCGCCGCGCGCAAGATGGGCGAAGAAGATCTGGAACTTCAGGCAAGCCTGACCCAGGCAAAGCAAAAATTTCAAGGTCTGCTGGAGATCGTCGACAAGGATCTTCGCGCCGAGTGGACGGCATGGGATGACGGTGGCCAGGCCGCGCGCCCAGCCGCGCAAAACAAAATGGTGGCCCTGCTCGACCGCCGGCGTTACTTGAGCAATCTGCTCCGCGACGTGAACGAAACTCTGGGAGATTGAAAGAACATCATGGCGGAAGGACGCGTAGTTGGAATTGACCTGGGAACCACTAACTCCCTGGTCGCTTATATGGAGAATGACACGCCGGTGGTTATTCCCGGCGCGGACGGCTCCAATCTTGTGCCTTCAGTGGTAGCGCTAGATCCTATCCCTGCCCCAATTCCCGCCGGCGATGGCCGTCCCACGGTCACCGTGGGCAACAGCGCGCGCAAGGCGCTCATTCAGACGCCGGAGCGTGTCATCTACTCCGTCAAGCGGCTGATGGGCCGCAGCCTTGAAGAGGTTCAGAGCGAGCTGAAACTGTTTCCCTTCCACCTGGCCGCCGATCCAAAAGCCGGCCCGCCCGATCCCAATGAAGTCCCGCGCATTCAGTTGGGCGAACTCCGCTTTACCGCGCCGGAGATTTCGGCCTACATTCTCCGTCAGCTCAAGCGCAACGCCGAACGGTTCTTTTCTGCGCCGGTCACGCAGGCGGTCATCACCGTGCCCGCCTACTTCAACGACGCGCAGCGCCAGGCCACCAAGGATGCCGGGCGCATGGCGGGACTTGAGGTGCTGCGCCTGGTCAACGAGCCAACCGCGGCCGCTCTTGCCTACGGCCTCGATCGCGGCAAGGAGGGAACCATCGCCGTCTACGATCTGGGTGGCGGCACCTTCGACATCTCCATCCTCAAGCTGCGCGAAGGGATCTTCGAGGTGCAGTCCACCAACGGCGACACGCATTTGGGCGGCGACGACATCGACAACCTGCTGATGGCCATTGCGCTCAACGAGATTCACGCCGAGCACGGCGTCGATCTGCGGCTGCACCCGGGCGCGGTACAGGCTGTGCGCAAGGCTGCCATTGAAGCCAAAATCCTGCTCTCCACTGAGATGATGGCGCGCTTTGACATCGAACTGCCCAATGGCGATCGCTACCAGAGGGAGATTCCGCGCGAAGTCTTCGAGCTGCTCATCGAGCCGGTGCTCGCGCGCACGGCGGGGCCTTGCAAGCAGGCGCTGGCCGACGCCGGCATCATTCCCGAACAAATTGACGAAGTGGTGCTGGTCGGAGGCTCCACGCGCATTCCCGCGGTGCGCCTTCTCGTCGATGAACTCTTTCACCTTCGCCCGCGCGGCAAAAAGCCGCACATCGAACTGAATCCCGATGAAGTTGTGGCGCTGGGAGCGGCGGTGCAGGCCGACATTCTCTCCGGCGCATCCAAATCTACTGAAGAAATGCTGCTGCTTGATGTCACTCCTCTCTCGCTGGGAATCGAGGCGTTGGGCGGGACTGTGGCGCGCATCATTCAACGCAACTCAACGGTTCCCGCTTCGGCAACCGAGCACTTCACAACGGGAGTTGACGGCCAGACCAACGTCGCCATTCATGTGGTGCAGGGCGAGCGCGAATTGGCCGCGGATTGCCGTTCATTGGCGCGCTTCGACCTCAAGGGCATTCCGCCCATGAGCGCCGGCTTGCCGCGCATCGAAGTGAAGTTTCTCATCGACGCCGACGGGATCTTGCACGTCACGGCGCGGGAGCAGCGCAGTGGCCTGGCCGCGCAGATTGAAGTCAAGCCGACCTATGGCCTCACCGATCAGCAGGTCGAGAGCATGATTCTGGATTCGTTCGACAATGCCGAAGCGGACTTTGCCAAGCGGTTGCTCATCGAGGCCCGCAACGAGGCGGAGACGATTCTTGCGGCGGTCGAGCGCGCGCCGCGGAGTCCGGCGTGGGCGCAGTTGACCAGCGACGAGCAGACAGCCATCACCTTGGCCAGCGACTACCTGAAGAAGGCCGAACAGAGTGAGAACCCGGCGGCCATTCGCGAGGCGACGCTTATCCTCGACCACGCCACGCGCCGCTTTGCCGAACTGATGATGGATGCCGCCGTGTCCAGCGCCCTGCGCGGCAAGACCATGGATTCAGCCGGCGAGGAGTTGGACGAGGCTGTAACCGCGCCCCATGCCATGGCCCCGGCCGAGTTCAAGTAAAGCGGAGTTCGCGGAGTTTGTCGGACAAGAGGAGTTGTGGAACTTTTGAGCAAGTTGATGTTTTGAAAGGGCACGGCTTTAGCCGTGCCGCAAATTGCTCAACATAAACGCGGGCTTTAGCCCCTGAGGTATGCTTTTCGCGGATTTGGCTCGACTTCTTTTTTCATCAGAGCCGGGGAACCGCGCGGAAGGACGGATTGTATGAGAGAACCAACAAAAAACATTCCCGCCGACAAGCTCGTGCGCGTCACCTTCCAGCCCGAAGGCCGGACGGTCGAGTTCGAGTTCGGCACATTGCCTTATGAGCATCACGGCAAGCCGATGTCGTTTCTCGATGTGGCGGAGAACCACGGCATCTTTCTCGATCACGCCTGTGGCGGCGTCTGCGCCTGTTCCACCTGTCACGTGCTGACCAAGGCGGGCGAGACCGGCCTCACCGCGGCCGACGACGACGAGTTGGACAGGCTGGACATGGCCGCCGACCAGCAGTTGAATTCGCGGCTGGGCTGTCAGGCCGTCATCACCCGTCCCGGCGATTATGTGGTCGAGATTCCCAAGTGGAATCGCAACTACGTCGCCGAGGGCAAACCGCTGACCCTGGCCGAACAAAAGTAAGCGGGTGCCCCAGGTCCCGATTCTGGGACCTGGGAATTCACAGCGCCCACTCGGCTGAATCCTCCAATAGCTGAATCAAGGAGAAATTCCCTATGCCGCGCGAGATTCTGTGGACCGACGCCGAAGAGATCGGCATTCAATTGCAAGAGAAGTTTCCTGGCCTTGACCCGTTGACGGTGCGCTTCACTGACCTGCACAGCTACGTGACCGGTTTGGAGGGCTTTGCCGACGCCCCGGCGAAATCCAATGAAGCGCGGCTCGAGGCCATTCAGATGGCATGGCACCAGGAGTTCGAAGACGCACAGGGATAAAAGAGTCGCGAATCCGCAACAGCTCTGTTCTTGAGGCCTATGACTCAATTCCTCTCGTAATCCTCTCGCTCGCTCCAGCTAAAAGCCCCCTCAAAGTGTTGAAATTCTCGCTCTTCACCCGGCACAAGATAGACGCTGACCACGTCGAAGCGCGCCGACGGGGCAGTCTCCAGGGTCAACTGGCTGACGTACCGGCGGGCCAGGCGGCGCAACGTGTTGCGCTTGTGCGAGTCGATGGCGATCTCGGCCGGAGAGGCATCGCGGGCGGTGCGGGTCTTCACTTCGACAAAACACAGCATCGTCCCCTTCCAGGCGATCAGGTCGATGTCGCCCGGCACGTCGCCCGAGGACCAGCGCCGCGCCGCCACGGTGTAACCCTTGCGCCTCAGATAAGAAAAGGCCGCGGTTTCGCCATCAATGCCAGTCGCCAGGTGTGCGGCCACAGCTTCATTCTGCCCTCGTTGCCGCGCAACCCACGCCAAGCCAGCCAGTGTCCGCTCCAGCCAGCCCGGCCGCATCCTCTTCAGTTGTCCCATGGAACACCATTCTCAACCGGATCAGCGAAAGGCGCAAATCCACCCTATAGCGAGTCGTGCCACGCCCATTGAAGTCGCCGCGCACCTTCTTGCCTTATCGACTCAACACTCTGCATTTCCAAAGTGGAACCAGCCAGTTCGCCTACGGGAATTCTCAGTAGAAAGCAGCGGATTGAGAGCGTCCCTCCAGCCCGGCCTCGTGTGAAATGGGCGAGACTGAAGTGTTGCAGGAGGAATGGTCTGTTATGGCTCATGGGTTGCTCGGCTCTTTGTTTTCACGGAACAGTACGCAGGCCTTGCCTGTTTCGATGGATGTTGGCGTAGCTCTCGAATCCCGCGCCGATGCAGTGGTTGATCGCAGTTATGAATATGCGCTGGACGCGCTGCCGTCCAATGCAATGTTCTGCGACCGCGAATTGATCTTGCGCTATCTCAACCGGGCTTCTCGCCAAACGCTGCTCGCGCTCCAAGAGCATCTGCCGGTGCCCGTGGACCAAATGATGGGTAAATCGATCCACATCTTTCACAAGTCCGCTCAGAATATCGACCGCATTCTGGGCGCCGGCCGACATCAAGGCGCACATCATCTTCCCTACAAGGCGATTATTGCGCTGGGTCCGGTGAAGCTCGACCTCAATGTCGAGCCGATGACTGGCGAAGATGGGCAATTTGCCGGAGCGGTGGTCGTTTGGGGCATCAGCACGCAGGAGGCGGCCGATGCGCTCCGCTCGGCGCAGGAGGCGCAGCGCGACGATATTGATCATCTCAACGGCAATTTGCAGATGGTGGCCACGGCGACGCACCAGATCGAAACCAGCATCGCCGAGATCGCGAGGAATGCAGTGGACGTATCGCAGGCTGCGGAGAAATCGCGCACAGCCAGCGGTGAGAGCAAGACCGCCATCGAGAGCCTCCAGGCATCGAGCAGCGGTGTGGCCAAGGTGGCGGGGTTGATTGCCTCCATCGCCACGCAGACCAGCGTGCTGGCGCTCAATGCCAATATCGAGGCGGCCAGGGCAGGTGCGCACGGCAAGGGCTTCGCCGTGGTGGCCAGCGAGGTAAGGAAATTAGCCGAACAGACGGCCTCGGCCACGGCCGAAATTCAAGCTAAAGTGGCCGCTATCGGCGTGGACGTAACCACTGCTATGGCTGCAATCCATCAGATCTCTTCGCAGACTGAAGAACTCTCCGGGCTATCGAACCAGATGGCCGCCGCCGCCGAGGAGCAGCACATGGCCGCACAGGAGATGGCGCACAATCTAGAACGCGCCGCGCACCGCACCTCGGAGATCGCCAACAAGCGAATCGACGAAAAAACTCTGTAAGGAAGCTCGCCGTCGTGAACAGTCTGCCGAGGAAAGAAAAAAGGCTGGCAGGCAGAGGCTCAAAAATTGCCCCAGTCTGCCAGCCCAATTTTTCTAATCCAGTTGCAGCCGTAGACACTGACTCAGTCCAGCTACAATTCCTTTTCCACCAGCGTCAGCGCATCCTCGATAATATCGAGCGCAACACTGGCTTCCTGTTCGCTCACGATCAGCGGCGGGCAAATGCGGATCGAGTTCTCGCCACAGCCGAGAATCATCAAGCCGCGCTCGAAGGCCAGGGTCACAACGCGGTTGCGCAGCGCTGCAGCCGGCTCGCGCGTCACCTTGTCCTTTACCAGCTCGACGCCAATCATCAGGCCCCGTCCGCGCACGTCGCCCACCAGCGGGTGAGTTTGCTTCCAGCCGCGCACGCGTTCGAGGATGAACTCGCCTACACGTGCCGCGTTGGCAATCCCTTCGCGCTCCAAAACATTCATGGTGGCCAGCGCCGCGGCAATGCAAACCGGGTTGCCGCCAAAGGTCGAGGCGTGCGAGCCGGGCACCCAATCCATAATCCCTGCGCGGCTCAAGCAGGCGCTCAACGGCATGCCGCTGGCGATGCCCTTGGCCATGCAGATAATGTCCGGCTCTACGCCCGTGTGCTCAATCGCCCACCACTTGCCGGTGCGCCCCATACCTGATTGCACCTCGTCGGCCACCAGCAGAATACCGTGCCGGTCGCAGATTCCGCGCAATTCGCGCATGAAGTTGTTGGGAGCCACCACGTACCCGCCTTCGCCCTGAATCGGCTCGACGAAGATGGCAGCCACCTCTTCGGGCGCAAGAACGGTCTTGAAGAGCTTCTCCTCGATGAAGCGCGCGCAGCCCATGCTGAAGGCTTCTTCTTCCTCCGCACCGCCGGAGCAGCCGCGATAGGCGTATGGATAGCGCACATGGGTCACGCCGGGAACCAGCGGCGAAAACCGCCTTTTTTGTTGCGGCTTCGAGGCGGTCAGCGACAGTGCTCCCATGGTGCGGCCGTGGAAGGCGCCCAGAAACGCGATGATGTGCTGGCGGCCGGTGTGATAGCGAGCCAGCTTGAGCGCGCACTCCACTGCCTCGGCCCCGGAGTTGCCGTAGAAGACTTTGTGCGGGCCGGGCATGGGAGCGATTGCGGAAATCCGTGCGGCCAACTCTGTCAGCGGCTCGTTATAGAAATCGGTTCCGGAGATGTGGATCAGCTCCGCGGCCTGTTTTTGAATGGCGGCGACCACTTCAGGGTGACAATGGCCGGTCGAAGCCACGGCGATGCCCGCAGCAAAATCGAGAAACTCGTTGCCGTCCGCGTCTTCCACGCGGCAGCCGCGGCCGCGCTTGGCCACCAGCGGATACGAGCGTGTGTAGCTGGGCGAGATCAACCGGTCGTCGGCCTCAATTGCAGCCCTCGACTTTGGTCCTGGCAGTGGGCAGATCAACTTGGGTCCGTATTGCGCGTGCAGCTCTTGCTTGGTCATTTTCTTGTCTCCTCGACGGATTCGCTTGTTCAAGCTTGTCCAGCTTGTTCGGCTTGTTCAGGTCGCGCGGCATCGACTCGATGCGCGGCCACGGACCCCACACTTGGCAGGTAGGATCGTCCAGTTCTGTTCGCTCGTTGGAGCGGAGAAAGAGCAGGCAGGGGTCTTCGGCGGACCGGAACTAATCGCCGCCGAAGAGGCTAGGTCGAGTGAGGGTGGGCAGCTCGCGAAGATACTGCCGCGGGCAGATGCTCCGCTCGCGCGACCGCGACCAGCGCCTGGTGGCCGGTGCAAGCAGTCGATTGGTGGCGTGCGTTTGCATGGAATCCCCGCTTGTCTGAGCATAGACCATTGCCGCATAAACTGTACAGCACCGCCTCGCTTCCACGCGTTAGCATTGAATCAACCCATGTCGAATCTTCCGCTTCACCCNNAACTTATACAGCCATCCGCATTGGAGCCGCCCAGATGCCGGCGCAGTTGCTGGCCGGGACGCGCTTTCTCATTGCAGGAGCCATTCTGCTGGGCTGGTGCCGCTGGCGTGGTTTGCGCCTCTTTTGGCCGGCAAGAACCATGCTGATCCTTAGCCTCATCGGGCTGTTCCTGCTCAGCGGAAGCAATGTGGCACTGGTCTATGCGGAGAAGACCGTCCCCAGCGGACTGGCTTCGCTGGTGTTGGCGGTGATGCCCCTCTATGTGGCGCTGGCTGAGATGCTTCTACCGGGCGGCGAGCCTCTGCCCACGCGTGGTTGGCTGGGCATGGCGCTGGGCTTTGCCGGTCTGGCGGCGCTGGTGTGGCCCTCGCTGCGCACTGGCTTGGCCGGGGACCGCACGCGCCTCATCGCCATCGGCGTGTTGCTGGCCGGAGCCTTGGCCTGGACCGTGGGCAGCATCCTCTCGCGGCACGCGCGGCTGCCGGTAAACAGCTTTGTGGCCGCGGCCTGGCAAATGCTGATCGCGGGCGCATTCAGCACCTTGCTGGGCACCGCGCTGGGCCAATGGCCCGAGTTCCACGTGAACACGGCCTCGATTGGCTCGCTCGCCTGGCTCATCACCGGCGGCTCGTTGATTGGTTACACCGCCTTCGTTTATCTGCTGGAGCACGTGCCGGTGGCCAAGGTCTCATCGTATGCTTATGTGAACCCGGTGGTTGCGGTNNCCCGGCTTTGTATCAAAGCACGACTTCAAAGCGCGCCCTGATCGCAGTCGAAAGGCGCCGTGAATGCAGCAGAATAGTGTCAGGGCACGACTTTAGTCGTGCCGCAAATGCAACAATAAGACGGTCGGGCTTTAGCCCCTGAGGGAATACTCCATGGTCAGACTTCTCGTTCAATGGCTTCTATCCGCGGTCGCCCTGCTCGTGGTTTCTAATCTCGTGCCCGGCTTCTATGTGCAGGGACTCGGCCCGGCTCTGGTAGCCGCATTAGTCATCGGACTGCTCAATGCAACGGTCGGCTTCCTCCTGAAAATCCTCACCTTTCCCATCAGCATCCTCACGCTGGGATTGTTTCTCCTGGTCATCAACGGCCTGATGATCATGGTGGCGTCGAACCTGGTGCGCGGCTTCCACGTGCGCGGATTCGGCCCGGCCTTCTGGGGCGCGGTGGTGCTGGCGCTGCTCGGCATGCTCATCCGCGCGGTCACCAAGAACGCGTAAGCGGCAATCAAAGTGCAACCGGCGGACTACTTTGCCGCAGGCGCGGCGGACTGAGCCACGGCCTTCCTGGCAGCCGCGCTCTTCCCCCGATGAACCGGCGTCTGCGTCGGCTTGCCGGCAGCCTTGGTCGCTTGCGTTCCAACCGTCACCGTACGCGCCGCCACCGGCCCATTCAGCGTTTGCGGCGTGCGCATGGCTCCGGCTCCTTGGAATCCGCCCGGCGCGGCCACGCGCGGCAACGCAATCCCTCTTTGTGGCTGGGTCAGTTGCACACGCGAATAAACTCCCCACCCGCCACCGGCCACCACAGCAGCAATCGCCGCCGCTGCCGCCGAGCGCGCCAGCGAACTCTGCAACCAGCCGTTCTCCAGCCGCAGCGCCGCGGGCCACGCAAGAATCCGCGTTCTGCCCGTAGACGCGCCTGAAGCCGCAGCCGGAGCCGCACGCAATCCGGCCTGCACCCGCTCGGCAAGCCCCTCGGGCGCGGGAAGGCTGGCAATCAGCCGCAGCGTAGATTCAAACTCGCCGGAAGCGGGGAAGCCGCCGGAGCCGGTCCTGCCGGCAAATCGCTTCTGAGTAGACGAATTCATCGCAAACTCCTTTGGTGATCGAGCAGTCCGGCCATCAGGTTGCGCGCGCGAAACAGGCGCGACCGGACGCTGGACTCGGTGATGCCCAGAACCGAGGCGATCTCCACGCTGGTCAACTCCTCGAAGGCAGAAAGCATCAACACCTGGCGCTCCTTGGCGGGCAACTGCTCCACGCAGGCCAGCACGCGGGCGTGGTGTTGTGCGGCGGCGGCGCGTTCCTCGGCGCTCAGTCCGCCGGCGGGCAGCACGCGCGCCAGCTCGGCCACGTCGTCGGTCTCCGGCCGGGTCTTCGCGCGGCGCTTGCGGTCCAACACAATGTTCCACACAATGCGGATCAGCCAAACCCTCTGGTCGCGCACCTCATCCAGCGTCTCGCGATGCCGCAGCACGCGCATAAACGCCTCCTGCACCGCGTCTTCGGCGTCAGCCGCGTTGCGCAGAACCGAGTAAGCCACCCGGTAAAGCGTTCCGGAGTACTGGCTCACCAGACCCGCAAACGCTGCCTCTATGGCGCGCTGGCGGGCCTCGTCGTACATAGCTTTATCTGCGATTTCCATCCAACCTGAGAATACCGCCTGACCCGCGCTCATAGTTCACCAGACGCACGCGCCAGTTAAAATGCTCAAACCCGCGCCGTCCTGGGTGCCCCCACCCTCGCCGCTGTCATTCTGAGCGAAGCGCAGCGGAGCCGAAGAATCTGCATTTCGTTCCATCGCGGAAAGGGTGGGAAACCACGAACCTCGGCTGGCGTCCGTTCATGAAGAGCGTCCGCAAAAACGAAAAGACTCGCGAAGCCATAAGCCCCGCGAGTCCTTTCGATCAATCCGTTTGTTCTTACTGCTTGGCGCCCAGCTTTTGCGCTGCAATCGAGCCAGCCATGCCGTCCTTGTCGGCGTCCTTGATCTTGGCCCACAGCGTCCGCGCCTGGTCCATCTTGCCTTCCCCTGCAAACAAGTCGGCCAGATCAAGCTGCGCCACGGTGGCGGGCACCGTCTCCGACGGCTTGGCGGCCAGCGCGTTGTAAAGGTCAATTGCCTGGGCGTCGCGGTCCATCTGGTGATAGAGCCCGGCCAGAGCCAGCTTGGCCAGATTCGACAGATTCCGGTCCCAGCTGCCAGCCGCGGTCTTCAACTCCGTCTCGGCCTGTGCGGTCTGATTCAACTCGGCGTATGTAACGCCGGCAAAGTAGTGAGCCTTGGCGCCCTCGGCCAGCCAGCCATACTGCTGGGCTACCGCAACAAACTGCTGATTGGCGGCCTTCGACCGATCGCTGGCCGTCGCGTAGATTCCGCTCGCAGCCGGTGCGCCGGGCATCGCTAGGGGCGCATTGTAAACGTCCAGGGCAGCGCCCAGGGCGGCGTCCGCCTTGTTCGAGTCCCAATTCCAGTAAACCAGCGTGGCCGCGCCCGCCACTACAACGACAACTGCGACGATCACCCAGCGCAGAACGCCGGAACGGTGGCCGCTCAGCCAACTCATGCTGCTCGCGGTGGCCTGGGCAAAGCTGTCTTTCTTCAAGGAATGACGGGTTTTCGTATCCACGGGGTCTCTTCTTTTCCTTCTTCTTTAGACTTGCATACGGCTCCATACGCATGAAGTGCCGCAACTGCAACCCTATCAGTCTATCAGCGCGCCAACCCGAGCGTCCACCTCACACTTGCCGTCGAGGGAGCGGAGCGGTAGGCTAGGGGCATGTATGAAGAGTTCCGCGTAAACGACCGCTGGAGCGGCGAAGAGCTGCACTGCCGCTGGAAGGGCACCATGGTGGCCATAGCCACACGCCACGCCGACGCCGTTGATGTGCGCTTCGACGTGAACGGCCGCCCCATGTGGATCGCCCTGCCGCTCGAAGCATGGAAGCGCCAGAAGGAGCTCACGGGCAAGGTGATTACCGACCAGCTAGCCGCCCAGATCGCGGGCCGTTTTCTAAAGCAATTGGTCGAAGAAGGCTACGACTCCCGCCGCGAGGTCTACACCATGACCGTCCCCGAAGTCCTCTCCCAGCTCGACGCCGTGGTAGCCGAAGCCAAAGCCCAGGGCGAAATGCCGACGCTGGTGCGGAGCTAAGGCCTGGGTCCCGGCTCAGCACAAATCCGAAGGTACTCACGAGGCGCAAGCTGCCCGCTGACCTGCTAACTCGCTGACTAGCTGACTAGCCGGCTGCCCCGCTGATGCCCTTCGCTCACCACGCCGAAGGCAATTAGCCTCACCGCAGGGGTTTGCCGAAAATAATTCTCCGTTGGCGCACAATTGGAATCAAGAGCTGGATCGGAGAAGCCATGCGCACCACAACCGTAGCCATCCCCCCGCCAGGCCACTGACCCTGTAGGCTCACTAATTCGCTGATTTATTTTTCGCGGCTTTGCCGGTGAAACTGTGGAGCCGCACCCAACCCGTTAAAAATAAATAACTTAAACAGAGAGTCCGCACGGAATCACGCAATCACTAAACAGGTGAAACGGTGGAACACCACCTAACCCATTCAAAATAAAAGAAGGGGCTTAGGAAGAAAAGACCG
>PLOI01000066.1 GCA_003142015.1 Acidobacteriaceae bacterium | reverse complement strand
GGATTCATGGCCGCGGGCAGCGTCATTCTGGGCATTGCGCCGCAGTTGGCGGTCAACTACCTGCTCAATCCGATTCTGGGCGCGCTGCAACTCAGCGCGGTGCAGGTGACGTGGTTCGGGCTCTCTTCGGATGCAGGCAGCTTCTCGACCATGGGCGGCCTGGTGCTTGCTGTGGTTTCGCTGGTTGTGGGCGGCGTGATCTACGCCCTCGCTTACGCCTCGCGCCCGGCAGCAGTAGTCGTCACGGGTGGTGGCGGCGCGGCGCTGGCAGGCGGCGGAATTTTTACCGGCGGCGAGCCTTTGTCAGACCAGGGAAGGCTTACGGCGAGCGACTTCTCCAGCATCTTCATGCAAAGCTGGCATGATTTCTTCCGCTGGACAGAGGTTGACCGCGTTTATCTTGGCGTTTGGGGCGGGTTGCAGGCGGCTTCACGCGGCCTGGGCGTGGTTGTTAGTTGGATGGAGCGGCACGCGCTCGTGCTCGTTGTCGTGCTGGCTGCGGCGGTGCTGGCTACCGTTCGCTGGTTTGCTCCAACAATTGCGGGCGCTCAGGCTATTCCATCGCCTCCCGTTCCTGCGTTGCTGGTTGCGGCTTGCGCCGTGGCCGGGTTGGCCTTGATTCTGGCGGCGCTTTCTCATGCAAAGAGCCGCTCCCTCGCCCCGCTGATGATTCTGGCCGGCGCAGCGGCCGTTGCGGGTCTGGTTGTTGCCGATCCATGGCTGCGTCTTGGCCTGTTGGAACTGGGCGCATTCGTGACCGTGGCGCTGGTCTGGCAGAGCGCGCGAACGCAATCCGCAAAACTGACATACCTCGCGGTTGTTGTTCTCTCAGCCTTGTCCTTAGTTGGCAGCGATCTGCTACTGGAGCGCGGGCAGGCCGATTGGGCGCGGGCGTTGTTACTGACCAGCATTTGCGTCAAACTGGCTGCGGTTCCGCTATTCTTCTGGCTGCTCACTCTGGCCGACGAAGTTCCGGCTGTGGTACTTGGCCTGATTATCGCGGTCGTCGATATGGCCGCCTTCGGCGAGTTGTATGTTGCCACACAGGCGTCTCCGGCGTCTCTCACGCCGCAGGGTTTATGGCTGGGAATCGCCGTCGCTACGTCGTTCCTAGCCGCTTTGCTGATGCTCACACAACGCAGTCTGAAGCGTCTTCTGGTTCTATCGACCGTCGAAGACATTGGCTTCCTACTTTTGGGACTCGCGTCCTTGAGTGTTCTTGGAATCAAGGGCATCGTCTTTGCGGCGGCAACTCATGCGCTGGCCAAGGCGTTGCTCTTTGCTTGCCTCAGTGGTCCCGAAGCCGACGGCGCTCTCGAAGGCGAGCCGAAGGGATTGGCCGCGCGCTACCCGGTCGCAACCTTTGGATTCTTGTTTGGCATGTTGGCCATGCTGGGCATTCCACCGACCATGGGCTTCCTCGGTCGTTGGAGGCTTTACGAGACAGCGGTGCAGATTGGCTGGCCACTGGCTGCTGTTTTCATCATCTCTTCCATCTTCGCGCTCATCGCGTACACGCTGGCTTTGACACGTATATGGTGGGGGCCGACACACGATCCAACTCCGCCGCTAGCTGACTCACCGCCGCGAAATGAGCCGTTCCTGCTGCAGGCCACCATCGTTGCACTGGTAGTAATAGTCCTGGCTGCCGGCATCTGGCCGGACGCACTGCAACTGCTGCTTGGGGGTAGACCATGAAGCTCTGGAATCGATTGATGTGCTACTGCCGGCGCCGCAGCCCATGGCTCTTCCATATGAACTCGGGCAGTTGCAACGGTTGCGACATCGAGATTATCGCCAGCCTCACGCCGCGTTACGACGCTGAGCAACTTGGCGTGCGGCTTGAAGGCTCGCCGCGGCACGCCGATATTCTCTGCGTCACAGGCCCTGTCACCCACAACGCCGTCGAGGCCATCAAGACCGTCTACGGGCAGGTCTACGGACCCAAAGCGGTGATCGCCATCGGCTCCTGCCCTGCGACGACCAACGTCTTCATCGACAGCAGAACGCTGGCCGGGCCGCTCAACCTGCACATTCCGGTGGATGTTTTCGTTCCCGGTTGCCCGCCTCGTCCTGACGCCATCATTCTGGGCGTAGCCAAAGCGGCCGCAATCCTGGCTGCGAGAGGCAACAAGCCGGCTGCCGTCGCTTCCGAGCCCGAAGTCGTGGGCGAGTGCGCCGGCAACTGCACATGCTGTGAATCCAATGCGAAAGAGGTGCAGGCATGAACATTCTCATTACATCCTTAGCTCGCCTGCTTATCTTTCCTGGCCTCGTCTTCGCCGTGCCCGCAGCGTGGTTCTTTCTGTGGGTGGAACGCAAGGCGGTGGCGCGGATGCAGGGTCGCATCGGCCCTCCCTTCATGCAGCCGTTTTACGATTTCATCAAGCTGGTCGGCAAAGACACGCCCCAACGCACGGGCGCAAGCGGAATGCTGATGAAGGCATGGCCGCTGATTGCGGTCTCAGCGGCGGCAGGCGCGGTGGGTCTGTTGCCTGTGCTGCCCGCTTCAGGCGGCTTCCAGGGCGACTTGATCCTGTTGCTGGCGCTGCTGGAAGTTCCTTCCATGTGCATTATCGCCGCAGGCTTCAGTTCGCGCTCCATCTTTGGAGAAATCGGCTCGGCGCGCGAGGCTGTCCTGAGCGTCTCCTACAATGTGGTCTTTCTTCTGGCCATCATCTCCATCGCAGCCTCGCAGCACACATTTCGGCTCGATACATTGGCGCAACTTCCGGCTTCGCCGCTGCGTTGGCTGGGTATTGCGGCCATTCTGGTTTGCCTGCCCGCGAAACTCCATCTCAACCCCTTCTCACTGCCCAACGCGGAGCAGGAGATTTACTCCGGTCCCATGACCGAATACGCCGGGCCTGAACTGGCCATGTGGGAGCTCTCGCATGGGCTGGAATGGGTTGCGGCCACCGGCCTGGTGGCGACGCTGATTGCTCCGCAGCTCACCCTCTGGTGGGTCGCCGCGCTCGTCTTTGTCGCTCTCTCATTTTTCATCGTGCTGCTCTTGTCGGTGGTGGCGTCAGCCACGGCGCGACTGCAGATCGATACAACGGTGCGTTTTTACTGGCAATGCACGCTTATCTTCGCGGTACTGGCCGTTGCGTCCGCGCTTTTCATGAGGCTTAGAGCATGAACATTCTGACCATGCTGTGGAAGAACCTGTGGGGCGGTTCGCGGACGATGCTCTTTCCCGCGCGTCCTGAAGTAAGCGAGCGTTACCGGGGCCTGGTGCGCTTTGATCCCGCGCTCTGCACCGGCTGCGCCATCTGCAAGATGCGCTGCACATCACGCGCCATCGAGTTCAAGACGGGCAAGGGCGAGTTCTATTGGAGCTACGATCCCGGCCAATGCACCTTCTGCGGACGCTGCGTGGAAGGTTGCAAGTCTCATGCGCTCAGCCAGGACGAAGAATGTCCGCCCGTGTACACAACCATCGGCGAGTTGAAAAACTCCTACACCGTTGCCCGCAAGCCGCCCGCCCCCAAGCCAGCCGCGGCTGTCCCGCCGGCTGTCGCCGGACCAACGGCAAACCCCGCCACTGGAGGCGCACAATGAGTCCGCTCGAAAGCATTTCGGAAAAGCTGGGGACAACGGAGCCCTGGGTTGAAAAGGGCGGCGTGCATTGGCTCCCGTTGGGCGCGATGAATGTGCGCGAACTCGCCACGGCGATGAACGGCCTTCACGCCCGCTTTGTCACCATCACCGCCTATCAGCTTCCCAAAGAAGAGGGCTTTCGCCTGGAGTATCACTGGGACCTTGACGGCCAGTTGCTGGGCTTTTCTTTCCCGCTTGCCGACAAATCGATCGAAAGCATTTACGACCTGTGCGAGGCAGTGGACTGGATTGAGCGCGAGATTCACGAAGGCTTTGGCCTCGACTTTTTGGGCCGCGAATACGAACCCCTGCTGCTGCGCCAGGGTGAAACGCCGGGCGTGAACCTGCGCGAGGAGAAAAAATGAGCTACAAAATTCCCATGGGTCCCTATCACCCGGCTCTGGAAGAACCGTACAAGCTGGACCTGATCTGCGAAGGCGAAACCGTTTGCGACTCCAAGCTGCGAATCGGCTTCAACTTCCGCGGCATCGAGCATCTGGCCGAAACGCGCAACTACATTCAGGTGGTCGCGCTGATGGAGCGCGTCTGCGGCATCTGCTCGAACATCCACACGCTCACGCTTTGCCAGGCGATGGAGGGGCTGACCGGCCTCACGCCGCCACCCCGCGCAAAATATATTCGCGTCATCATGGCGGAGCTTGAACGGCTGCACTCGCATGTGCTTTGGGCGGGCATAGCGGCCAAGCTCATGGGCTTCAAGACGATGTTCATGACCTGCTTCGAGATCCGCGAAAAGGTGATGGACGTGCTTTGTGCCATCAGCGGCAACCGGGTCAACTACGCCATGAACCGCATCGGCGGAGTCAATCGCGATATCAGCGATCCGCAGGCCATTCTCAAGATGGTGGAGGCGCTGGAGTTGGAGATGGCGCACACGGTTATCCCGATTTTCACTACCAGCAGAACGGCGATCTCGCGCTGCGCGAACATTGGCGTGCTCACCACAGAAAAAGCCGTTTCCTGCGGCGTGGTGGGGCCAACCGCGAGAGCCGCCGGACTACCACAGGATATTCGCCGCGCTGCGCCCTATGCGGCCTATGAGGAGATGGAGTTTGATGTTCCGGTGCAGCCTGCCGGCGATGTGACAGCCCGCCTGCTGGTGCGCGCGCTGGAGATCATGGAGAGCTGCAAGATTCTACGCCAGGCGCTGGCCAAGCTGCCGCCCGGCGAGATCAACACTGGGGACGATAAGTTTCCCTTCACAACGGGAACGGCCACCAGCCGCGTCGAAGCGCCGCGCGGGGAAGTCATGTACAGCGTCTCGTGGAAAGAGGGTTCCAGAACGCCGAGCCGGGTGCATGTGCGCACGCCCACCTTTGCCAACATGCCGGCTATTCGCTGGATGGTGATGGGCGCGCGGCTGGCCGATACGCCCCTGATTCAGGCTTCCATCGATCCTTGCTATTCCTGTACCGACAGGTAGCGCAGACAGGCCGGACGATTCTGCTCCGGCCTGTGCGTTCCTTTGTAGTGGGATGAGATCTGCTGCCTGAGAGCAGCTTGGGAGTTGTGCGTTTTGCATCTGCACGAACAGACTCTCAAAACTCGGCCCAGAGGAAATACGCATCGAGGATGCGTACACCCCAAAGGCTGCTGACAATGCCGCCAATGCAGAGGAACATGCCCAGTGGTAACTTGCTCAGCGCCCAACTTTCGGAGCCACGACGCGCCGACGGGACAATCAGCAGAACAATTGCAACTAAGGCTCCCAGCACGATCCCAATACCAAACGAGAGCAGAGCTTGTTGAAGGCCCAGCCATGAGGCCAATAAGGCCATCAGCTTGGCGTCGCCCAGGCCGATACCCTCGCGGCGACGAATCAGCCAGTAGACAAAACGAATCAGAAGCATGAAACCGGCAACGATAAGGATTGCGAGCAAATCGCGTTGCGCGGCCAGTGTTGCTGTATTTCCCCACGACCACCAAGAATCGTCGAGTGGACCAAGAAACAGGGCAAAAAGAAATCCGAGTGCAATTCCTGGGTATGTGATCCAGTCCGGAAGCCAGAGGTTTTCCGCATCAAGCACTGCCAATGCCACAAGCCCCCAATAGAAAATCATTCGTCCAACTACATCGGCCAATGCGACATCAATGGCTGGTGGATCTAGCAAACCCATCACGCCGCAGAATCGCCACGCGACCATAGCCCACAGCACCCCCACCGCCAGTTCCACCAGCGGATACCGCCAACCGATCCAGGCGTGGCAGGTGCGGCAGCGACCACGCAGAGCAAGCCAACTGACCAGCGGCACGTTCTCCCACCAGGTGAGCGTTCGGTTGCACTGGCGGCAATGGGAGCGCGGCTTGACCACGCTCTCGCCCGCGGGCCAGCGGCTTAGGCACACATTCAGAAAGCTGCCGAAGGCGAGGCCGAGTAGGCCCGCAAAGATCGTTCCCAAAATGCGAATCATGTCGAGGTTGAGTATACGGCTCCACATCAACTGGCGGGCTGAGATCTGTGGTTACCCACCCATGCGCCCGACCACCCCAGCGACGAAGACCTGTCGCCGGGGACCCCGGTAACGCGCATGGATGGGGCACGGTGCATTTGTAGGCATCCGCCGCAAGGTAAACTGGAGGTGCATGGACCTTCCGCCTGAACGCTCGGCCGCACAGGCTTCCGCGCCGCAAATCGCAACCGATCCGGCGCGGGCGGCGGCGTTGTTTGAGCAGTCGGTTGCCATCATGGCGCGGCTGCGCGCTCCGGGCGGCTGCCCGTGGGACCGCGAGCAATCCTTTGATTCCATTCGCAAATACACGCTGGAGGAGACCTACGAGGTGTTCGACGCCATCGAGCGGCGCGACTGGCCGCACCTGGCCGAGGAGTTGGGCGATCTTCTGCTTCAGGTGCTGTTTTATGCCGAGATGGCGGCTAACGACGGCCACTTCACCATCAATGATGTTCTCGACCACTTGAATAACAAGCTTGTGCGCCGCCATCCTCACGTCTTTGGCGATGAGGCTTCACGAGCGGCCGGCAACCGGGCCGATGTGGATGCTGCGGTCGAGGGTTCGTCGGCTGCGGTGCTGCGCAATTGGGAGGAGATCAAGGCAGCCGAAAAAGCATCGCATGCGGCAGGTGAGCCTTCGGTGTCGAGGTTGGATTCAGTTCAGCGGGCGATGCCGGCGTTGGCCGAGGCTGCCAAATTGGGTGCGAAGGCGCGTAAATCCGGATTCGACTGGCCAAACTGGCGCGATCTGTTGCCCAAGCTGGTAGAAGAGACGGCGGAGTTGGAGGCCGAGGCAGCGTCGGACGATCCCGCGCGAAAGCCGATGGTAGAAGCGGAGTTGGGTGATTTGCTTTTCACTGTCGTCAATCTGGGACGGCATCTGGGTGTGGACGCGGAGATGGCGCTGCGCGGCTGCAACCGGCGATTCCGGCAGAGATTTCAAGCCATGGAACAGACCTCTGAACGGCCGCTTGAAGAGCTTTCCCCGGACGAGTTGGAAGCATTGTGGGCGGCAGCTAAGCGGAAGCTGGCGGAAGCCGGTTCGGAGGAACAGCCATGATTGTGATCCGCTCCTGCTCAGGCTTTGACGAATTGGAGGCCTGCGTCCAACTGGAGATAGAAACCTGGGGCTACGACCCGACCGATGTGCTTCCGCGCAAGGCTTTTCTCTTGTCACAGAAGATCGGCGGGCAGGTGATCGGCGCGTTTGATTCTGAGATTGCCGGCGCTTCCGCGGAGGGCGGTCCGGAGTCGCTTGTGGGGTTTGCGCTGGCATGGCCGGGAGTGAAGATTTCAGAGCAAGGCCCGAAGGCCTACCTGCACTCGCACATGCTGGCGGTGCGGGAGGGGTACAGGAACCGCGGCCTGGGGGCGCAACTCAAGCTGGAACAGCGCCGGGAGGCTCTCAAGCGCGGAATTCGGCACATGGAATGGACCTTTGATCCTCTTGAAATCAAAAATGCTTATCTCAATATCCACAAGCTGGGAGTCATCGCTTGCCGGTACGAGGAGGATTTCTATGGTGTATCCTCATCTCGACTGCAAGGTGGGCTCCCGACGGACCGGCTGGTGGCCGAGTGGCGGCTGGATTCTCCCAGAGTAGAGGCAATTCTGCAAGGCCGCCCGGCAGCTGCACGTTTTATCCAGGAAAAAATTGAGGAACGGATTCCAGTTCCGGCCTCCATCCATGAATGGAAGGCCTCGGAAGCTGACAGGGAACGAGCTCTGTCCGTCCAATTGGAGAACCGGCGCCGGTTTCAACAGGCATTTTCCCAGGGATTGGCCGTAGTCGGCTTCACCCGCGACGCGGAAGGAAATGGAATCTTCGAGCTGGGGCCCCTTACTCAGGTCGAAGCTAATCTTCAATACCAAGGAATGTAAAAATTTATGAGAATTGATGCCATCACCCTGCGCGAACTGCACCTGCCCTTGGTGCGCCCCTTTGAAACCAGCTTCGGCGTCACCCGCGAGCGGAGGATATTGCTGGCGGAGATCCAGTCTGAAGGGCTGAGTGGCTGGGGCGAATGCACGGCGGGCGAGCGGCCATTCTTCTCAGAGGAATCGACTGACAGCGCCTGGGCGGTGATAGTGAATGAACTGGCGCCGATGCTGGCGGCAGAAACGCCCGAGCACGGCGGCGAGTGTCAGCGTATCTTCCGTCTTGTGCGCGGCAACCGCATGGCCAAGGCGACGCTGGAAAACGCTATCTGGGACCTGGAGGCGCAGCGCGAGGGGATTTCGCTTGCCCAACTGATTGGCGGAGTTCGCGACGTGATTCCCTGCGGCGTCTCGCTGGGCATCCAGCCGTCGATACCGGAACTGATGGCGACCATCGAGCGTGAACTGGCAGCAGGCTATCAGCGCATCAAGCTCAAGTGCAAACCGGGGTGGGATGTGGACGTTTTTGAAAAGGTGCGCTCGCGCTGGCCGGCAATCATGCTNNATCTGCCTGGACGAATCCATCCGCAACCGGCGCGATGCGCTGGCGGCCATCGAGATGGAGTCGTGCCGGATTATCAACATAAAACTTGGCCGCGTGGGCGGTTTCAGCGAGGCCATCGCCGTGCACAACGCGGCGCAAGAGCGGGGCATTCCGGTCTGGTGCGGCGGAATGTTGGAGTCGGGCGTGGGACGTTCGCACAACATTGCGCTCTCGACGCTGGAAAACTTCACGTTGCCCGGCGACGTCTCCGCGTCGGCGCGCTACTGGGCCGAGGACATCATCGAGCCGGAGGTTACGGTTTCATCGGCGGGCGAGATCGCCATTCCCGACACACCGGGCCGCGGGTATGAAGTGCGCACAGAGTTAGTCGAGCGGCTCACCGTGCGCAAGGAGACGATTCGCGCCGTGGAGCTGGTGAGCTAGCCGGCTCTTGACGATGGCTGAAGACGAGAACGGGCCGGTTTTGCCTAGCCTCGGTTATACCACCGTTCCGAACAGCGCTCCTACTCCTGCAGTGACCCCCATAGCCAGCGCACCCCAGAACGTGACGCGCAACGCGCCTATCATCACGCCTGCCCCGCCCGCGCGCGCGGCCAGTCCGCCCAGAAGTGCAAGGAACGCCAAGGAAGTGCCAAAAACAAGGGGAATCAGAATCGCCGCTGGGGCAAACACTGTAACCAGCAGCGGCAAGGCTGCTCCCACGGCGAAACTCGCGGCCGACGACAATGCAGCCTGAATCGGACGCGGTTTGACTTTCTTGGAGATGCCCAGTTCATCGCGGGCATGCGTGCCCAACGCGTCATGGGCCATCAACTGCTTGGCGACCCGTTTAGCGAGTTCCGCATCAAGCCCGCGAGTGACGTAGATCGCCGCCAGTTCATCGTGCTCGCCCTTGCTGTCTGTTTTCAACTCCTTGCGCTCAAGTTTGAGGTCGGCCTGTTCGGTGTCTGC
Organism: Acidobacteriaceae bacterium; assembly: GCA_003142015.1. Classification (GTDB taxonomy): domain Bacteria; phylum Acidobacteriota; class Terriglobia; order Terriglobales; family Acidobacteriaceae; genus Telmatobacter. The sequence continues at coordinate 2,088 of PLOI01000066.1, read as the reverse complement.
CTGGGAGTGAACAGACACGTACTCCCCGGCGGCCATCGACATGGCCCCAGCCACCAGACCTGCAACCGCGGCGGCCAATACGCTCGTGTGGGTGGCATGCGCAGTGGCCACGCCCAGCACCAGACTGGCAGTTGAAAGGATGCCGTCGTTGGCGCCCAATACCGCCGGACGCAGCCAGCCAATGCGCCCAATGCGGTGTCGTTCGTTCTGGATTGCGGCCATTCTTTCGCCCGTCCCCCACGTGTTCCCTTGACCACTGAGCAGAGGATACATTCCATCAGGGGATAAACCCTGTTTCCATTTGACCATCTGGTGGCGGCAATGATCGGCCCGACTTAGTTCAGCTATGCTTTCAGCGCCGCTGCGCGTTTTCGCGCTTCGCTCACGAAGGTTTCGTCCTCGGGCGAGTCCGGCTTGATTGAATCCAGGTTGATGGCTACGTTCGCCAGCGCTCCTTCGAGAGCGGCTCTTGAGAGGGCGATCGCGGTGATCAGGTCGGACGCCATGTTGGGGTTGGTGATGGGCTGCAGGGTAGCGGCGATGCGCGCCACTTCGGCGGATTTTTCGGCCACGCCCAGCGGCACGCTGGCCGCCTGTCGCAACGCGGCGTTGATTGCCTTCCCACCGTCGGCGGATTCTTTCGCCGCCTTGTACGCCTTCATGACAACGTTGTAAGAATCAGAGTCGGCGTCGATGGCGGCCTTCAGTTCTTCGCGCAACGGCGTGAGTCGGGCGATGGCTTCGCTGTGCTGACTTTCATACTGCAAATATGCTTTCTTGCCGCGGCACATCGTCGCCACCATGACTGTGAGTCCGGCGGCCATGGCGCCGCTGGCTGCCGCGGCGCTGCCCCCGCCGGGAGTCGCTGTGGGAGCGGCCAGTTGTTCGATAAAAGGCTCGATGCTGGCCAGCAGCCCGCCAACAGCCACTTTGCCACTCATTACCGCGGCGAGGCGGTTTTCCAGAATGAGCGAGGAGTTGAAGTTCTCCACTTGCAGGAACCACTCCGCAGCCTGCTCCAAAGCCAGCTTGGGAATCAGTCCGACAATCTCGCTGGAGACCGGAACGCAGCCGTAGCGCTCTGCCTCGCGTTTCACGCACTCGAAGGCGCGGTGCACCGGAGTCTGCTCGAAGTCGGTCAGGTTCATCGAGACCTGGGCCATGCCGCGCACCAGGAATCCCGCGGCTTTGACGTAGCGCAGGCCGCCGGTGGAAAAGCGTACGGCCTTGGCGATCTTTTTGGCTATGGCGACGTCAGGGGTGTTCAGAAAGACGTTGTAGGCCACGAGAAACTTGCGCGCGCCCACCACGGTGGCTCCGGCCGTGGGATGCACGCGTGGCTCACCGAAGTCAGGCTTGCGCGCCGGGTTGGTTGCAATGTCGTCACGAATTCCCTCGAACTGGCCGCGACGAATGTTCTCCAGATTCTGCCGTTCGGGCGTCGTCGCCGCGGCTTCGTAGAGATAGACCGGGATCTGGAAGCGCTTCCAGATTTCGGCGCCCACGTGGCGGGCCATGGCAACGCAATCTTCAATTGTCACGCCGTCGATGGGGATGAAGGGAATTACATCAGTCGCGCCCATGCGCGGGTGCGCGCCAGTGTGCTGGGTGAGGTCGATCAACTCGGCGGCCTTGCCCACGCCGCGCAGGACGGCTTCCTGAATGGCTTCCCGCTCGCCCACCAGCGTAATGACGCAGCGATTGTGGTCGGAATCCATCTCACGGTCGAGGAGATAGACGCCGGGAATTTTCATGGCCTCGACAATGGCATCGACCTTGGCAGGGTCGCGGCCTTCAGAAAAATTGGGAACACATTCGACAAGAGTGCAGGACATGCCAAGAAGGATAACGACCCACGGCTCGACTCGGCAACCGGCCGTTGAGCGGGCGAACGAAATCCGGTGAAATGAAGGGCTGATTTGAACTTTTGTCATCGAATCAGCGTGGATTTCCTGGTTTCAGAAAGGATTCCATGCCCGCACAGGCTCAAAGCCTGCGTTTGTGGCTGTAGAAAATTGGTCTGCGGGGGTAGTATCCTCTCTAGAATCATTTAGAGAAGAGGAGAAATCATGATCACGACAGCTCCTG
>PLOI01000009.1:3137-3769 GCA_003142015.1 Acidobacteriaceae bacterium | reverse complement strand
CGCAGCAGCAGGACGTTCGCCAGAGCGGCGTCGCGGAACAGTTCCTTCTGGCGGAGGATCTCGGAGTTGGCGAATTCCGTTCCGCTCTCGGTAATAGCTGCGTCGCCCTCCTCGACATTCAGGAAGCCGAGCAACTGCGCGGCATCGACGATGGGCAGCAGGTCGTCGATCTCGAAGCTCAGATCATCGGCCAGGCGATAGATGTCGTCGCGCCCGCCCTTGTCGAGCAGCAGCTCAAGCAGGCCGGCGATACCGCCTGGACGCGAATGTGGCAGCATCTGGTAGTGCATCTGGCGCTGGTCGCGCACGCGAATCTGCTGCTCGGGCGCCTCGGCCGGAACCACGTCGGGCCGGGTGAGCACCTTGTAGATGTAGTCCACCAGTTGCGTAAAGGGCTCGGACTTGCGATCGCGGGGCTGAGCCAGCTGCACTCGGAAATCGGTGCGGATATGGCCGGGATTGCGGCCAAGCACGATGATGCGGTCAGCCAGCAGCACCGCCTCTTCGATGTTATGGGTGACCAGGAAGACGGCCTTGGTGGGCATGGTCTTGTTGGCCCACAGCTCCAGAAGTTCACTGCGCAGGTTTTCCGCGGTCAGCACATCGAGGGCGCTGAAAGGCTCGTCCATGAA
>PLOI01000009.1:0-3089 GCA_003142015.1 Acidobacteriaceae bacterium | reverse complement strand
AGCCAGGGAAAGAGTGCAAAGCTTTGAAAAACTATGGAGACGTTGGTCTCCGCATCGGCAATCGGTTTCTCGTGCCAATAAACCTGACCGGCCGTGGGCGTGGACAGCCCGGCCAACATGCGCAGCATCGTCGACTTGCCGGAACCGGAGGGGCCGAGCAGGGCAACGATCTCTCCNNTCGGCGCGAATGATCGCCTCGACGGCCTGGGCCGGCTCTGGGGCTGCGGCCGTGGTCTGGCCTTCGCTGAGGATGCCCGCTTCTTCCATGACTGGTTCTCCGGTTGGGGGTCGCAAGCCAGGAGCCGCGGCCAGTGATTTTCTCCAGTGTAAGATAACGCGGTTTCAAACCCATGAATCGGCTTTGGCTAGTGTCCTGTCTCAGAAGGACGTTACATAAATGCGCTGTCATCCTGAACAACCGGACCCTGAGCTTATCGAAGGGGCGGGGAGTCGAAGGACCTGCATTTTACGCAGTGGGCCAATTTGAAGGATACGAGCTTCAGCTCGTACATAAATCGAGAAAATGGACAATGGGCTTTAGCCCCTGAAGGAAAGTTCATGCAAACTGATCCGCAACCACAAAGCTAAAGCTCCCGCCGTCCCTCCAATGCGCGAGCCATCGTCACCTCGTCGGCGTATTCAATGTCGCTGCCCGCAGGAACGCCGGTGGCGATGCGCGTGATGCGCACCGGAAAGCCGCGCAGCTCGCCGGCCAGCCAATGAGCCGTGGCCTCGCCTTCCAACGTGGGGCTGGTGGCCAGTATGACCTCGTCCACCTCGCCGCGCTCGACGCGCCCAACCAGTGTGCCGATGCGCAACTGATCCGGCCCTACGCCGTGCAAGGGCGAGAGGCTGCCGTGCAGCACGTGATAAACCCCCTGGTAGCCGCTCTGCGAGCCTGCCTGGTAGCTTCGTGTCCTCTCCACGGCGGCAATGCTAGTGGGCTCCTCGACGACGCATACCAGGCGCTGATTGCGCGTGGGGCTGGCGCAGTAGGCGCAGGGATCGACATCCGTGACATTGTTGCATACGGAACACAGGCGCAGGCTGACCTTCAGGCCGCGCACCGCCTCGGCCAGCGCCGCCGCATCCTCGTCGCTGGCGCGCAGAATGTGGAAGGCGAACCGCTGCGCGCTCTTGGCGCCCACTCCGGGCAACTTTTTCAACTCTTCAATGAGCCGGGCCATCGGCTCGGCATAGCGTGACACGGTGCGCGCCTCCCTGATCTTTCATATTCATCACATAAATACGCTGTCATCCTGAGCGACCGGACCCTGAGCTTGTCGAAGGGGAAGGGGAGTCGAAGGACCTGCGTTTACCTTTTTGCAAGTTTCCGACCTCACGATCAGATCGACAAAAAGCTTCAGCCCATCCCAGGCAGCTTGAGCCCGCCCAGCATTCCCTTCACACTGGATTGTATGGCCTCATCGGCCTTGCGCCCGGCTTCGTTCACTGCGGCCACTACCAGATCTTCAAGCATCTCCACATCCGGCTTGTCGCCGCNNCCTCCACCACGGTCTGGGCCAGCTTCTGCTGAACCTCCTCCTGCATCTGGTTAGCCTGAGAGAGCATTTCAGAGATTTTGAGCGGGTTGAGCATAGCCTGTTCTCCTCATCTGGAGCATGAGTTTACTTTTGCCGGAGATCGACGACGCTGCGGACCTCGGCCTTGAATATCTCCCGCGCTCGCTGCACTAAAGGATTGGCCAGCGCGGCCTCTTGAATGCTCCCGGCCATGGGCGTAGGCATCGGTGCCGGTAACGCTGCCCCTTCGCCGGGAACCACCATAAAACGATTGGGCGCGCCCAGCCGTTTCAGCTCCTGGCGAATAATCTTCTCCGCCGCGGCATTGACCGTCAACGCCAGCATCTTTTTGCCCATGCCGCTGACTTCGATGCGCAGGCTGGCGCCATCCAGCGTCCATGCGCCCGCGCCCAGCAACTGCGCCGCCGATACGTGACCGCCCTCAGCCAGCGCGCATCCGACGGCGTGCCGGATGGATTCGATCGTGGGGAGACTGGCGACCGCCTGCGGAGCTTTGGCCAGCGCTCCTTCGGTAAGAGTCTCTACTGCGCCGTATCCACTGGCCGGAGCAGTTGCAGCAGAGAAGGGCGTAACACTTCCGGATGCGCTGGCCGAAGCCGTGGGCGCGACTGCTTCGCTGGCGCTCTGGCGCTCCATGGTTACGACCGGCGAAGACGTTGAAGCCGGCTTGACGCTGGAATCCATAACAGGATCGGAACCCTTGAAACCCGTGCTCCAACTCGTGCCCGTCGAGCCAAAAGGCGAAAGCGACGGCGCTGCCGGCGGAGGCGCAGACGACGACGCGGGACGTGTCTGGCTCGCAGTTGCCCGTGGCGCAGAGGGTGAGGCGGATGCTGGGCCCGCAGGTCTCGCGCCCATCCCCACGCCGCTCAGCAGCTCCTCAATCGGCAGCAGCCGCTGCGCATGAATCAGCTTGAGTAGACCCAGTTCGAGATGGAAACGCTGCTCCTGACGGTAATTCAGATCGTCAAAAGTGCGCAGAACAATCTGCAGGTTGCGGGTCAATTCCTCCTCGGTGAAGAGAAGCGCGGTCCGTGCGGCGCGGGCGCGCTCGTCACCGCTGATTTGCAGCAGTTCCGTCTGCTCGCCGCCCAGCTTGGCCATCAGCGCATTGCGCAGATAGCGGACCATTTGCCGGGCCAGCGACGAGGGGTTGTGGCCGGCATTGACCAGCAGATTCAACTGCTCCATTAGTTCCACGCTTTGCCCGGCTGCTACGGCCTCCAGCAGCCGCTCGAAGACCGCGTTGGGCACTGCGCCCATCAGCTCGCGAATCTGCGCGGCGGAGAGCACAGCTTTGCCATTCTCCACCGGCGCCGAGGCGATGGCCTGATCCATGATGGAGAGCGCGTCGCGCATCGAGCCGTCACCCGCCTCGGCCAGCAGGGCCAGCGCGGCGTCCTCGGCAACCACTTCCTCCTGCCCGGCGATCATCTTCAACTGGGCCAGAATGTCATCAAACTTCACCGCGTGAAAGCTGAAGTGCTGGCAGCGCGAGCGGATGGTCTGCGGAATGTCCTCCGGCTGCGTGGTGGCCATCATGAA
>PLOI01000043.1 GCA_003142015.1 Acidobacteriaceae bacterium | reverse complement strand
CGCGGAGATTACAGCGTGCTGCAAATTCGGCGATATTTGACTCAGCGGAATGAATTTGTATCGCTCGCGATACGGCTTGTGGTGTATCCACGCCTGCAATCGCCGCTCAACGTGTACCGCGGTTGTCGGTGGGTCAATCCACCGCGCAACCACCAGCAGCAGCGCGGCAACCGACCAAAGAAGCACCACCGCAATCGCAAGCCATCGAACAAACAATCGCAGGAACCTCTTCCGAGGCGGGTCCGTTGGGAATGTGCAGTTTACTGTATTCACATTTCAGAATAATCGCCTGACCTGGGTCGCTGCTTTGGTCTTGATTTTGCGCGCTCTGGGTACTAATCCGAATTTACTGCTGTGCAGGGCTCGTCCGCGATGAGTACATTGGATTTGAGGTGTCTCATGGCCCAACCTAACAGCGGAATCGGCAATGTTACGGCAAATACGGCGCTCGTCGAAATGGCAATGGCGTATTCCCGCAGCCGCATGCTTTGCGCGGCTGCACGTCTCGGCGTTGCCGATGCACTTGGAGACGAGGTACGTAGCGTTGGTTTCCTGGCCGAAAAGTGTCAGGCGGATGCCAATGCGCTGTACCGCCTGCTTCGCGCTCTCGCCAGCATCGGCGTGACAGAGGAGACGACGCCCGAACACTTTCGGCTGACTCCTTTTGGCAAACCGCTGCGGAGAGATGTGCTTCAATCCGCCTGGTCAGCCGTCATCTTCTGGGCGGATCTGCTTGCCGACGACTGGTCCCTGCTTACCGACTGTGTTCGGACCGGTAAGCCGGCCTCTCAGCTCCGCGATCCGAAGATACCTTCCCGCTGGTCGCAAGATCCCGAAGCTGGTTCTATTTTTCGCGCGGTGATGGGTACGGCTCAGGCAGAAGATTACGCGCCCATCGCTGAAGCGTGGGATTTTTCCCGCGCGAAGGTGGTCGCCGATCTCGGCGGCGGCGGTGGCTCGCTCATTCTTGCAGTACTGCGGCTCAATCCGCATCTGCGAGGCATGCTTGTGGACCTCGAACCCAGCGTGAATGCGGCCAAATTCCGCTTCGCGGCGGAAGATCCGTCCTCCCGGTGCGAGCTGATTGCCGCGGATCTCATGCAATCGGTCCCGGCGGGCGCCGATGTATACATGCTCAAACATGTACTTCACGGGCGTAAGGACGGCGATGCTATCACTATTCTCAAGAACTGCCACGCGGTAGTTCCGCAGAACGGCAGTTTGTTGATCGTTGAATTCATCCTTCCTCCGCTTGTCTCGCATGCAGATCCACAACTGGAAGGCCACCTGATGAGCGACCTCAACATGCTTGCCGTCACCGGCGGTAAAGAGCGTAGCGAGCGCGAATGGAGAACGCTTCTTGAGACGGCGGGCTTCACCCTAACCGCGGTATACCCGGTTGGAGGCGACAATCTGATGGTTCAAAACGTCGGGATACTCGAAGCAAGACCAGCTTAAGGACAATCGAGTTCAGCTCCGAGCATAAGCATGCCGAAAAGAGCTTTGTGTCAGGGCACGACTTTAGTCGTGCCGCAAAGTCCCCATAAAATCGCGGGCTTTAGCCCCTGAGGGATGTATTTCTCCAATTTTGCCTGAAAATTCGATCTTTTCGGAGAGAAGACGGGGGTTCACCACCCACATAATGTCCAAAAATCAACGCGGGCTTTACAGGCTGCGGAAAAACTCCTGGCACCGTGACCGAATGATTCGGTAACAACTGGAATGTAGCGAGCGACCGCAATGTAGCGCCGGTCTCCTGACCGGCTGTAGTGGGGGCGTCCTCGCCCCCGCTTGTCCGGAGCAATGACTAGATTACGCGGTCACGATACTAGAGCGTGTATCAGTTTCAACCCCGGCACAATGGCCAAAATCCACGCGGGCTGGTAGGGGTGGGTCTTAGCCCAACCATTCATCCCCGTAGGGGCGGAACGAATCCTCGCGCCAGCACTGCGCCCACCCCTCCATGAATGAGGGTCAATTCTGCATAAACCGGGAATCCGGGCTACAGCGGCGTTTATCGTTCCCGATCCTCAATTTGGCATGTAAACCTTGCTGGATGCGTGCAATGGGCTGTTACCGTACACCGAGGATCATGTGGAGGCAGTACATCCGTGCGTATTTGATCGACGACGTGGAACCGTCACTCTCCGACATTCTGATTCGATGAGCCGCGGGCAGTATAGATAAACGGCCCAGAACAAGAGATGACGAACTTATTAGCGAACGCCTCAACAGCGAAATTGCGCAGACTATGGATGCCGCCTTGAAGCGATGGAATAGTGACACCGATATTAAGAATGGACCTCGCCTCCTCCGCTGACAAAGCAGTCTCCCAGGTAGCCGCGTCCTTGGCAAACTCGCAAAACCAATAGCTGATCTCATCCTCTTCGGGAGGAGCTTTCCGCTCCCAGCCACGAATGTATGCCTTTCGGTTTAGCGGATCAATCCGCGGCTCTTCTATCGATTCCATAATGGCTTGCCTCTTTCCCTGTGGACTGACGTATCCTACGTACATTGTATGATTAACTCGCCCCCCACAATGACCGACACGACCTTCAAGAAATACCCGACCAGGTAAGGGCTGTTATCTTCAATTGATCGCCTATTTGTTCATTCCCTTTTTGCGGCAATAATAGTCCCACTGATACATGATCGTGCACGTCTCTACGCTCGGGTCAAGAACGAGGCCCATTGGAGGGCGTAGCAGAGTTGGAAGCGGGCCTACTGGTGTCCAGCCGTCTGCACTTGCCCGTGCTTGGTCAAGTTCAATCTTCGATTGTTTGCATATCGGTGTAAGCCGTTGCGCCTCAGAGCAAGCCCAAGCCTCGTCCCAGGGCTTTGCATTGTCCGGCGCTATACCATTGCTAGAAGTTTTCGACGTTGACTCCGTTCCAGCGTAAAAGGATGGCTTAGGTAAGTTGAGACGAATCCGCGAGTCGTAGTCAAAAGCAACAAATTCTGAAATGTCTCCCAGAGCATCCTTAAAACATTCCTTCCCATCCCGCTCTCTGATTATTCCCGTATCGGAATCCCCTTCGCGGCATGACGATTCTATACGTGCAACGACTTCGGCACGTTCATGGGCTGGAATTGCATAGGGGTGTCCTAAAGTCAGTCTTATTTCTTCTAAGGCTTGCGACTTCACTTCACGCTTGTAGAATATGGTGTTTTGCTGCAAGGTAAAATCTTTGCCTGTTTTGTTTTCGACGATGAAGGATACGTCAAATCCATCGCCCTTAAACTTGCTTACTTTGTCGCTTTCATCGAAGGAAAAGTATTGGGAAGCGGTAGAGCTAATGCCCTTTAGCACGTCGGCATTCCAAGCCTTCGGACGCGACGTGTACCAATGGATGAGTGCAAAGCCCACAAACAGCGTCAGCGTTGCCGCTACTCCGAAGCCCGCTCCCCAAAGGGCGGGTCGCTTCCAATCTGTACGCCAATCAAATGCCATACGGAAAGTCCATCCTTCCAAGCCGAAATTCCGTGCTGGCTAATAATAAAGCACCGAGGATCGACGGCGGATCAGCTCCGGGCATCTACATCAGTATCGGTCCCGGTATACACCGATTTCACCGGAATGGATTCTGGATTGACACAAAATCGCCGAGGCGCTCATCGAATGGCAGATAGGTCCTCAAAAGTCGCCCAGTATTCGCTAATCTGCCCGAAACCAACCTCCCTTATTGCCAACATGCCTGTTCACTCACTGACCCCGGCGCAGTAGAGGCCGAAGGCGCTGCCCCACCGCAGGTGGTTGCAGAAAATTAGGAGTCTGCCGCGCACACTATCCATAAGGAGAATCCACCTGTGACCGAAACATCCACGTCAGAACTCAGCTTGACCGAAACCACCCCATCACCGGAACCCGCCAGCGCGCCCGCCCCAACGCTCGAACCCGACCTCACGCACGCCCGTCCCGCCGTCCGCAAATGCGGCGCAGCCTATCGCCGCGCCTTCAATGCCTACATGGAGACAGCCGATGAGAAGGACCCTCATTGGGCCAAAAGCCACGCGGCCGACAAAGGAAAGTTGGCCTTCCGCGAAGCCATGCCCGTGCTATCCAGCTTCGAAGGCATCCGCGACTTCATCGCCTGCACTGCCCATGGCATACTCATGGGAGCCATCCCGCAGGAGCAGAGCGGCCACCTTCTTTACGCCGCTCAGGTCGCTCTCGCCACCCTCCAGCGCGAGCCCAAACCGCGAAAACCCGCATGACCCCTACCCCCTCCCCCTCCGGGAGCTCTTTTTTGATCAAGATTTTCTAGTAAGTCCATATAAATAAACAGTTTAATAATTGCCACTATTAACCAAGTGGTAATTATTACCCTTCGATTTTGGCCCGTTTTTCGCGCGTTTATGGTCGAAATCTGCGCAAAACTTCGTCAAGTCCGCTCTCGTATGCGTCGATGAGCTTGTCCCAGGACGCATTCGCGTCTTCGTCCACCTGTTTCCGCCGCGAGTCCGCATCGAACCAATCGATCGTTCTCTGAATCCCTTGCGCAAACGGAACTTTGGCGCAGTAGCCAGGCACAAAGCGCTTAATTTTGCTGTTGTCGAAGACCACGCTTACTGCCTTGTCGCCGGTCAACCCGCCAACTTCATCCGGCAGGCAAGCGCCCACATAGTCCGACGCGATGTGAACGATTTGCGCTTCGACGCCCGCAGCTTGCGCCGTGATGCGATAGAGCTGATCCCATGTCAGCACCTCGTCGCTGGTGATGTGGAAGGCATGGCCGATGGCTTGCTGATGGCCCAGCAAGCCAACCAGCCCCTGCGCGAAATCGCTGTTGTGAGTAGACACCCAAAGCGAGGAGCCATCGCCCGGCACGATGACCTTTTTGCCCCGCCGCATCCGGTCCACCGCCGTCCAGGGTTTCAGCCAACTGTTCACGGCCAGCACAATCTGCGTATCTCCATAAGTCAGAGAGGGGCGCACAATGGTGATAGGAAAACCCTCTTCGCGATAGGCCTTCATCAGACGTTCTTCGCAAGCAATCTTATCGCGAGAATATTGCCAATACGGATTGGCGAGCGGCGTCGATTCCGTAATCAGATAGTGCCCAACCGGTTTCTGATAAGCGCTTGCCGAACTGATGAATATGAATTGATTTGTCCGGCCGCGAAACAAGCGGATGTCGCGTTCCACATCGGCCGCCGTGAAGGCAACCCAGTCCACGACTGCGTCGAAACATTCCTTGCCGAGCGCCTCGACCACCGCTGCTTCGTCCGTGATATCCGCCGTTATGGCGCTGACATTGCTGGGAAGATCGGTCGCGTGCTCTCCGCGCCGAAGCAACGTTAAATCAATCCCCCGTTCCGCCGCCAATCTCGTCGAGGCCGTACTGATAATTCCAGTGCCTCCAATGAACAGAACTTTCATGTCGCCTGCCCTTTCCCGAAGACCTCATCTTACCGCGCCAGCCGGAAGTATCTCTTNNATGGGCGTCTCTTCGCCCAGCTCCATCGGCTCAAAGTCCAAAATGTGCGACTCGACGGCAAAGGAAGCCTCACCGAACGTCGGACGGTTTCCCACATTGGTCACCGCTTGAAAGCTGCGCCTGCCCACATTGAGCCGCGTGACATAAACCCCGAAGGCCGGCAACAGCCCATCGTAAGCGGCCAGGTTGACCGTGGGCACCAGCAGCCGCGTTCCGATGCCGCGCCCACGAGCCTGCGTGGAGCGCACCGCAAAGGGCCGTCCCAGCATCCAGCGCGCGCGCTTCACGTCGCCCACAGCCACGCGCTCACGGATGGCGGAACTGGAAACCTCCAGGCCGTGCGCCCGCACCGGCGAATGGACGTGGACGGCAAAACCGAACTCCGCGCCAAACGCTTCGAGCTCGGCCACTCCGGCCTCGGCTCGGTGGCCAAAGCGGAAGTTGCCGCCCTCATGCACGCCGCGCACGCCCAGAGCGTCCACCAGTATGCCGCGCGCAAACTCCCTCGCAGGCAGCGAGGCCAGCGCGGCATCGAAGGGCAGCACCACCACCGCGTCAATGCCGGTGAAGCTCAGAAGGCGCAGCCGTTCGCTGATAGGCGTAAGCAGCCGCGGCGCCTCAGCCGGGCGAAGAAACTGATCCGGATGCGGGTCGAATGTGATGGCCAAGGCCCGAGCGCATACTGATCGCGCCTCCGCAACCACCGCCGACAGAATCTCCTGATGGCCCAGATGCACGCCGTCGAAGTTGCCGATGGCCGCCACGCTGGGGCCGTAGCCCGAAGGAATCTCCGCGGCCGAGTGAAAGAGGGACATCGCGCCGGGTTTGTTCATAGGCTCACAGGCAGGCTGAGGCCGTCATAGGCCAGCCGAATGCCGTCGGGCAGTGCGCGATTGGTTTCCTCGTGGCCCAGTTCGTGGGCGATATGAGTCAGCCAGGTGTGCCGCGCGCCGATGCGCCGGGCCCACTCAACGGCCTGCGCCACAGTGGCGTGGCTCGGGTGCGGCTTGTGGCGCAGCGCGGAGACGACCAGGTGGTCAAGCCCTTCCAGTAGAGCAAAGCTCGATTCCGGGATGGCGCTTACGTCGGTGAGATAAGCCGTGCGGCCAAAGCGAAAGCCGACGATCTCCATCTCCCCATGGATCAGCGGCACACGCAGCAGCTCGACGCCGTGAACCGAAGTGCGTTCACCCAGCGGCCGCAGTTGAACCCGCGCGCGCGTGGGATAAGTGGATTGCTCCGAAAAGGTGTAATCGTAGATGCGCTCCAGCACACTGGCCGTTTGCGGCGAGGCATAGAGCGGAATGGGGCCGCCTTCGCGCGCGACGGTAAAGCTGAGCGGGCGCAGGTCGTCCATGCCCATGATGTGGTCGGCGTGCGAGTGCGTGTAAAAAACCGCGTCCACGCGAGTGAGGCCGTTGCGCAAAGCCTGTTCGCGGAAATCCGGGCCGGTGTCGATGACCACTACACGCTCACGCCCGCCCCCCTCGCCCGGCTCGTGCCAGCGCAACAGCACCGAGGGCCTAAGCCGCCGGTCGCGCGGGTCGGTCGAGGTGCAAACAGCGCAGCCGCAGCCCAGCGTGGGAACTCCCATCGAGGTTCCCGTCCCGAGAAATGTGAGTAGACCGTCCATAAACTCCGGCTGTAACTGACCCCTGACTGCAGCTTTTTCAGCGCTTGCCCGGCGGCGGCTGTGGCGGCTGCATGCCCTGCAATGTGATCATGCTCGTCAGTTCAAGAAAAGCCATACGCACCTCGAACAGCACCGTTTGCAGCGTCTTGTCTTCGGCCGCGGTAAGGTTGCCGCGGGTCTTCTCCGCCAGCACGCCCAGCAAATCAATGGTGGTCCGCGCACCCAGAATGTCTATTTTCGGACGCTGGCCTTCCTGTGCGCCCGCTCCCATCTGGATCATGGCGGAGACGTAAAACTGCTGCACCAGGTGTTCGAAGTTGATGGGCGGCTGCGCGCCCACGGCGGGGTTCTGCGCCCTCACCAGGTCTTCGAGCCGCTGCGCAGAGGCGTCGTAAGCCGCCTTCTGCTCGCGGCTTTCCTCAGCTGTGGGCGGGGCAGGCATCTCGCCTTCAGTCGGCGACGCTGCTTCGGGAGGCGCGGCGGCCGCGGGCTTCAATTCGTTCACCACTAGCCTGGGACCGCCGCCTGACGCTGCTGGCGCAGATGGGGTCTCTGCCGGAGGCGTCGCATGCTGCTGGCTTTCCTGCTCTTCTTCCGCCTTGATCTTCCGGCGGTCAATGACTTCGAACTTCGGGGTATCGCTCATGATCTCCTGTCTTCCAATCCGTCTCGATGACTAACTTCATTGATAATTCCACTCACTTGCTAACTCCCCTAAATCGCTTCCAGCCCCGGTGGCGCGGCCAGGATGTGAGCCTTGCCCGTGGCCGCTCCCGTGGTGTAAGCGAAGGGTTGATTGTGTAACTCGGCTTCTCCGCGAATCATCGCCAGGGCAAAGCAGCGCCGCCCTGAAGCCAAGGGCAACTCGGCCGCGCTGGTAATTTTTCCTCCAGCCGTTCCGTCGTCCAATGTTAGCTCAGCGCCGGCGGCCGGGAGCGGTCCAAAGAGCTCCAGCGGCCGCAGATGCCGGTGAACGCTGCCACGGGAGCGAATGCGCTCCACGATCTCCTGTCCAAGGTAGCAGCCCTTACTAAAACTCAGCGCCCGCATCTGCGAGGTCTCCTGCGCCANNNGCACCTGCTGGCCGTTCCATGCAGCGCGCGCGCTGGTTAAAGGCTCCCTTAGTTCGGGGAGACCAAGTCGCGCCAGTACGCCGGCAGCCAGTGGGCCTGCAAGCCCCAGAGGCGTCTCGCCGGTCACTTCACCATCCGCGTCTAGGCTCAGCGGCGCCAGCTCCACATCGTCCATGATGATGAAGCGGTCCAGGTGGGCCAGCAGGCGGTCGTACTGATCGGCGGCAATCTCCAACTCGCGCGTTTCTTCGCCCTCGCGCCATACGTGCAGGTCACCCTGAATGCGCCCCTGCGCATTGAGCACCAGGTTCCAGGCGCCGCCATTTACGGGCAGATCGTTCACCGTGTTTGTGACCATGCCGCTAAGCCAGCGGAAGCGGTCCTCGCCGCGCACCGCGACGCGCCGCAGCCAGCCCAGGTCGTGCGCGGCAGCTCCGAAGGCCAGCGCCGCTGTTTCCCTGGCTGGCGCGTCCAACTCCCGAGGGGTCAGCACACCGCGATAGGCGACAAGCTCCGGCGTCGCGGCGGTTTGAGCCAGCAGCGTGGCAAGCGGAGTCGCCCTCGGCCCTGCGGACAGGTCCTGGTCCGTGGGTGGATTGGCTGGAGTCGCCTGGGGATTGGCCGTTTCAGTCATAGGGAAGTTTTTTCACCGGTCCCGGCGCAGATTTCCTGCGGAAATTGTGCGCCAACCCGCATCCTGATTATAGCCTTGGAAGAAGACAGGGAGTCCTGATGAGCGAGCAGCACGTGATGACAAGACGAGATTGGCGCGGATGGGCCCTGGCGGCCGTGTTGTGCCTGGCGGCGGTAATGTCCCCGGCGCAGCAAGCGCCTGCGACAAGCGCGCCGAAGTCACAGTCGGCCCCAGCGCAGGCGACCGGCAAGATCACCCCAGAGCAGACGCGCCAGCTCTTTGCTCTGGTGGATACGCTGATCAAGTTTTCCTCCGACGAAACCGGGCTACCCATCAAGAGCCAGGTGAAGCGCCAGATCATCTCTCGCGCTTCCGTGGAAAGCTACCTCAAGGGGAAGTTCGAGGAGGACGAGAGCGCCCGGCGCATGCAGCGCGACGAGATCGTGCTCAAAAAATTCGGCTTGCTCGACCGCGACTTCGCCCTAAAGCCTTTTTTGCTGGCGCTGCTCAAGGAGCANNTGGAGCGACCAGACCCCCGACGATGTTTCGCTCAACTCATCCGGAGACACTGACCACCTGGCCAAAGACGAGATGGACACAGCGCGCCAGGCCGTCATCGAGGGTCAGGCCACGGCCGTCATGATGGACTACATCCTGAAGCCGATGGGCAAGAGCCTCGTCAAGGATCCGGAGGTGATGGACTTCGTCAAGCAGCAGATGTCGGCCTCGGAAGATTCTCCCGTGCTGGCACGCGCCCCGTTGCTGCTCTCTGAATCGCTGCTGTTTCCTTATCGCGAAGGCCTCAGCTTCGAGCAGGATGTGTGGATGGACCAGGGCCAGACTGCGGCCTTTACCGGCACGCTGGACCACCCGCCCACTTCGAGTTGGGAGATCATCAACCCGCGCGAGTACGAAAAGCGCCATCTGCCCGCGATTCCCTTGCTGCCCAATACTCATCCACTGGTGGACAAGCTTTACAAGCCTTACGACATCGGCCAGATGGGTCAGTTGGACGTGCGTATTCTCACCGAGCTCTTCGGCGGCGACCAGGCCGCGCGCGACCTGACCCCGGCGTGGGATGGCGGCCTCTACTGGGCCGGCCAGCGGCTCAGCGCCCAGACTGTGGCTGAACAAGCCAGCACTGACTCCATCGCAATTTTTTATCTCTCGGCGTGGAAGAACTCGGCCTCCGCCCAGGCCTTCGCCCAGCTCTATGCCAATGAACTGGGCCGCAAGTACTCCGGCGTCAAGCTCGACGAGACCGCCCATGCCGCCACGTCAGTCAAAACTTTTTCTGCCCAACCGCTCTCACAGGAGCAGGTCTACACCACCAGCGAAGGCCCTGTGGTGATCACCATTCGCGGCAAGCTGGTCTTCGTCGCTGAGAGTTTTCCGCTCGACCTGGCTCGCAAACTCACGGCCCTCGTCCTCGATGCGCAGGGAACCGGTGAGATGCACATGGCCCAAACCACGGACGCCCATTATTGCTGTCATCCTGAGCGAAGCGCACCGGGGCCCCCGGCGACAGGTCTTCGTCGCTGGGGTGGAGAGCGAGTCGAAGGACCTGCGGGTGATACTTCTGGCGCAATGGCGGGAAACCACGAAGCCAGCACTCTGGAAATCGGAGAACCCCTCACCGCCAGCCTCATCCGCTTCCTCTCCAACTGCGGAGTGATGAAAGCAGCGGTGGATGCAGGTATAAGTGCCGCCGCAAGAAAATAACATTTGCCGCGCTTATCCATTTATAAGGAGATAGCTTCATGGAATTCGCACAATATCCGCGGGCAGGTTTGCTGCTTGCATCGCTTGGCGCCGTTTTATGCGCGACGCAGGCACTTGGCCAGAACCCAGCCGCTGACCAGACTGTAAAAAACGATGCATTGCAGGCCACCATGCGGCTCGACGGAAGTTATGAGCTTGACTTTCTCTCTGCCGGATGGAAACTTGAGGGCCATCTGCCGGGCACTCCGGCGGACGTGCGCACGACAGATGGACAAGACAAAATCGGACACTACCATCAAGTTGCGGCCTCATCCAAAGATGGATCCAGGACAGACGAAATTCGCGTTTACGATACGCTTCCTCTCGCGCTTTTCCGCGACCGGCGCAGCACGCCCAGCGAAAACATGCATCCATTCCCAATCTTTCAGCGCCTGCCGGATGGCCTGCTCCGCCTGGGTTTTCAGCGCAAGAATTTTGGCTTTTATGAGTTTGGCAAACTGGGCCCGGAAGGGCCATGGCTGCTCTTCGACAAGCAAAATCATTCCATGGTAATCTCTCCCGCCGATCACTTTATGGTGTCCAGCATGGACGAACTACCGGATGGCTCAGTGGACAGCCGGATTATCTCCACCATCCAGCGGTTGCCCGCGGGATTCGATCACGATACGCTGATCGCCGCCGCTACAGGAATAAATCGCGCCTTCGCGGCATGGGGATCGGCTCTGCTGGCGCTCGGCGGAAAACAACGCCCGGCCAACGACGCCGATGTAACTCTTGCCAAACTCGGCTACTGGACGGATAACAAGACAACCTATTACTACACCTTCGACCCTAAGCTCGGTTACACGGGGACGCTCCTTGCCGTGCGCGATGAATTCAAGAGGCTGGGCGTTCCGTTGGGTTATATGCAACTGGATAGCTGGTTTTATCCCAAAGGCCCGCTGTCCCGATGGGATGCGCGCGGCGACACTCTGGAGTTTGGCGAAGACGAATATCGCGCTGACAAGGAGCTGTTTCCGAAAGGACTCGAAGCCTTCCACAGCGCGCTGGGGCTTCCGATGGTGACTCATGCGCGATGGGTCTCGCCGCAAAGCCCCTACCACAAAGAGTTCACCATGTCGGGCAATGCGGTCATCGATCCGCAGTTCTGGAAGTCTACCGCGGACTATCTCCATGACGCGGGCGTAGTGACCTATGAGCAGGATTGGCTTGACGAATTTGCGCAGACCATGCCTAACCTCAGTGATCCATCGTCCTTTCTTTCAGAGATGGCGTCGGCCATGACAAATGACGGGCTGAGCATTCAATATTGTATGCCCTTGCCGAGTAACTACATGGCCAGCACACTCTATCCCGCCGTTCAGACTATTCGCACCAGCGGCGACGGATTTGAACGCGCCGAATGGGACAGATTCTTATATGACTCCCGCATGGCAAGCGCACTGGGACTCTGGCCGTGGACCGACGCGTTCTTCAGCAAGGACATGGGCAGCCTTGTAATCTCAACCTTGTCTGCTGGCCCGGTCGGAGTGGGCGATGCCATTGGCGAGACAAACACCCGGAACCTGATGGCGGCGGTGCGGAGCGACGCCGTCATCATAAAGCCGGATACGTCTCTTCTGCCAATTGATGAGATATATAAAAGTGATGCGCTCGGCGAACACGCACCCATGGTGGCAACGGCCGTAACTGACTTCGCCAATCTGCAAATTCATTATGTCTTTGCATATCCGCGCCGCGCTTCGGATTCTCAAGTTACGGTATCTCTCGATGAGTTAGGCATCTCCGGATCAGTTTTTGCTTTTAACTGGGTGACGCATGAAGGCCGGCTTGTTCCTCCGGGCGGAAGTCTGATTATGGAGTTCAAAGATGGATGGGCTTTCCAGGTGCTGTCTCCAGTGAGCCAGGACGGCCTCGCCCTGCTCGGCGACACGGAAAAAATCACAACTTTGGGAAAAGCGCGTTTTGCGGCCGTCAAAGATGATGGAAGCCTGTCGGCTACTATCCAATTCTCCAGCGATGAAAAAATGCGCTCCATTTCCGGATATGCTTCCCATCGCCCCACCATTACTGCGACCGCCGGCAAGATAGAAATGGTCAGCTACGATGAACAGTCGCACATCTTTGCAGCGCAGGTACTTCCCAACAGCTCGCAGCAAGCCGAGGTACAAATTCGCGCGCGGTGACCGCTAACGAAAAGAATGGCACGGGGCTCACCGCAACTTTCCTTAAGCTCTGGAGGGCCGAGGCTACTTCCAGGCCGTAAAATGCAGCGAACGATCACGCCGCATCTTTGTGGACGAAATATTCGTCAAGAAGCACAGCTACCAACACAGCCGTTGGGACTGAGACCAGCGCTCCAAGAACCCCTTCAAGCGCGGAGCCTAGCACCAGAGCGACGAGGATAGCGAGGCCCGGAAGATCGACTCTATTCTTCATAATGCGTGGGGTGAGATAGGAGTTTTCAACCTGTAGATAGATCACGTAGAAGATAGCAATGCCCAGCACCCGGCCCCATGAGTCAATGGCTGCCACCAGCAGCGCAAGCGCGATGCAGACGGCAGCGCCTAACACGGGGACGATGTTGAGCAACCCGGTCAGCACGCCGAGCGCATATGCGTAGCGAATGTGGAGCGAGAGATAGACGATGGTGCTGGTAACTCCAAGGATGAGCATCAGGCTCCCCTGGCCAAGCAGCCATTTGCCCATGCGAATCTCCGCCCGCTGCAGAGCTTTGTCGAGGCGCTCGCGGCGTTCGTGCGGGAAAAAGGAAAGAAACCAGCGGTAGGCGTGGTCGCCTTCCAGAATGAAATAGATAGTAAGGATGAAGCCCATGACTAAATCGAATAGCTTGCCCGCCCAGTCGCTGATAGAGAACAGAAGATAGGTGGCGGCCTGGCTGACGAAACCCTGAAGCCGGGAACTGATATCCGCGGTATCCAGGTGTTGAGCCATGGGAAGATTGTTCAGCTTCTCTAACAGTCCGGGCAACCGTGTTGGCATCTCCTGGGCAAACCCCTGAAGGTCCCTGATGACCGGAGGCAGAGCGAGGAACCCGAAGGCTGCAAGCGCTCCGGCGGCAATCAGCAGCAACAGGAAAATCGCTGTGCCCTTGAATGGTTGAAAGCGGCCAACGCGAAAACCGGAGGTGGAGCGCACCAGCGGTGTGAGCACCACCCCAAACAGGGCGCTCACATAGAGCAGCACCAGCACCTCGCGGATGAGCCACGCCAGATAGCAGGCCAGGGCAAGGGCGAAGGTGAAGACAATGTCAGATCGAAGAGTGCGCGGGCTATTGGAGGTCTCAGTCATGCGCGGGATTCCTGCAAGCCGGAGGATACGGCGCCGGCAACGCGTTCGGTAAATTCGAGATCAATTAGCCGTCCGGCCAAAAAGTGCATTGTCCGGCGTAGCCTACCTGTCTCCACCCAGAATAGACCCTACAATCCCGCCAATAATCGCGCCGCCGGCCGCTGGCCCCACTTGCCGGTTCTCGGTTCGCGGCAGATACTCGGCGATCTGGTGCGCCAGTCGCGAGATGGGCAGAGTCTGGAGCCACACCGTTCCCGGCCCTTGCAGCACGGCCAGAAAGATTCCATCCCCGCCGAAGATCATGTTCTTGATGCCCGGCACCGTCGTAATCTGGAATCCCACCGACGTCTGGAACGCGCCCACGTGGCCCGGATGCACCCGCAGCACCTCGCCCGGCGCCAGGTTTTTCATAATCAGCTCGCCACTCAGTTCCAACCATGCTGTTCCCTGCCCGCCCACCTTCTGCAGCAGAAATCCGTTGCCTCCAAAGACGCCCGCCCCCAGCGACTGCTGGAAGCCCACGCCGATGGTCACCTGCGTCGTGGCGCACAGAAACCCGTGCCAGTGGATCATGTACTCGCTACCGGGCGAAACCTCGACCGGGACAATGTGCCCCGGCACCTTGGTCGCAAACGAGACCACGCCTGTCGATCCAAAAGCCCGGTACTCGGTCATAAACAGGCTCCCGCCGCCGGCCACGCGCTTGAGCGCGCCGAAGATTCCGCCGCCCCCGCCCATCTGCGTGTGAGTGGTCATCTGAATGGAAGCGGTCATCCACGATAGCTCGCCGCTCTCTGAAAAGACGCTTTCGTTGGGTTCAAGCTGTACATCGAGCACGGGCATGGTCGTGCCCTGGATCTTGGTCTGCATCGGGTAATCTCCTTCTCGTGGACAGTGTACCCGCTCAGACCGGTGGAGAGTCGAGCGAGAATCCGCCCTTTGTGAAAAGGCAGTGAAGTGTATCCCGCCCGTTCCTTCATTTCGGGATTGCCGGCTAGTCTTTGGCTGGCTACCGATTGATTCCCTGTTCTCTGTGCAAGCCGGCGGCGCTGTCCGCGCAACGACAAAGACCCCTCGCCGAAAACTGGCCCAATGCACTACTCTTGCCTGTGACGCCTATGGCCTCATTTGTTCGCCAATTCCGCAAAGCTCTCTGGCTGGCACTGGAGCACGATGTGCTCAACACGGCCAAGGCCGCCGCCTATTCGGGGATGCTGACGCTCTTTCCGGCGCTGGTGGTACTGACCGCGCTGCTGGCCCAGGTGCCGGAGGGCACCTCGCTGGTGGGCGAGGTGCGCGGCGCCTTCGAGCAATTTTTGCCAGGCGACTCCATGTCCCTGCTGAAGGCCGCGCTGGAAACTCGCCGGCTCCACTCCGCGCAGTTGATCTTCTCCGCCGCTGTACTCGCGGTTTTTGCCGGCCTGGGCCTGATGCTGTCATTGATGGAGGGTTTTCGCCGCGCTTACCGTGAGCCGCGCGACAGTTGGGGCTTCTGGCAGCGGCGGATCAGGGCGCTGCTGCTGGTGCCTATTGTGCTGGTTCCGCTGGCGCTGGCTACCCTGGTGCTGGTCTTCGGCCGCCAAATTGAATCATGGATGATCGACAATGCCGGCCACGAATTGCGCCATGTCGTGCTGTTCTTCTGGCGCATGGTCCGTTGGGCGGTTGCGCTGCTCACCAGCATCAGCGTCCTCGGCGCACTTTACCACTTCGGCACCAGGCGCAAGGAGCACTGGGCCTGGGTTGGGCCCGGCGCAGTGGCCGCCACGCTGGTCTGGTTTCCGGCCACGCTGGCCTTTGGATGGTATGTCACGCGCATTGCCGATTACTCCATGTTCTACGGCTCATTTGGCGCCGGCATCGCCACGCTGGTATGGCTCTACATCACCTCTTTCAGCGCGCTGCTGGGCGCGGAACTCAACGGCGTTCTTTTCAGGGAACGCCAGGAGTCGGACCTGGTTTCCGCAAGCCCTGAACCGGACCCCGCAAGTCTGTGACCGCCTCCACCGACCATCTCATCTCGCTTGCCGCATAATGGTAGAAGGGGTGTTATGGTCCCATCCCCTGTGTAGAGTGAAGCGAACCCGCCTAAATCCGGCCTTTGGCCCCCCAAATCTTCTCCTGGAGCAAGACCCATGTCGTTCGCACCATTGAGCTTGTCAGAAGCCTCAACCCAGCGCCGCGCAAAGATTGTTGCCACGCTCGGCCCGGCCTCAAACTCCGAGCCGGTCTTCCGTGATCTGGTTCGCGCGGGCGTCGATGTGGCGCGCCTGAACTTTTCCCACGGCACTCAAGAGGAGAAGCTGGCGCTGATCCAGATGATCCGCAAGGTGAGCCTGGAGGAGCGCAAGCCGATGTGCATCCTGGGCGACCTGCAAGGGCCCAAGATTCGCACCTCCTGGCTGAAGGATCATCAGCCCGTGCTGCTGAAGGCCGGCGAACAGCTCGTCATTACGCCGCGCGAGGTTCCGGGCACGGCGGCGCTGGTGGGCACCACCTTCAAGACCCTGGCGGAAAACGTTGAGCAAGGCTCGCGCATTCTGCTCTCCGACGGGCTCATCGAGCTGCGCGTCCACGAGGTAGAAGGCGGCGACGTGATCTGCGAAATCGTCAACGGCGGCCTTCTGGGCGAACACAAAGGCATCAACCTGCCCGGCATTCCGGTGCGCGTCCCCTCGCTCACTGAAAAAGACGCGGGGGACCTTGAATTCGCGCTCAAGAACGGCGTGGACGCCATCGCAGTTTCCTTTGTGCGCACCGCCGAAGATATTCAAATGGTGCGCAACCGCGTCGCGGCCCTGGGCTTTGAAACATGGCTCGTCGCCAAGCTGGAAAAGCCCCAGGCCATCGAACACCTGGACCACATTCTCTCAGCCGCCGACGCCATTATGGTGGCCCGCGGCGATCTTGGCGTCGAGGTGCCGCCGGAGACGGTCCCTGCCCTTCAAAAGCACATCATCCGCCGCGCCTCTGAGCTTCGCAAGCCGGTCATCACCGCTACGCAGATGCTGGAGTCGATGATCGAAAACCCGCGGCCCACCCGCGCCGAGGTCTCCGATGTGGCCAACGCGGTTTACGACGGCTCCGACGCCGTAATGCTCTCGGGCGAATCCGCCGTGGGTAAGTACCCGGTCGAAGCCGTCGCCATGATGGCGCGCATCGTCATCGATGCCGAGCTGCACATCAAGGAAGGCGAGTTCACCGAGCGCCGCAAGGAGCGGCGAAGCCATCTCTCCATCGCCGAAACCATCTGTGAGGCCGCGGCCCACGCCGCCGGCGACCTGAACCTGCGCGCCATTGCGCTCTTCACCGAGTCCGGTTCCACTGCCCGCCACATCTCGAAGTATCATCCCGCGGCGCCCATCTACGCCTTCAGCGCGAACGAGATCACCATCAACCGCATCAACCTGCTGTGGGGAGCCACGCCCATCCACTGCGCCAAGGTGACCACCACCGAAGCCATGGTGGAGACGGCCGAGACCATGCTCGAACAGGGCGGCCACGTCCGCAATCGCGAGGTCATAGCCGTGGTCGCCGGCACGCGCACCAAATCCGGCTCGACCAACTTCCTGCGCTTGCATGTGATGGGTGAACACAAGGAGGCAGCGCGCTTTTCCGCATCAAAGGAAAAGGAGCCTGTCCCGGAGCCTGCTGTGAAAGTGCCTTCGGCCCCAGCAGGAAAACAGTAGTCAGCCGCGACGCTTAGCACAAAGCGCCACTCCCAGCCGGGAGTGGCGCTTTGTGCTGCGGCGATTTGGAAAGCGACAGTGACTTACCCGGGGTGCCCCACCTTCGGCACGTTTTTGTCTTTGTGCCTAAGGTGGGATAGTTCCACTTATCTACGGCCCTTTATAGCTTTTTACAAATCCGGATCAGTTGCAAATCCGTGGGTTTCCCACTCTCGCGGTGGCCCCCCGGAATCAGTTGGAGAGCCGCTCCAGGCGCTTACTTCGCCGCAAGCTGCCGCAGCACATACTGCAAGATGCCGCCGTGCTCGAAGTACTCGATCTCCTGCGGCGTGTCGATGCGGACCCTGGCGTCAAAGTCCTTCACCGTTCCATCGGCGGTAGTGGCCTTCACCCTGAGCGTCTTGCCGGAAGAAAAGCGGCTGGCCAGCAGCACCGTCAGGCCGGGGAAGTCGTAGACCTCTTCGCCGGTCAGTCCCAGTGACTCCGCATTTTGCCCTTCGGCAAACTGCAACGGCAGAATCCCCATCCCCACAAGATTCGACCGGTGAATGCGCTCAAAGCTCTCGGCGATCACCGCGCGCACGCCCAGCAGCTTCGGCCCTTTGGCCGCCCAATCGCGCGACGATCCAGAGCCGTATTCCTTGCCCGCCAGAATCACCAGCGGCACGCCACGCTCGGCGTATTTCACGCTGGCGTCAAAGATGGGCATCGGCTCGCCCTCAGGCAGCAGGCGCGTGACGCCGCCCTCGGTACCAGGCGCAAGTTTGTTCCTCAGCCGCACATTGGCAAAGGTGCCGCGCACCATCACTTCATGATTCCCGCGCCGCGAGCCGTAGCTGTTGAACTCCGCCGGCTTCACGCCGTGGGCGGCGAGATACTGCCCTGCCGGTCCGTTGGCTTTGATGTTTCCGGCAGGCGAAATATGGTCGGTGGTCACCGAGTCGCCCAGCACAGCCAGCACCCGCGCGCCCAAAATATCGGTAACCGGCGCGGGCGTCTGCGTAATGCCGTCAAAGTATGGCGCCCGGCGAATATAAGTCGAGTCCGGCTCCCATTGGTAAACGTCGCCCGTGGGGAACTTCAGTCCCTGCCAGTTGGCGTCGCCTTTGGAGACCGTCGCGTATTCCCTGCGAAAGCCCTCGCTGCTGACTCCCCGCTCGATGGCCTCGGCCACCTCGGCTTGCGTCGGCCAGATGTCCTTGAGGTAAACCGGCTTCCCTGCCCCATCCACGCCAAGCGCATCCGTTTCGAAGTTGTGCCCAATCCGCCCAGCCAACGCGTAAGCCACCACCAACGGCGGACTCATCAAATAATTTGCCCGCACATCCACGTTCACCCTGCCTTCAAAGTTGCGGTTGCCGCTCAGCACGCTCACCGCCACCAGCCCATGGTCGTCAATGCTCTTTGAAACGTCGGCAGGCAGCGGTCCGGAATTACCAATACAAGTGGTGCAGCCGTACCCAACAACATTGAACCTTAGTTTTTCGAGAAAAGGCAGCAGGCCCGCCTTTGCGTAGTAGTCGGTGACCACCCGCGAGCCGGGCGCCAGCGAAGTCTTCACCCACGGCGGCACAGTCAAGCCCTTTTCGACGGCCTTTTTCGCCAGAATCCCCGCCGCCACCATCACCGAGGGGTTCGACGTGTTGGTGCAACTGGTTATGGCCGCAATCACCACCGAGCCATGATCGAGATACTTGTCCGGATCGACGCCGAAACGGCCCTGCACCGTATTTGCGACGCTGATTGTGGTCTTGGCCGCAACCGCTGCATCCGTAACCGCCCCCCGCTCCCACGTGGCCGCCGTGCGCGTACCCAGCGGCTTGGCCGCAGGCGAAAGCAAATTGGGAAGTTCTTCCGCGAACAAGGCAGCCACGTCTCGTAACAGCACGCGATCCTGCGGGCGCTTGGGTCCGGCAACGCAAGGTTCAACGTCCGCCAAATCCAGATCCAGAGTTTGCGTGTAATCAGCCTCCGGCGTCTCCGCGGCGTGGAACATTTCTTGCGCTTTGTAGTAATCCCGAACCAGCGCAATCTGCTCCTCGCTGCGCCCCGTCAATCGCAAATAGCGCAGCGTCTCTTCGTCAACCGGGAAGATGCCGCAAGTCGCTCCGTACTCGGGAGCCATGTTGCTGATGGTGGCGCGATCAGCCAGCTGCAGCTCCGCCACGCCCGGCCCGTAGAACTCCACAAACTTGCCCACCACACCCAGCTTGCGCAGCGCCTGGGTTATGGTCAGAACCAGGTCAGTCGCCGTAGCGCCCTCGCGCAGTTTGCCGAGGAGCCGGAAGCCCACCACCTGCGGCACCAGCATGGAAACCGCCTGCCCCAGCATGGCCGCCTCGGCCTCGATGCCGCCCACGCCCCAGCCCAGCACGCCCAGGCCGTTAATCATTGTGGTGTGTGAGTCGGTGCCCACCAGCGTGTCAGGATACGCCGTCAACTCGCCACCAACTTCGGTCGTAAAGACCACCCGCGCCAGATACTCCAGATTCACCTGGTGGCAGATTCCCATCCCCGGAGGAATAGCCGAAAAGTTCCTGAAGGCCGTCTGCCCCCACTTCAAGAACGCATACCGCTCGCGGTTTCTTTGGAACTCCAGCAGCGTGTTGGCATCGAAGGCGCCCGCCGTACCGAACTCGTCCACCTGAACCGAGTGGTCGATTACCAGCTCAGCCGGAACCAGCGGATTGACCCGTTCGGGGTCGCCGCCCAGCGCATGAATCGCGTCGCGCATCGCGCCCAGATCCACCACCGCAGGCACACCGGTAAAGTCCTGCATCAGCACCCGCGCCGGCATGTAGGCGATCTCCCGGCTGGGCTCGGCCTTCGCGTCCCACTTGGCCAGAAACTCGATGTCCCCTGCCGTCACATTCACGCCATCCTCGCGGCGCAGCAGGTTTTCAAGCAGAATCTTCAGGCTGAACGGCAGCCGGCTCAGGTTGAAGCCGCGCGCGTCCAGCGCCGGCAAACGATAGATCGTATAGGAGTTGTTGCCGGATTTGAGCGTAGCCCGACTGGCATAACTGTTCATCTTGGGAAGCCTTTCTCCGCGCACAGGCGGATGCAATGATAAATTACGGGTGCCCCAAATCCGCGATCCCAACAACGGACGGGTGGCCCAGGTCTCGATTTTGAGACCTGGGAAACTATAACTCAACGCAAATAGATTACTCAGCGGGAAGAGCGGCGTCCACGGTCGGGCCGGCCGCGGCGGAAGCGTCTCAGCAAGGGCATTCCCTTCGACGGGTTGGCGTTGCGGCTGCGCATCGAATACGCCTCTATTTTATCGCGAACCAATGACGCTGTGAACTGAGTGTGTGCATACGAGCGGGTCGCCCGAATCGAGGCCTGTTTTCAATTTCCGATGCGCGTCCTGGATAATCCTTGTATGCGCCTTTTTGTCGGGATACCTTTGTCGGCAGCGGTAATCGACGAGCTAAAGGCAGCCACGGCGCGGCTTCACTCCGGCGGGGACGGGTTTCGTTGGACGGCGCCCGAATCCTGGCACATCACCCTGCAATTTCTGGGCAATACCAGCCAGGAGCAATACGCATGCGTTGTCGGGAGCTTACGTGCGGTTCATTCGCGGTCCGTTCCTGTTTCCCTTGAGGCGCTGGGCTGCTTCGATCGCGCCGGAATTCTCTTAGCCCGCGTCCGTCTCACGCCTGAACTGCTCTTGCTTCAGGAACGTGTCACTGCGGCAACCCAGCCTTGCGGCTTCGTCCCCGAGGCTCGCCCTTACCAGCCTCATATCACGCTCGCTCGCGGCAAAGGCCAACGGCGCGACCTGGGCGAACTCAAGGCAAAAATTCGCCGGCAGCCGGACTTCACCCGGTTTGTGGCCCGCGAATTTCTTCTCTATGAAAGCTTTCTCTCGTCCGCCGGCGCTCACTACGAAGTCCGCGAACGCTTTGCGCTCACTGAAACGCTTCTGTGTCAGGGCACGACTTTAGTCGTGCCGTAAATGCCCGAAATTACCGCGGGCTTTAGCCCCTGAGGGAAATCTGATTAATCCGGCCCTCTGCCAATCCATCCCCATCCCGAGCCAGCTCCCGCCCCCATCTGCTACCCTCAAAAGTTGCGGAATTCCACTCCAGAATCGCCGGCGCCAAAGCGCCCCGAGGGTAATCGTCTTCATGCCTGATTCGCTTGGTAGTTCACCCGCTTCCGATATTGAAACTCCTGAATCAATGGGATTCTTCCATCCATCGAAGCGCCCTTACCGCTTCACCATCCTGATGTTCATCAGCTTGATAGTACTGGGGAGCTATTTCGCCTATGACAGCATCGGCGCCCTCGCTCCCACACTCATCGATGCGTTGCATCTGGACCGCAGCACTATCGGGAATCTCTACACGGCATACTCCGTGGCCGCCATCGTCATCGTGTTCTTCGGGGGCATGCTTTACGACAAGCTGGGCCCCCGTCGGGCCAGCCTGCTGTTCTGCTGCCTCGTCCTCGTCGGCGCAACCATAGTGGCCTTTGCCCACTCCACGTTCGAGCTCTTCGCTGGACGGCTGATTTTCGGTGCGGGTTCTGAATCCCTGATCGTGGTGCAGAGCGCCATCATCAGCCGCTGGTTCAAGGGCAAGGAGATGGCTCTGGCCTTCGGCATCGCCCTCACCATAAGCCGAGTCGGAACGCTATTCAGCTTCAATACCGAGGAACTCATCTCTCGCTACTTCGGCAGCTACCGCATGGCTCTCTGGGCTGCGGCGGGCTTCTGCCTGTTCTCCCTGCTGTGCAACCTGGTCTACGTTGCCATGGACTACCATGGGGAGAAAGTGCTCAAGCTTCCGAAACCTGAGGGCGGCGACAAGATCGTCTTCTCTGATATCAAGAAGTTCACATCCTCCTTCTGGTTCGTAGTCCTTCTCTGCGTGACCTTCTACAGCGCTATCTTCCCCTTCACAGCCCTCGCCACAGACATGTTCCACGACAAGTGGGGCATCCCGCTCGTGAGTTCGAGCACAGGTGGGTTCCTGTCCCAGATCTTCGACAACTTCATTCACATGTTCTCGACGGCGCCCGGGATCACCAGCATCGTGATCTTCGCATCCATGGTCTTCGCACCCTTCGCCGGCGACCTGGTGGACCGCATCGGGAAGCGGGCCACGCTGATGGTGGTGGGCTCCCTCATACTGATTCCCGCCCACCTGATCATGGGCATCACCCACTGGAATCCCATCCCCAGCATGGTCGCACTCGGTGCCGCCTTTGTACTGGTGCCCGCGGCGATGTGGCCTTCGGTTCCTCTCGTGGTGGAAGAGAAACGCGTGGGCACGGCCTTCGGTCTGATGACGGCCATCCAGAATTTGGGCCTCGGGCTCTTCCCTTTCCTGAATGGCAAGCTCCGCGACGTCACCGGAACTTACACCGCGACCCAGATCATGTTCGCGGGCCTCGGCGTGGTGGGGCTCATCTTCGCCTTGCTATTGCTGCGGTCGGATAGGCGACATGGCAACACGCTGGAGCAAGGAAGAAACCGGAAGATGGACCTGCCCCGAATCGAAGAGGGCTTGGAACAACGCTAGGCATAGGACATGCCCGCATGGCCAACGGCTTAGTGGACAACAGCCGGGTCTTTGACCGAGTACAGCTTTTCCCCCGCTTCTTGCGGAAAGGAACGGCCAGACATCATTGCTTACCGCTCTAGGATGCCTTATGCGGAAGCGGAACACTCTTGCCCAGAGCTGTGGCCAGAGCAATTTGGTGGTCTTGTTCCTGGATCAGGATTCCACGAATCTGTTCGCCCATTGCATACTCACCCAGGTCCTCGCATTGGCGAACTCGTTTGCGATAATTTCGAATAGTTTCCGTTTCGTTGTCAAGATCGAAATGCAACATCTCAGTGGCTTTCTTCGATGTCCGAACGGTCTTGGCTTCAACTGTCGGCATACCGCCTAGATAGTCAATCTGCTTGGCGATGATCAGGGCGTGGCTTAGCTCTTGCGCGGCGTGTATTTCCAGTTCGCCTGCAATGTTCATGAACTCCGCGCCCTTCAGAACCTGTGAATAGACGACGTAGCCGATAATCGCCTGATACTCGCGGGACAAATCCTCATTCAGCAACTCGATCAGCTCAGAACGAGTCACTTTCTTAGTGCCATTTGCGGTCGTTGTATCTTTCAAGGCGTTCCCTCCAAAATATTGCATTGGGATGGATGCCGTGCTCGGACGAACCTTGCCTTTTTGTTCGTACAATCACAGCAATGCCTTCACCGTAGCAAGCGTATCCGGGAAAAGACTGTGTAAAAGAGAACAGTCCTTCGCCACCAGTTGAAGCATCGAGATCGCTGAGAACGACAGTCTCGATACTCGCGTTGAGCATTGGTCGTGCACTCTATTCGTGATTTACTGCTCTACTTCTCTACCAAACCGCCATAGCTTCGCGCCTGGCGAATGGACGCATCGGTCTTTACCCCTCTGGCAGCCCTGATCCCATGCTTTCCACTCCATAAGATTGCAGCACATCCTTCAACATCACCACGCCTTCCAGCCTGTGAATATCCGCCCGGTTGACCACCGGCAAAATATCAACGTGGTAAGTGCTCATGCGCTCCAGCGCCAGATGCAGTGCATGGTCCATGTGAACATGGGGAACATGTTGCGCCTCGATGATGTTCTTCAGCGGCTGTTCTTTTCTCCCATCCACAAGAGCGCATTCCAGCGTTTCCCTGCTTAACATGCCCATGAAGTGCTCCTTGTCTGCTACGGGCCAGATGCGGGTTTGCCCGGCACGAGTCTCTTCCGCCGCATCCTCCACGCGCATCCCGGCGGAGAGTATCTGCCGCGGCGCTCGCATCACCTGAGCCATTGTGCGGCTGCTGGTTTGGTGAAGCGTGCCGGGAGTGGGCAGATGGATGCCGTCCTGCTGCGCCAATGCCTCATAAATCGGCTGCTTCTGAAAGCGCCTTGAGATAAATAAGCTGGTCAGGTTTGCGATCATCAAAGGCACAATGACGGCGTAATCCCGCGTCATCTCAAAGATCATCAGCACCGAGGTCATGGGGGCGCGCACGATGCCGGCAAAGAGCGCTCCCATGCCCACCAGCGCATACGCTCCCGGCGAAGCCGTGTACCCCGGCAACAGGTGATGAGCCACCGTGCCGATGGCGCCTCCCAGCATGGCGCCAAGGAACAGCGCCGGCCCGAAGATTCCGCCCGCGTTGCCGGAGGCATAGCTGACCGTGACGCCAACCAGCTTGAGCACAACCAGCAGCAGCAGCAACTTGAGCGCCATCGTTCCGTTTAGCGCGTTGCCGACGTAGGTGTACCCCACGCCCAGAACCTGGGGCACAAACCAGCCCATCAGGCCCACTGTCACGCCGCCCACTACGGGATGCCACCACCACGTCTTCCTTGGCAAATGCAGAAAATACTTGCGCATTCCCAACAGCATCTTGGTGAAGGCCACGGAAAGAAACCCGCCCGCAATGCCAAGTAAGGCGTAAATGCCCAATTCCAGGGGGTGAACCAATTCATACTGTGGCACTTGAAAAAGCGGGTTGTTGCCCAACAGCAGCCTCAACATCGCCCAGGAGGTAGCCGAGGCCAGCACCACCGACCCTAGTACCGGCGCGTTCAAGTCGCCCATCACCTCTTCGAGAGCAAACAGCACCGCCGCCATGGGCGTGTTGAAGGCCGCGGCAATGGCGGCCGCCGCTCCTACGGGAATCAGCGCCTTCACCTTTTCCGGACTCAATCCGAGCGCGCGGCCGAGCACCGAGCCGATTCCCGCACCAACCTGAACGGACGGCCCCTCGCGGCCCAACGGAATCCCGCTGGCCAGCGTCGTCGCCGTGCAGAAAAACTTGCCCAGAACGGTGCGCAGCGAGATGAATCCATCCCGCGCAAACAGGGCGGCTTTCGTCTGCGGCACGCCGCTGCCGCGCGCATTGGGAAAATAGCGGAAGAGCAGAAAGCCCATGGCCAGCGAGCCTGCTATCGGTATCAGCACCCGCCTCCACGCGGCGCTGCCCACCGGATAAAGGCGCATTCCCAGCCGTTCGGTGAGCACAATGAACGCCACCACCGCCATTCCGGTGAGCGCTCCAATCAGCAGCGACAAAAGAAGAAAAACCTGCTCTTCGCGCTCGTGAAGATGCGCGCTCCAACGCTCTCTGAGAGCCACGCGGCCTTTCTTTTTCATCTGATTTGCAGTATCGGCAGACGCCATGAAAATAGTTTACGCGCATAGGATTTCATCTCCCGGCAAGCGGTCACGATGGGCGTCCAGCCTCAAGGGACAAGTAAGCGCCACCGGACGCAGTGAATTTCAGTATGAATCCTTCATACTCGTGCTAGACTTTTCTTGAGGAGCGATATCCATGCCCGCCACTCTCTGCGAAAAAAGGACGGTCAGCTTGCCCAGTGAGCAGGGCCGCTTCATTGACAGGCTGGTGGGCTCCGGGGCTTACGCTTCGGCCAGTGAGGTCGTCCGCGCCGGTCTGCGCGCGCTGGAAGAACGGGATGCCGCTGTGGAGCGCTGGCTGCGCGAGGACGTTGTGGCCGCCTACGATGCGCTTCAAGCCGATCCCAGCCGCGCAATTCCCGCAAGCGCCGTCTTTGCCGCCGTTCGCGCCCGCCACCAGAAACGAGAGGCGCGCAAGGCGTGAAATACTCGGTCGTCTTCACGCCTGAAGCAAAGGACGATCTTTTCGATCTCTACGACTACATTGCTGAGCAGAGCAGCCCAAAGCGCGCGCTGGGTTATATTAGACGCATTGAGAAGAGCTGTATGAACCTTCAAACCCTGCCGGAGCGAGGAACTCGCCGCGATGATCTACGTCCCGGCTTACGCGTGATGGGATTTGAACGCCGTGTCCTGATCGCCTTCCGGGTAAGCGCCATCTCCGTCGCGATTCTCCGTATCCTCTACGGTGGACGAAGCGTCAAACTCGCTTTTCCGCAAGACGAAAATTAAGACAGCCAGCCTCTCTGGCCTACTGGCTCACTCGCCAACCTACCGCTGCGGCTCCATGTTATAGAGGAACCATGCTCGCAATTCGAGGTACGGCCCGTGGAAATCTCTGGGCAGCGGCGGGTAATTCGAGCCTGTCAAAGCGCCCCAGGCCGCGCGGTCCAGGGCTACGTCGCCGGAACTACCCTCCAATACCATACTGCCTTCCATCAGCCGACCATTGGGAAGAACTCTGAAGCGGATCATGAGCTGCCCGGATTTGCGGATCGGCGGATTGACCTCGTCGGGAATCAGAGGATCCCAGGTGCGCTCCGTCTCCCGGTGCCAGCGCGTCAGCCAATTGGTGAAGTCCACTCCCTGGGTGTCGGAGAGGACCTCCACGCCGCCCGAGCCCGCGCCCGGATGCAGCGCCAGCCCGCCCCCGGAGGGTATATTGCCCCCGCCAACGCCGGGATTCCGCGATGCGCCCTTCATGGCGTCGCGCAACTGGTCGGCAGGGTTTTGCGAGCCCATGGCAAAGTTGGGCCGCGCAGGCACTGCCGCCGGATGAGGCGCCTCAAGCTGCGACTGCTGGCTGGGTGGTGGCGGAGGAGGCGGAGCCGGCGCTGCGGGTGCTGGCGCGGGCGCCGGCGGAGCCGCTTTTTTCATCTCCTCCATCGTCTGTTTGTCGATCAGGGGCTGCTGCGTAGGAAGCTGTTTGATGATCGGCTTGGGGGGCAATGTGAACGGCGTATCCAGGTAAGTAAAATCCTTGTGCTGGTTGATCTTGTTTCGGTCGACTACCATCGGCACTTTGAAAACGTACTTCGGAATCCATGTAACCGCCGAAATCAGCGCCAAATGAAAGAGTATGGCCAGCCAGAAGCCCTCGCGCAGCCTGGCCCAGCGCCGCTCGTCCTCGAGCTCGCCGATCATTTCCAGCAGTTCGTGAGTGTCGTAGTCCACCCAGCGCGAACCGCGAACCACCGGAGACGCGGGCGCAGACTTGCTCTGCTCTTCGCCCGCGCCCGGGGTCCCCGCGGACAGGTNNGGTCTTCGTCCGTGGGGTGGAGAGCCGGGGTCCCCACGGACAGGTCCTCGTCCGTGGGGTGGAGAGCCGGGGTTTCCGGCGCGAGGCTGGCTCCTGTGGGGTTGGTTTCCGCAGGCTCGCTGGGCTCGTTCACATCGGTTGATGCTCTATCGGTGGGCATTCGTTCTTGAGGAGCACCTTGGGCACACGCCCACATCGCTCCGTTTCGAGTCCTTCCTATCTATTCTCTCATCTCGGCGAAACCCGTGCCCATCGCCCCGCCTCGTACAATGGTTCTTGATAGTAAGACGGATAATTGGGCGGAAGGGGACCCTGTTTGAAGCAGTTTTTTCTTCGATTGATGGCCAGATGGAAGTTTGTCGCCCTGTTTCTGGCTAATTTTTTGGCCAAGTTCGGCATTTGGGGCGTAGGCGCGGTCGCGCTGCTGGATTCGTCCACCATCCCCGTTCCCATGGACCTGATCCTGGCCGGTTACGTCTGGGCAGACAAGACCCACTTCTGGCTCTATTGCCTGCTGGCCGCGGCGGGCTCCGCAGTGGGAGGCCTGTTGCCCTACGGCCTTGGCCGGGCCGGCGGCGAACTCTTCCTGCTCAAGCGCGTCAATCGCAAACACTACGAGCGGATACGCGCCCGCTTTGAGCGCCAGGAATTCCTGGCCATGATGATTCCCTCCATGCTGCCCCCGCCCACACCCTGGAAGGCCTGCGTCTTTGCCGCCGGCGTCTTCGAGATGCGCGTCGTCCCCTTCATGCTGTCTGTTTTTTGCGGAAGGCTTGTCCGCTGGCTGGTACTATCCGCGTTGGTGCTCAAACTGGGCCCCGGCGCAGTCGATGTTGTCGAGCACCACAGACTCGCCCTGCTCGCCATCGTCGGCGGCTTGGCTGTGGCGGGATTTGCCTGGTGGTGGATCCAGAAAAAACGCGCCGGCAAGCTGGAAGACTAGGTAGTGTTTGGTGAATCCCAAATAGACCGGCATCGTGTCAGGGCACGACTTCAAAGCCTGCCCAGAGCGAAGTCGAAGGGGGCCGAAAAGGCCAGCAGAATGAATAGGGCCCCTGAGGAATAAATCCGGAGGGAGGCGGGGGTTTCAACCCCCGCATATAGCCAGAAAATCACCTCCGGCTTTAGCCGCGGAGGGTTAACTACAGCGGCTAGCCCGCCCTTAAACTAACCACAAATCTGCGGGTGCACCATCCTTTCCGCCGCGCGGCTGCGCTATGGATTCGTCGTTGCCGGATATGTGTTGATGCCCGAGCATGTTCATCTGCTCGTGGGAGAGCCTCTTGTTTCGTCCCTTTCAGTCGCATTACAGGTTTTGAAACAGAAAACTTCACGAAAGCTGAACAAGATCGGGTATTCGCGGTTCTGCCAGCGGCGTTACTATGATTTCAACGTTCATTCAGAGTTCAAGACTGTGGAGAAGCTCAGGTACATACACCGCAACCCGTTAAGGAAGCTCTGATTGAGTCGATGTTTTGAAAGGGCACGGATTTATCCGTGCCAAAAGGCTGCAAAAGCAACGCGGGCTTTAGCCCCTGAGGGAACGTCTATCTGACAGAATGGACCTGAAGAGCCTCCCTAAAACGCGGACTGGTCGAGACGCCGGAAGATTGGCCGTGGTCGAGTTTCGTGCATTACGCCACGGGTGCTGTGGGCGCGGTCGAGATCGAGTCGGAGTGGACGGCGCAAAGACGGGAAGCAAACAAAATGCTGGTGAGCGGACAATTGTGCGGCCCACCCGTCGCAAATTGCGCGAAGGATGGGGCACCCGCCGAGCGACTTTTGCTCGCTATAGAATAGTTAAGCGACAGGTGGGGAAAATGGTCGAACTCGTTGCTGGCTTAATTGATGTCTTTGCCGATGCTCCCTTGACGGGCAACCCGCTCGCAGTGGTGCAAGGCGCCGATGGATTGAGCGATGAGCAGATGCGGCGCATTGCTGGAGAATTCAACCAGGCCGAGACGACATTCATCCTGCAAAGCGCGCGCGCGGATCGGAAGTTGCGGTCGTTTACTGCAGTGGCGCGGAAGTCTTTGGCGCTGGCCACAACGCTCTCGGAGCGTGGCTCTGGCTCGGAGAGCTTGGAGAGATCGGCCCTCTCGCGACCTCGCAGACCTTCTATCAGGAGATCGGCCATGATGTTCTGCCGATTGAACTCGAAAAGATAGGTGGCAGGGTTCACGGCCGAATGCGTCAGGCGTCATTACGTCTGTTAGAGCCACTGGCAGATGTAACTAAGCTGGCGGAGGCGCTTGGGCTCAGTCGAAGTGACATCCTTACCGATCCGAAGCCGCGTCCCGCCTATACCGGAGCCGCTCACCTGATGGTGCGGGTTCTGAATGCCGAGACTGTCGACAAAGCTGGCCCCGAGGCTGGCAGACTGCTCGCGGTACTGCGAGAGGCGCAGGCGGAAGGGTGCTATATCTATGCCTTTGACACCAACGCGCCGGAGACAGCCTATGCCCGTTTTTTCAATCCCACTGTCGGCCTGTGGGAAGACGCGGCGACGGGAACTGCGGCTGGGCCTCTGGTGGCTTATCTTGCGAGCGAAGGACTGCTTAAGAATAACGAATTAGCAATCGAGCAAGGCACAAAAATGGGCCGCCGAAGCATCCTGCGTGTTCGGATAACTCCTGCACCGGAACTATCCGGTACCGGCATTGTCGTTCTGCGCGGAGTGATCAGGCTTTAGCCGACTCTCGGCGAGTGGCGTGGGTCTGACCACCCCAAAATGAATGGGTGGTCCAAAGTCTCGATTCTGAGACCTGGGAATCCGCGAACCCTATGCGAGCGAAAAGCGGGCGTTTGGCCCCACCGCAGGGGTTTGCAAATGATTTCCCTCCCGGCGCGCACAATGGAAACATTAAGAACGATATCCCGCTCCTGCCAGCCCAATCCGTCAGCTATGCCCCCGGTGTGTACCCCAAAAAGGCGTACCCCTACCCCCCTATACCTCCCTGGGGTATAAATTTCCCCTTAAACCTTGCAGATTATTTTTAACTTGTTTGAAATCAACACCGCTCGAAAAACTCCCAGCCAAAAATCTCCCACATCGTGAGATTTGGCCTCTGAAAATCGCCGGAAAAATCCGTTTTTTGCCCAAATAAAAGGCCCCGACGCATCGCTTCGGGGCCTTTTCGCTGACTCGCTGACTTACTGACTTGCTAACTCGCTGACTCGCTGACTCGCTGCGCACGCGCCGCATTCATCCGCCGCACCAGCACCGGAACCCCGAACGCCAGCCCGGCCACAATGGCCGTCGAAGCCAGATCGTTGCGGTAAAACGGCACGGCAGCGGCATAGCAAGCTGCCAGCCCGCTCAGCGTGTGCGGATAAGGAAAGGCCCAGCCGCTCACCCAGGTCGCATAGTTCGAGACCAGGAAGAACGAGGTCGGCCCCAGCAGCGCGCCTGCCGCTACGCGCACAAAGGTTGTCCGCGCGTGCAACAGAATCTGCCCCAGCGCCATGGCCATCAGATACCATGCCCATGTGCCCACGTAGCCCTGCCAAACAAAGTTGTAGTGGTAGCTGTACGTAGTGAGGAAGTAGTCGGTAGCCATGAGCGCGGCAAGCGGAACCAGCATCTCCCGCCACGGCCGCCGCGCGCCAAAATAAAGCAGCGCGCCGCCCACCGCGGTAAAGTTTACCCATCCAGGATGGGGCAGAAGACGGCTCAACACGGCAACCAGCAACAACAGATAAGCAGGCATGAACACCTCAAACTTCAGGATTCCGGCATCTCCCAAGGGGAAGAAGACTCTCCGGCAGCGCTACTGGGTCCCCGGCGACAGTCTTCGTAGCTGGAGTAGGAACACAACGGCGCTCATCTCATTCTGCGGGTCGCGCGCCGCNNTCCACGATATAGACCCAGCCGCTCAAGGGCGCCCGGTTTGGAGTTCTCTCCGCGCCCATGCCCAGGAACGGGTAACCGAAGCGCAGATCGGTAAACTCCACCGTAGTCCACACGCGATTGGCCGGCAATTGCGGCGGAGCCATTCCCGGAGCAGGCACCTGGCCCACGTCGCGCACCACCGCCCACGTGCCCCAATCCAGATATACCTGCCCCAGCAGCGTGCGTTTGGCTGCCTCCGTGGCCGCGGTCGCTGCCGGCTTGTAGATCACGTCTGCCTGCGCGTCGCTCACAATCTCCCCGGTGCGCGTGTCGATCTCGGCGGTCTGGTAATACTCCGCCGTCTCCAGAATCGCGTGCCAGCGGAAAGGGTTGATGGGATAAGGCTCAAAAGCCATGCGCTTCACGGGAGCCGTCGTAATCTGCGTGTTCTCCGCCAGCGCCCGCGCACGCCCATGTTCTGACCAGCGCCAGCCCCACAGCAGCACTATTCCGGTAAGCGCGAAGATTGCCCAGCCCCGCCCGCGAAAGGCCGTGCGGCGAACGCCAATCTCCCCGCCAACCAGCCCCAGCAGCGCCGGAATCAGCAGCGCCGCCGCCAGCAGCGCCCAAATCATAGGCTCGGCAATAAAAACAAAGCTGCCCGCATACCAGCGCGGGTTGAAGGGAAAAAATGGCCGCAGGCCGTAGTTGTTCGTCCAGTCCAGCAGCAGATGGCTCAACGCGGAGATCATCGCCGTCAAATAAAGCCAACCCCAACGGATCTGCTGCCGAGCTTTTGGGCCGGCCGCGCCTGGAGCAACCGGTGGGCTAGCCGCCAGCCTTCGCCGTCTCCGCGCCTGCACCCAGCGGTCAATCGCCCACACCAATCCCACCGCCGCTGCCGCCACCACCGGCACGGCGATGAACGTGTGCGTAATGCCGCGATGGTGCTTCAGCTCCTCAACCGGCCCAGCCAGCCCCCAGAACATGTCGATGTCGGCAGCCTCTGCGGCCAGCACAGCCGCCAAGGTGGCGTAGGCCGTCTTGCGGTTCAACCCCGCCCGCCCGATGCAGGCCCCGGTCAGAAAGTGGGTGATAGGTTCCATAGCAGTCTGCAAACCATACTACCTTGCTCCCCGGCCCCCTATAATTCTCCCCATGGGCGAACGAACCACCCCAGACTCATCCGCTACCCAGCGCGCCGACGAACTGCGCGCCGAATTGCGCCGCCACGAGCACCTGTATTACGTTCTCGACGCGCCGGAAATCAGCGACGCCGCCTACGACGCGCTGATGAACGAACTCAAACGCATCGAGGCAGCGCACCCCGAGCTCGTCACCCCCGACTCGCCCACCCAGCGCGTGGGCGGCAAGCCGGCCGAGGGCTTTCGCAAGGTCGCGCACTCGCGCCCCATGCTCTCGCTGGACAACGCCTACTCGGCCGAGGAATTGGCCGCATGGGAGGCTCACTGCCGCGAACTGGCCGGCCCGCTCCCGGTCGAGTATGTGACCGAGCTGAAGATGGACGGCCTGAGCGTGGCCCTGCGCTATGAAGCTACGGAAGCAGGCGGCGCGCGCTTCACCACCGGCATCACGCGCGGCGACGGCCAGACCGGCGAGGATGTCACCACTAATATTCGCACCATTCGTAGCGTCCCGCTGACCATTCCGGCTGAAAAGCTGAGAGAACTCCACCTGCCGCCGGCCTTTGAAGTTCGCGGCGAGGCGGTGATGCCCGAAGCCGCATTCCTGCGATTGAACGAAGAGCGCGAGCAGCAGGGCCTTGCTCCAGCCGTGAATCCTCGTAACGCCGCCGCCGGAACCCTGCGCACACTCGAACCCTCCATCGTCGCCAATCGCCGCCTGGACTTTTACGCATACTTTCTGTTGGTCGAGGGCGATTACTGGCCGCAAGGCCAACGCGCAACGCTCGATGCGCTGGCCGCTCTCGGCTTCCGCGTCAACTCCCAACGAAAGCTGGTCGCCTCGGTCGAGGAGATGACGTGCTTCATCGACGCCGCCGAAGCCAGCCGCGCCACTCTGCCCTACGAAATTGACGGCGTAGTGCTCAAGGTCGACTCCCACACTACGCAGCAGCGGCTCGGCTCGACCGGTCGCGCGCCGCGCTGGGCTATCGCCTACAAATTCACCGCGCGCTCCGGCATCACGCAATTGAACGCCATCACCGTGCAGGTGGGCCGCACCGGCAAGCTTACCCCGGTGGCTGAACTGACCCCGGTTTTCATCGGCGGCACCACCGTCAGCCGCGCTACGCTGCACAACGCGGATTTCATCGAGCGCCTGGGCCTCAAGCTCGGCGACTGGGTGCGTGTCGAGCGCGGCGGCGACGTAATTCCCAAGGTCGTCGAGGTTCTCGAAGACGCGGAGCACCGTCGCGGAGAAGCGGCTTTTGTCTTTCCGTCGGTTTGCCCGGAATGTCAGAGCGCCGTCGTCCGCGCCGAGGGCGAAGTGGATTTTCGCTGCGTCAACGCCGATTGCCCGGCCAAGCTGCGCGAGACCCTGCTCCACTTTGCTTCGCGCGGAGTGATGAACATCGAGGGTCTGGGCGAGGCCGTGGTGCAGCAGTTGGCCGATCGCGGCCTGGTGCGCAGCGTCGCCGGCCTCTACACGCTGACGGAGGAGCAGTTGACCAGTCTCGACCGCTTTGCGGAAAAATCCGCGCGCGCGTTGCTGACTGAAATTAAAAACTCGAAGCGCGCCGGACTGGCCCGCGTGCTGATGGGCCTGGGCATTCGTTTTGTCGGTGAGCGCACCGCGGAGCTGCTGGCTGAGGAGTTCGGCTCCATCGAAGCGCTGGAGGCGGCAACCGCCGAAGAACTGGAACGCGTGGAAGAAGTCGGTCCGCGCATTTCACAGGCAATACTGGAATTTTTTGCGCAGCCGGCTAATTTGGCCCTGATCCAAAGCCTGAAGGATGCGGGGGTGAATATGACGGCGGAGAAGAAGCAGCGCTCGGCCCATTTGGCAGGTCTGACTTTTGTTCTTACTGGCACTCTACCCACCCTCACCCGTGAGGAAGCCAAGACCAGAATCGAAGCTGCCGGGGGCAAAACCGCCGCCGCGGTCAGCAAGAAAACCAGCTACGTGGTAGCCGGCGAAGAGGCTGGCTCCAAGCTCGACAAGGCGCGTGAACTCAAGGTTCCCGTAGTGGATGAGGCCTGGTTGCTCGCGCTGCTTACTGCGAAACCGGCCACGCAGTAAGCCGCGCTTCATGCTTTCGGTCCGCTGAGCTTCCAGGGTTCTGCCAGCGAAAGAGGCTCGAAGGCATCAACGGCGAAATGGCCAGAAGAATCAGCAACAAGTCCAACCACATGGCATCCTCACATTCTCATTTGCTATGAAACGTTGCGGCGTCGGGCAGCCATGCCCGGATGGCGCTCGCCCGCGCGCATCTCGCGCTCCCGTTCGCGCTCCCGCTCCCAGGCCGCGGCGTGCCAGTTGCGCGAGGCGTAGCGGGGCGGCTCATTGACGGCGACCGCCTCCTCCTCGTCGCGCGCCCTCACCGAAGGCACGGCAACCAGTTCCAGCGGCATCCGAAGCGATGGCGGAGCAAGCGCTGCGGGCGCAGACGAAATACGCGTAGGCACGACTGCCGGCCGCGCAGGCTTGACCGGCCCGGGCGTGGCGATCAGCCGCGCGGAAGACTCGAATTCCTGGTAGGCAGCGTCCGAGGTCAGGCTGGTGTCGGCGCTTGCGGCCTGCTCCATCACTTTTTCCTCGGCATCATTTTCAGCGGCCCGTGAGACACGCGCCGTTAAGGCTTTAGCCATGAAGTCGTCTACCAGCTTGTGCAGGCAGGTTTGACCGCAGAGATGCTTCGACCCTGGGCGCAGCCGGTTGCGCGTGTTCCAACCGCTCACCCGCAATTCCCCTCCCTGGTCATAGGCCACAAACCAGTGGTTCGTCTGCTTCTTCTCCGTTCCGCAGATGTCGCACGATATCGCCTGCCGGATCACCCTGTTTCCTCCTGTCCGCACAGCCTATTTGCGGCCTGGCCGATTCCTGTCTTTCTCGCAGTCCTGTGCGTCTGACAGCCTCGAAGGACCGCAATCCCCAGGCGCCTGCACCCCCGAACATCCGCAAGCCCTCGGCAAACCCCATGGAAAACTCCTGGGGGCGCACCTCCATTTCATCGCGCATCCGGCGAAATCGGAGAGAGAAGAACGGAAAGAATCGGGGGGAGTGGCAAATGAGGACAACCAGACGCGGAAATTTCCTGAAAC
Source organism: Acidobacteriaceae bacterium (assembly GCA_003142015.1). GTDB lineage: Bacteria > Acidobacteriota > Terriglobia > Terriglobales > Acidobacteriaceae > Telmatobacter. The sequence goes on along the minus strand of PLOI01000043.1, from coordinate 11,956 downwards.
GGAACGCGCGGCGAATGTTGATTGAAATAACGAGAGAAAAGGGAGGAAAAGTAAGATATAAACCGATTCCCGCGATGAGACCAGAGCAAGACAAGCGGCAAATCCGTCGCTTTCCACTCCAGCTATAAACGCTAGTCTCTGGTCTCTCAGAACTTGAAAGGGCGCGGCTTTAGCTAAAGCCGCGCCCTTTCAAAGTGGCAGTCTGCCGCTACTGTCATTGTGGTCGCGGGGCAAAGTAGCCCTTGCGTGTTCGCACCTGATAACGCCGGTCGTTGCAGTAAAGATAGATGGGACGAAACGCGCCATTCTCTTTGAAATCGGCAGGTGTGTAGGTCAGCGCGTACTGGCTGCGCAGCTCTTCTTCGATGCCGTGAAAGCTCACCGACATCTCCTCGACCGAAGGCGGAAAGAACGCCTGCCCGCCGGTATCCTCGGCCATCTGCTTCAGCACCTGGTCTCCCTTGCCGCGGCTGGGCGTCCAGTTGGTGCTGATGGAGTAGATGATGGTCTCTGCCCGCTGGCACTCCTTGATGGCCTCATCCTGGTATACGCGGCTCTGGTTGTCGTCGCCGTCCGAGATCAGCACCATCGCCTTGCGCACCGGCTCGTGGCCGCGCGACTCGTCCAGCAGCTTGTCGCGGCAGGCCGTGTAGACGGCATCGAACAGCGCCGTGCCGCCGCCGGGGCGCAGCCGGTTGATGCCCGTCTCCAGGCCGTCGATATTGTTGGTCCAGTCCTGCGTCACCGTGGGCGTCACATCGAAGCCCATCACGAAGGCGCGGTCGCTCTTGGCCTTGAGTATCTGCAGCAGAAACTCGGTGGCCGACTGCTGCTCGAATTGAAAGCGCGAGCGAATCGAGGTACTGGCGTCGATGACGATACCCACCCTCAGCGGAAGATTGATCTGCTGGTGGAAGCTGTTCACCCTGGTTGGCGCCCTGCCGTCATCGAGCAGCGCAAAGTCGCTCTGCTTCAAGTCGGGAATATAGTGCCCGTGCTTGTCGGTAACGGTGAAGATGAGGTTTACCTCATTGACGCCCAGCCGGATGATCGTGGGTGCGTTCGCATCCCCTTGCGGTCCGGTCTGCCCTCCGGTGGGCTGCGCCGCCGGCTGCCGGGCTGCCGGGGCCTGCGCCGGTGGGGCGGGCTGCGAGGTCGCCGGCGGGGACGCGGGTTGCTGCGCGTTCAAGGCGGCTGCCGCAAGCCACGCGGCAAACGCAAGTCCTGAAAAAAGCTTTCTGGTCATAGCTCTCTCATTTTATCAATATCCGAAGGGTACCGGCTTTGGCCCGCAAACAAAAACCAAAGGGTACGCCTTGGTGCTTAGATTATGCACTATTTCCGCATTTTTCCGCTCTTGAAGCGGCTTCCGTGGCTCTCGGCACGAATTTAGCTCTTTAGCGCGAGAGTGCGGCGTGATGCCGCACTCTCGCGGTTGAGACTGCGTTTAGAAGGTGATCTTCCCTGCGAACTGCACAAGGCGCGGATTGTTCATGTAGCCTGTGATCTCGCCGAAGGTGGAAGATCCAAATCCGTTTCCAGGCGGGTCGAACTGCACGCGGTTGAAGAGGTTGAAGACCTCGACCCTGAACTCGAATCCATACCTGTTTTTCGAGCCGAAATTGGTTTGCTTGAAGGCCGCAAAGTCCCAGTTGGCAACGCCATTGGCTGTCAGAGTGGGATCAACACGAGCTTCGTTGCCGAAGGTATACGGCGCGGGTTCGGTGAAGCATGCTGCGTTGATCCAGCCGTCTCCGCCTGCCAAACCTTCCTTTACGCGAGATTGCGCGCTTCCGCTGGTTGCCTTCTTGCAGCCGGCGACGACATTGGGGCGCAATCCGCCGCCATAATAGTTGGCGCCGTTGCCGCCTGCGTTGATGTTGACGGGGAAGCCGGTCTGCAGCGTGGTTACGCCGTCAATTCCCCAACCGCTGACAATCTTGTCGCCAAGAGCCGGCAGATCGCTGAGGTATTTCTTGTTCTTGCCCAGCGGAAGGTCCAGCACATAGCTGACGATGAGGTGCTGTGGAACGTTCTGCGAAGAAATTGACTTCTCGCCGCGCAGATTGTTCCAGTCCTGAATTCCTCCCGCGCCGCCTGTTTCCAGCCAGGAGGTGATGGTGTCTGTGTTGCTGAGCAGCTTCGCCCAGGTGTAGGCAGCCAACAGAGTTCCGCCGCCGTTGAAGCGCTTCTGCAACGTTGCCTGAAGCGATTGATAGTTGCTGGCAAAACTTCCCTGTCCCGCATATTCAACACCGGCGTACTGCGGGAAGGGGCGCAACAATTGCCCAACTGTGGTAGTCAGCGACGACATTGCGCTGCCGGGCGCCGAGCTGCTGGCGAATGGGTTCGCTACCGACTGGGCAATTGCTACGGTATGACCGGCGGCGGATTGCGTTGCCGCCTGGGCGAGATAATTGTCTCCCAGCTGATCCACCTGCTGGCTGTACTGTGGCAGGTGCGTTCCCTTGTTGGCGGCATACGCTACATCGGCGAACCATCCGCCCCAGAGAGTGCGCTGGACATCGAGGTTCCACTGCTGCATATAGCCGTATGCGTACGATGGAATGTCGAATGTGGGGTTTGAGTTACCTTCAAGATCCACCGCTGCTTGTGAAATGCCGGCATACGAGGATGCGGCGCGCCCCGGAGGCTGGACAAAGTTGATCCACGGCGTGGTGATGGTGTTGGTTGGAACTTTCACATTGCCATTGTTCCCCACGTAGTCCGTCTGAATGGAGTTTACGGGGTCGTTGAGAGGGTTGGTGGCCCAATTGGCGTCGATCGGCATCCAGAACATTCCATAGCCGCCGCGCACGACGGTCTTGGGATCGATCGTGTACGCGAAACCAATGCGCGGTGCAACCCCGAGCCTGTTCGGATCGATATTGTAGCGGCTGGTGCGCCCGCCGGGCGTGTCTACCAGGCCTACAGCGCCAAGCACCGCGGAGGTGGGAATATTGGCAACGTTTCCCCCTGTGGCGATGGGAATCCCGCCCGTCATGGCTAATGCGGCCAACGGATCGGGCGCGGTCGGATTGAAGTACGACTGCCGGTTAAACCGTTCTGACCACGGACTCTGGTACTCGTAGCGCAGGCCCAGATTAAGCGTCAGCTTGGAGTTTGCATGGTAGGTGTCGTTGACAAATTCGGATATCAGATTCTGCTTTCCTGCCACCAGGTTGGGAATAACGGCATCGCCAAAGAAGTGGTTGCCCACGTTGCTTGGGTTCTGCGCCCATCCCAGAAGGTAATCCGCAAAGGCCAGTTGCTTTTGGTTGGGGTTTGTCGTGAGGCTGTAGTCCTGTGTGTAGGATCCGCTGAATCCCAGAGAGCCGCTGACGATATTGCTCTGGGCGTAGTCATCCAGGGTAATTTCGTATTGGAGGCCCAACTCGATGGTATGGCGTCCTTTCACGATGGTGAGGGTCGGCGAGAACCAGTATTGCGTGTCATGGTCCACGATGTAGCTTTGTCCCTGGCTAGCCATGACGTTGTCAGCCATGCCCAGCACGTCGGGCGTAGGCGGCGTCCGGAGCGCGGAAGGAAGCTCTGTATTGAACGCGGCGGACCAGCCGATCTTGGTAAAGTCAAAGCCCGAGTTCTTGGGAGTGCGCAGGTAGTTGAAGCGGCTGGCAGACACATCCAGGTTCCCGATTACATTCGGGGTGAAGATGTAGTTGTAGCCGAGGGCGATTGCCTTGGAGGTCATGGTCTCAGTGCAACGATCCAGGCAGAGGCCGGTGCCTAACGGATCCTCGGGCTGGTTCAGGTTGTTCCATTGGCTGAAGCGGCCAAACAAATTCTGCTTATCGTTGATCTTCTGATCAACGCGCACGACGTTCTGGTTCTGATTGCCGCCGAGGGCGTAACCTGCCACGTAGTTGTTCAGGACGGCGGACGTATTCGTCGGAGCCGGCCAAAGGTTCAGCATGTCTAGCGCTGTCTTATTGAGGCGGCCGGCTGGAATCACGGCGCCCGGCCCGGTCCCGGACTCATTCTTGAACGGGGTCGCATGAGTGTAGTCGCCGCTGGCGCAGCCGCCAGCGCCTAGACCATTCGGGCCCGCTGCGGACAGGTTCCCGCCGCACGGATCGATGAGATCAGGGACGCCAGATGCAGTTGCAAGCGCAGTCAGATCGCCGCCTTGCTCCGCGGCTGTTGGAACGGTAGTGGTAAACGGCGCAGACGAGCGCAGACGGAATCCCTCATAGCTGTAAAAGAAGAAGGTTCTGTCCTTGAAAATTCTTCCGCTGACGTTGCCGCCAAACTGATTCTGGATCCAGGGCGCCCTTTTCAGGCCGGAATTATTTGAAAACCAGTCGTTGGCGTTGAAAACCTTGTTGCGGATGTATTCATAGGCTTCGCCGCGGAAGGTATTGGTTCCGCTCTTGGTGCTCAGGTTCAAGACGCCGCCTGAAACCTTGCCCCACTCCGGGCCGATGTCATTGGTCTGGACTTTGAACTCCCCAATGGAATCCTGAATGGGGATCAAGATAGGCAGGTTGATGTATCCGATGTTGAGCGGCTGGCCATCCAGATATTCGGCGCTTTGATTGGCAAATGCGCCGCCGATTTGGAAGTTGCCCCATGAAAACGGGTTCTGGCCTGTCGCCGTCTGTCCGGCCTGACCTTGCATGACCACGGAAGGCGCGACCTCGACGAGGCTGAAAACGTTGCGCCCATTGAGCGGAAGCTCATCGGCGTTGCGCTCTTCCACCACCTGGCCCAGAGAGGAAGTCTCCGCCTGCAGCAGCGGAACATCACTGGTAACCGTGATGGTTTCGTCCTTGCCGCCGACCGCAAGGGTAATGTCCACCCTGGTCGTCTGCTGAACGAAGATGACGATGTTTTCCCGGTTTACGCGCTTGAATCCGGTCTTTTCAACGGAAAGGCGATAGTTGCCGGGGACTAGGTTCACAAAGGAATACAGCCCGCTGTCGCCGGTGGGCTGCGTTTGGCTGCTTGCTGTTCCGGTGTTGGTGAGTGTGACGATGGCGCCAACTTCTACCGCGCCGGTCGAGTCGACGACAGTGCCGGTGAGGGAGCCGTAGGTTGACTGTGCTCTCAGAGCAACAGAGCAAGACAAGAGGAGAATGATGCTCAACAGGCCGCGCAGGAACGCCCAGCCCAAGTTTGCACTTCTCGATTTTTGCATGGTGCCTCCGAAATGTGCTTCTGTTGTGGAGCGCACACGAACAGCGCACACCCCACATAGAGGTTTACGGGGACATCAGGGTATTTGTACCAAGGGGTGGCGCGAATGGCGCGTTCATTTCCGGCTTGCGGCCTGGAAGAGCGCATATTCCCGCTTGGCGTCGGCGGTGCGGCCGGAAATCGTGTAGAGATGCATCAACCGGTAGTGTACAAGCTTGTCGGGGTTGGGCTCCCGCTCTGCCGCCGCCAGTATCCGGATGGCGGCATCCTGATGGCCCAATTTCTGCTCTGCCTCGGCCAGGTTCAGGCTTGCCCACTGGGGCGGATGTTCGCTGCGCATCCGCGGCTCGAGAAAATCCTTCACAGCGGAGTATTGCTCCAAGCGCAGCATGCACCGGCTCAAATGCGCCGCCGCCCGCTCATCCGACGGATATGCGGCGAGCTGCTGACGGAAGGCCTCTGAAGCCGCTTCCCACTCCTCCCGTTTCTCGCGCAGCAATCCCAGGCTGTAGCGCAGATCGGAAAGGTCGGGATGCTCGCGCATAAGGCGCTCATATTCCGCCGCCGCCTCGTCCGGGTGCCCCTGGTCCGCCAGCATATCCGCCTGAAACTGTTCCAGATATGGGGAGGCGGGGAAACGCTCCTGGCACGACTCGATCTGGCGCATGCCCTCTTCAGTGCTCAAAATCGATAGCAGGTAAAGAAGGGTTATGTCCTGCGGATGCTGCCGCCAGCGCTCCACGGCATCGGACCAGCTCAGATCCGGCTGAAAGTACGGCGAGAGCTTCGCCGCCTGAGGGAATGCGCTGCGCGCCCCCTCTGATCCCGCTGTCGAAGCTTCCCTCAGAGCTTGAAGAAAGGGTTCAGAGTCTTGCGCCTTGCTCAATTTGCCGGCAAAAAACTGTCCGCTCAGCATATAGGATTTGCCCAACTGAATGAGGGCCAGATCCGCCGGGTAGTCTTTACTGCCCAGTAACGCCTGGTAGACAACCGCGGATTCAACCGGCTCGTCGATATCCAGATAGCATGGAGCTACCGCGGAAAGGACGCGAAGATTTTTTCTTTCCTCGCGATAGATTTTTCCCAGCATGGGCCTGACGCCATCCACGTCGCCCATGGCGCATTTTTCCTGTGCCAACAGCGCATAAGTCTCTGGAACATACCCCTGCTTCAAGGCCAGCGAGTAATAGCGCATGGCGTCCGCCACGCGTCCTTGCATTTGCAGGCTGAGCCCCAGGCCGGTCATCACTCCGGCAGATGATGGAGCTTGTGCGAGCGCCTTGCGATAGAACTGCTCGGCGGCGGAGTATTGGTTGGCTTCCATGGCCTCGCGCGCGGACTGAAGCGCGGACGGTTGCTGGGCCTGCGCCAGGCTTGCGCTCGACGCCATCAACACCAGCAGAAGCGCGACCGGCAGTTGCTTGCGGAAAAAGATGGACAGTTGCAAAGAATTCTTGCGCATAACAGTCAAACTCACCCAGGCCCTTCGGGCACGACTCAAGGACCCACGCATGGAATGTTTCCTTCAAAAGGCGGGAGTGAAGAACCCTCCCTAGCTTCCTCCGAGGGTCCTGGGTTGTCAAGCAGAACCAAGGCAACCGCGGCCCTCCGCTTCAAAACGCTCCAATTCGGCGGCGTATGATAACCTTCGTTCGATGAGTTGTAGTGCGGCGTTGAGCGGCATGGGAGACAAATGAAGCAGTCGCGGCGAGCATTTTTGTTGAGCGCGTTGAATGCCGCGGCGGCCACGGCAATCGCGCAAGGCGTCGTCGCGCACAAAGGCGCCGTCTTGCCACGGGGCAAAAGATCCGGCTTGCCCTACAACGCCCATTTTGTCGAGGTGGCGAGAAAAGTAGGAATTGATCACCCCGTCCTCTACGGCTCCCAAAACCCCAAGAACTACATTCTCGAATCAATTGGATGCGGATGCGCTTTTCTCGATTACGACAACGACGGATGGGTCGATATTCTGGTGCTGGGCGGGAACAGATTCGTGGACCCTGAACCTGGCGTCACAAACCGGCTTTACCATAACAATCGTGATGGCACGTTTCGCGATGTCACTATCGAAGCAGGACTTACCAAGACCGGCTGGGCCAGCGGCGTATGCGTCGGCGACTATAACAACGACGGTTTCGACGATATCTTCCTGACTTATTGGGGGCAAAACGTTCTCTATCGCAACAACGGGAACGGGACTTTTACCGACGTGACACGCGAGGCCGGATTGCTGGGCCCTGCGACACGCTATGGGACCGGATGCGCGTTTCTGGACTATAACCGCGATGGACATCTCGATCTGTTTGTATCCAACTACGTGGGCTTCGACTATGGCAAGACGCCTCGTCCGGGAGAAAAGTCTTACTGCTACTTTCTCAACTTGCCCGTCAATTGCGGACCTCGCGGCTTGCCTTTCGGGCAGCACAGCCTCTATCGCAATAACGGCGACGGAACATTCACCGACGTGAGCCAGGCGGCGGGAATCTCCAGCGCGCGCAGCAACTACGGTCTTACCGTGGTTGCCGGCGATTTTGACGACGATGGATGGCCGGACATCTACGTGGCCTGCGATTCCAGCCCCAGTCTGCTGTTCATGAACAACCACGACGGCACATTCAGCGAGGAAGGCGGAGTGCGCGGCGTTGCCTATAGCGAGGATGGCCAGGAGCAGGCAGGCATGGGATTAGCCGTGGCCGACTATGACGGCAGCGGCCATCTGGGTATCTTCAAGACAAACTTCGGCGGGGACCTTCCCGTGCTCTACCGGAACCTCGGCAAGGCGGTCTTCGAGGACGCCACGCGCGAGAGCGGCCTGGCGGTGGACAACCGTTTCGTCTGCTGGGGAACGGGACTTGAGGACTTCGACAACGATGGATGGCCGGATATTCCGGTCGCCACTGGTCATATTTATCCAGAGCTCGAAAGCCGCTATCCCGATTCTCCTTACAAGAGCCCCCTCCTGCTCTATCGCAACCTGGGCCACGGCCATTTTGAGGAGTTATTCGATGAAGCCGGCACTGCCATTTTGGAGCCGCATTCCAGCAGAGGAATGGCCTTTGGAGATTTCGACAACGATGGCGACATCGATATGCTGGTGGTGAATCTGGGTGAGCCGCCCTCGCTGTTCAGGAACGACGTCTCCGGAAAAAATCACTGGATCAAAATCAGGCTCGAAGGCACAGTCTCCAATCGCTCGGCAATCGGCGCGCGCATTGAAGTTATAGCGGGCGGAGCGAAGCAGATGAAGGAAGTGCAAAGCCAGTCCAGCTTTCTCTCCTGCAATGATTTCCGGCTTCATTTCGGATTGGGAAGCGCGCTCGTGGCCGACGTCTCCGTCCGCTGGCCAAACGGCAAGCGTCAATCCCTGACCGCGCTCAAGGCGGACCAGCTATACACCATCAGGGAAGGCGCAGGCATCGTTGCCAATCGCGGCTGGAAATGACCGCCCCTATGGATGATTCGCTTCTTTCCTCAGCAATGCGTAAAGAAGCGGCTTTCCGGTTGGCTTCTGGCTGCCTCCATGCGGCTCCACGGTCACAAAGACGGCGTCAATCTCCGACAATTGTTTCGGGTCGTCAGACCGCAGCACCCAGCGGCGATTCGATTCGCTGTCCATGTACAGAATCCCAAGGTTCATGGGATGGGATTGCCCGTTAGACTGGAAATCCTTCTGCCCCCAAACCTGAAATACGCTGGCGTTCTTGACTCCCGCCTGATGATCGAGATCAAAGGCGTAAAACACCAGTGACTTGCTTTGCGTATAGAACACGCGGCCGAAAGGCTTGCGGGTGTGGCTGTCGCTATCTACATCGAAGACGTCGGCAATATAGAGCTTGCGCGCCCCCATCAGCTCGCGAATATCGCGGTCCGAGGTCAGGTATTGTTCATCGTCCTTGAGGCGGCGCTCCTGATCCTTATTACTTGCGCGCAGTTCCGTCAGCTCCGATTCCAGCGAAGACGTATGCAGAGAATAGCGGTCATGATCGGCGCGAAGGCTGGAGTAATCAGCCTGCATGGTTTGGTATGCGCTTTCGCTGTCCGCGAGCCGCTTGGCAAGCTGGTCGCGTTGCCCGGTCAACTGTTGAAGATCCGCTTCCCGTTTGCCGTTCGCGCTTCCCAGTTCGTCTACTTTCTCATTCGCAACGATCAACGCAGCGCGCAACTGCGCAATCTCCTGACGCTCATTCGAGATTTGTTTATCGAGATCTGAAAGCTGTTCCGTATGCGCGGCCGGCAAATCGGCAGACGCCCGCTTTTCCGGCGCCGGATTCTGCTCCCTCTGGGCCAGATTTGCGGACAGCCGGGGCGACAGGAAATTTTTCCGCTCTCCCATGCGATACGCGCCCAATGTCAACGCAATAATCGCGCACGCCGCCAAAGAGGCTATCGCCAACCGCCCTCCGGAACTCAACGGCTCCAGGCTCCAGCCACGACGCACACTGCTTGCCTTGAAGGACAAGACTTGTTGTGTTCGCTGGCTGCGAATCGCAGCGGAGATATCTGCCCACGCTTTGCGGTTATCCCATCTCAGGGCTTCTTCCGTCAGCGCATAGGCTTCCGGCAAGAAGGCCACGCCCTCTTTGCCGATCGCGGAATATTGATCGTAGATTTCCCGGCACGCGCCGCAAATCTCTAAATGCCGCTCCAAGTCCAGTTTCTCCCCGGCGCTTAGCGAGTCGGTCTGCGCCAGAGCGCAAAGCTTCTTAAATCTCCCGTGTTCGCCGGGCTCTTCAGTTCTTTCCATGTCGATGATTCCGTAGCCTTTCAACCACTGCACTGTGGCGCAGCCGTTCGAGACCCCGATAAAAATGGTGACGCACATTCCCGAGGGGTTCATGAAGACGTTCGCTGATTTCTCTCAGCTCCAGATCTTCAAAATAGAACAATTTCAACGTTTCGCGCTGGCTCTCCGTCAATTCCTCGAATGCACATTGCAGGAGGTCGAAGTCAAGTTTCGCTCCAATCTCCCGTTCCACATCTGCGTTACCCACCAGTGTACCGTCCAACCCGTCCGATTCAATATCCGTGCGGAGATAGAATCCCCTGCGCGATAGGTGCATTTTCCTATCGCGCGCCCGGCTATAGGCAACCTGAACAATCCATACTTTCGCGCTGCCCCGGGTTGGTTCGAAAGACAATGCCTTTCGATAGATATACATGAAGCATTCCTGGACAATCTCCTCCGCCTCGCCGGTATCATGCAAGATGCGCAGCGCGATACTGTAAACCAGCCTGGAGTGCCGGTTGAACAGTATATGCAAGGCATCCGAATCTTCGGCGCGCAACAGCGCCATGAGCTTTTCATCGCTCAGATCGGGAACCTCGACAGGCCGGGAAACAGTATCCAAAGAGTTTTGCAGTGTATCCTGCATTTTTTCAATTCTTCGCGCTGGGAGAAACTCCAGCCTCCCCGACAGAGCGATCCCTCTCACCGTATCTACGTCAGTGGCCAAAGAGAAAAACCTCACGACAACGAACTATACGCCAGCCGATGGACGATAAGCCAGGCAAATGTGGCTCCCCCAGACCTGGAAATTGTTTGTATTTCGGTGGTACAAATCTGCCGGTTGCGTCGTATGTATAATGGCGTATTGCGAAATCGGTTGGTTTCTTGTCTCCAGTACTTTGGCTCATAACGACTTAGAGCCGCTTTGTAAGCCTTTCGGGGGAGCATTGCAAAACAGCGCCTTAGAGCGGACCGGGAGGGCGATGCGCAGAGAGCTTGCCGCACTCCTGCTCCTGGTACTTTCTCCATTGATGATGCGGGGGCAATCGACCACCGCCTCCCTCACCGGAAGAATCAGCGACTCGCACAGGGCGGTTATCAGCGCAGCCAGTGTGCAGGTGATCAACACCAGCACCGGGATTCATTATCATGGCCTCACCAATCAGGCGGGCATATATTACGTTTCCGATCTGCCTCCCGGCGGGTATCGCATCGAAGTTGAAAAGCTTGGATTCATCGCGGTCATCGAGTCCGGCATCATCCTTCACGTGCAGGACGCTCTCGAAGTGAATTTTGAAATGGAGCTTGGCTCCGCGTCCGAAAGCGTGACGGTGGCAGGCAGCGCACCGCGGCTCGATACTGAATCTTCAAGCCTGGGCACCGTGGTTGAGAGCCGCGAGGCCAACGAACTACCCCTCAACGGACGCAACGTCTTCAACCTGATCGCCCTCGCCCCCTCCGTCATTCCGCAAGGCAGCGCCACAGGAACACCGGTGGGGGTAAACCCGTTTGGGTGGGGAAACTACCAGGTGAGCGGCGCGTTCGGCAACCAGAGCGTGGAATATCTTGACGGGCAGCCTCTTAACATCACTTACATCAATGTGCCGATATTGATTCCCATCCAGGATTCGATTCAGGAGTTTAAAGTCCATACCGGCAACCTGCCCGCCGAGTGGGGCCGGTTCGCGGGCGGCGTTATCAACCTGAGCACCAAGGGCGGCACTCAGTCTTTGCGCGGCGAACTATACGAGTACCTGCGCAATCGAGTCTTCAACGCCAACGACTTCTTCCTCAAGCAGGCAGGNNGCCAATCGAACTTTTTGGTTTGCAAATTGGGAGGGATTCAGGCTGCGCACCGGCACTCCCTTCACCGCAACGGTCCCAACCGAAGCGGAGCGCGGAGGGGATTTTACGGCGCTTGGTATGGCAATCATGGACCCGTGCGCCGGCAGCGTGCTGAATGCCCAGGGCGCCTGTCCTGCGAGCACTTCGACCCCGTCGGCATTTCAAGGAAATCTCATACCGCCGAAGCGCATCAATCCCACCTCCAATGCGCTGCTTTATCTTTGGCCG
>PLOI01000115.1:12647-13415 GCA_003142015.1 Acidobacteriaceae bacterium | reverse complement strand
TCCATGAGGTCCGGCGTGATGAAAGCGCGGCGGATCACGAGGTCGGCGCGGCAACAACGAAGCGGGACGGCGCGCAGAAGGTTGCACACGCGTTTGCAAGCTGTGGCAGCCATGGCCGGGAAGTGCCACTGTTGGTCGCTCTTGGGCAGCAGGTCAATGTAACAGCCCATAGCGTGAGCGGCACGGCCGGGCGGCGCATCCAACTCATCAGGGTCAAATTCATCCGGTTCCAGATGCTCCCAGAGGTCGCACTTCGAGGTCCATACCGGAGAGCCAGCGGAATTGAGCTTTGCCAGGGCCTCGCCCAATGCCGGAAGTTGAACGGTCTCCGGCAGATCCAAGGCACGCGCCGGCGCGAGGCGCAGATCGACAAATCCCGGCCAGTGAGCTTCGATTACCGGCGCGGCAAGGCCCACGGCATCGGCGCCCACCTCAAACTCCCAGTCAGCTTCCATCAGAGTTTGGCCTCGGCGGTTACCGCCTGTGCAGGAAGCGCATCACCGTCGCCTCTGCCCAGTGAATTTCGTTGCCGGGATCGCGGGAGAGGTAAGCGCAGTGGCCGCCGTGGCGGGTCTCGACAAAGGTCACATACGGGTTGGCCTGGAGCTTGGCGCGGGTCTCCGGAAGCAGGCGAATGAAGGGGTCGTCCTGGGCGTGCAGCATCAGCGTGGGAACCGCAATCCGGTCTACCACGCGGGCGCTGGCGGCTTGATGGTAGTAGTCGTCTGCATCGCGGAAACCCCAGTAGCGGGCCACAATCTTATTGTC
>PLOI01000115.1:1350-12556 GCA_003142015.1 Acidobacteriaceae bacterium | reverse complement strand
GCTCGGCATAATGGCGCACCACCACGCCCACGTCGCCGGAAAGTCCGGAGTGATAGAGCGTGGGCGTCAGGGTTTCGGTGCCGCCGCAGGTGCGCATGTTCATCCGGACGACATTCCAGCCGGCGTCCCAGGCGCGGGCGGCAATGCCCTGAATGTAGCGGGAGTCCGACGAGCCCTCGAGACCGTGAACCAGCACCACGGTCAGCCGCTCGGCACGAACGGCCTCCGGCTGCCAGTGACAATGGCAGAGCACACGGCTGCCATCGACCGGGTCCACCTCAACCGGCTCCGAGACAGCGGCAAGCCGGAAGGCTGGACGGGGAAGAAAATTGCCGACAATCGTTTGCAGGTGGCCGCTGCTGAGGCCGCGGCGCGGCTCAAAGGAAGGGAAACCCGCCGGCAGCCCGGAGGGTGGAGCGTCAGCCGCTGCGTTAGCATGAATTATTAGGCTCACGGGAACTCGGGGAGAAGGGCTTGCGGCCTGTACGGTCCGTGAAAAAATTGGGGCGGCTAGAGGGGATCGAACCCTCGACATCCTGTGCCACAGACAGGCGTTCTGCCACTGAACTATAGCCGCCGTATACAAAGATTGTAGCATCGAATCAGATACTCCGGCCCGGCCAGACCCGAGGGGAACCGTCCATGCCCCGTTCCGATCCCAGCTGGAGATACTGTTGGACGGGGCCTTTGTCCTTCTCTGCATGGGCATCCGCTTTGGGCAGGGCTTGTGGTTTCTCGCCTGACTCATCGGCCACTGGGGCTCGTCTCCTGAAGTCGAGCGGGAGACCAATCCGCGCTACAATCTAAGAGTGTCGGGGCGTGGCGCAGCCTGGTAGCGCATCTGCTTTGGGAGCAGAGGGTCGGAGGTTCGAATCCTCTCGCCCCGACCATCGTAAACTATTGATAATAAAAGCGATCTTGACGATTTCAGCCACGCATCTGCTTTTTACCGCCACAGCAATGTAGTCGATTTTGTAGCTGTGCCTCGCCAAAATTCCATCCGGGCGAAAAATGGGCTTGATTTTGAGCAAGGAGGCCGTCTTGGAAGGGATTATCGACTGGTGGGGGGACGTTCGGTGACCGCGAATCGCCTCGAGGGCAGCGCCACTTGGACGACAAATGGGTAGCGGGCACACCTCTCCCGCTGTTCATCTTCAACCTTGATGCGAAATCTTCTCAGCAGCAGCTCAGGCGGCCAAGTCGTAACGATGATGCAAGCCGCCTAGCCTCGGCATGGCTATGACCCGGCTATCCGCATCCGAATCCGTCGCCACTTCACGACCCGATGGGGTTTGCTTCTCCAAACCGAGAAGCGTCCGGTCGTCGTGGTAGTAACGCACGTACTCGTCCATCAGGCGTTTCAGATGCCGTTCATTGAGAACGATCACATGGTCAGGCAGATCGCGGCGGCAGTTTCCTACCCAGCGCTCCGCAACACCGTTCTGCCACGGACTCCGGAAGCTGGTTCGCCTGGGTTGGATGCCGAAGTCCTTGATCGTGTCGATAACTTCTTTATTGAACAGCGAGCCGCGATCAAAGATCAGGTAGCGAGGTGCGGTGTCGTAAGGAAACGCCTCGCGCAATTGCTGAACGACCCAAGCGCTGGTCGGGTGCTTGGTCACATTGCAGTGAAGGATACGCCGCCGGTCATGCGCAATGACGAAGAAGCAGTAAAGAACGCCGAAGGTGAGCGTTGGCACGGTGAAGAAGTCCATTGCAGCAATGGCTTCTCGGTGATTACTCAGGAAGACCGCCCATCGCTTTGCGGGCTCAGGACTTCTCGGCGCTTTCCTCATCCAGCGCAATACGGATCGTTCCGAAATATCGTAGCCGAGCATCTTCAACTCACCATGAATGCGCGGTGCGCCCCAGGTTGGGTTCTCAGCAACCATGCGGAAAATCAGTTCGCGTAATTCGCGGCTGACGCATTTTCTTCCCGCACGGTTGCGATGCCGCGAGAGCCACGTCCAGTACAACTTGAATCCGGCCCGATGCCAGCGAACAACGGTCTCTGGCTGGACAAGAATCAACGCTTGTTTCCATCCCGGCCAGAGGCGCCGCAATATCACCCAAAACAATTTGTTCGGTGCGGCAAATCGCGGGTGAGGATGCTTCTGTTTCAAGACGGCGAGCTGCTGCCGGAGAGCCAAGTTTTCCAACAATAGATCGCGGCGAGAGCAACAGGATCGAAGTGCCAGAACGAACAGTAGCTTCAGCGAACGGAGCATGCGCCATTTGTAGCAGAATAGACGCCAGATCGGCGGCAGAATTCCCATTGGTTTCCTGTAAATTGAATAGTGGAGGGGTGGGGCGAAATGACAGCGGACGAACAGGCTCCATTGCAGCACGAGATCATCTTGTATGCCACGCCAGACGGAACAGTGCGCGTCGAAGTGGTCTTTGAGGGTGAAACCTTCTGGCTAACGCAGCGGAGGATGGCAGACCTCTTTGGTGTTGGCGTGCCGACCATCAGCCACCATCTCAAGGAAATATATAAATCGCATGAATTGAATGAGATGGCAACTGTTCGAAAAATTCGAACAGTTCAAACCGAGGGTGGGCGCGAAGTCGGTCGCGACCTCGACTTCTTCAATCTGGATGCCATCATCGCGGTCGGCTACCGCGTTAACAGCCGGGAGGCAACGCAGTTTCGCATATGGGCAACTCGGGTCCTCCGCGAGTACCTCGTCAAGGGCTTCGTCCTGGACGACGAGCGCCTCAAACAGGGCAAGCGTCTCGGCAAAGACTACTTTGATGAACTCCTGGAGCGGATTCGCTCCATCCGCGCCAGCGAACGGCGCTTCTATCTCAAGATCACGGACATCTACGAGCAGTGCAGCATCGACTACAACCAAAATGCTGAAATCACACAGATGTTCTTCAAGACGGTGCAGAACAAATTGCACTGGGCGATCACCGGCAAAACGGCAGCCGAGTTGATTGCCGAACGCGCCCAGGCAAGCCAGCCCAACATGGGGCTCAAGACATGGAAGAACGCTCCTCACGGCCGCATTCAAAAAGCGGACGTTACGGTCGCGAAGAATTATCTGGAAGAGGGCGAGATCAAGACGCTTGAACGCATTGTCAGCATGTATCTGGACTATGCCGAAAACCAGGCCTCCCGGCAGATACCCATGCACATGACCGATTGGATTGAGAAGCTCGATGCCTTCCTGAAGTTCAATGAGTACGATGTGCTCGCCAATGCAGGCCGGGTCTCGCGCGAGGTGGCGAAAGAGTTGGCAGAGAAGCAGTATGAGGCCTTAAATGCCATCCAGGACCGCAGTTTCGAGAGCGATTTTGAGCGGGCGTCGAAGAGGATTCTTGGCCGGCAACGCGCGATCACAAGAGAGAGAAAAACCGAATAATTCGGCGGCGGGATCGCATAGTAATGATGCAGAGAAATCCGTCGCTGTAGTCGAATTTGTAACTGTCAAAGCACCTAAGAGCCACAAGGATCAACAGGGATCGGCAGGTACGCGGTAGATAGCTCAATCAAAAATACTTATTCCCGCTCAAATTCAGCAGGTTTCAATAAACGCTGTGATCTGTTTTGGGAGCAGAGGGTCGGGGGTTCGAATCCCTCCGCCCCGGCCAATATCGCGACTTACCGTCGGGTGTAAATCTGGAACGAAGCCCAATAAAACGGCAGGTTAAATCTGCTCCGCGAATGCAGTAAGGCGAGTTTTGCGTTGCGGAGCGCAATCGCCGGAGGCAGGCCGTTTTCCATGTCCTTATAGAGAGAGTCCATCAGGCGCGGCGTTGAATCGTCGCTGACTTCCCACAATGCGCCGATAACGCTGTGCGCGCCGGCGCGAAGGAACGCCCAAGACAGGCCTACCAATCCTTCTCCCGCGTAGGAGCGAGAACCGCTGCCGTAGCAGGCGGAGATGGTGACCAGCCGGGCATCGATGGGATGCTGCATGATGTCGCGCGCGTAGAGCTTGAAGGAGTCGCCGCTTTGGTTGCCGCCGGAGAGAATGATGGCTGAATCCAGCGGGTCCATGCGACTGGCAACCGCATGAGAGACAAAGTGGATGTAGGCGTACTGCGCCGGATTGCTGGACAGATAGGCCGCGGGCGTGGCTTGTGGCCCCGTAAACTCGGCCACCTGGTTTGCGGGAAAATGCCGCTCTATCTGACTCATTTCAAAGCCGAAGAGAGGAAGGCCGGGATAGTCGGGACTGGGCGAAACCGGATTGCCCAGCAGAAGCAGCTTTCGATTGTTCTCCCGCGCAGGCTTTGCAGCGGCAAGCAGATCCAGCGAGGGAGCCGAGAGCAAGGTTACGTCGTCGATCCAGTAATGTGTGGCGGAGACGGAACTCGGGCTTCCTAGC
The DNA here is from genome assembly GCA_003142015.1 of Acidobacteriaceae bacterium. Lineage (GTDB taxonomy): Bacteria > Acidobacteriota > Terriglobia > Terriglobales > Acidobacteriaceae > Telmatobacter. Next base: position 8,219 of record PLOI01000115.1, on the reverse strand, counting down.
GAACTGGTCTGCGGGCTGGGTCCTGGAGCCAGCAGGGTTTCGAAGTTCAGCCGGCTCAGCGCGCCATCGTCCAGAATCATCACCTGAGCGTTACGCGGGATGAGTTTGGCGGCAGGAGCTACCAGCATCTGATAGAGCGCCTGCCCATCCGGGTTGCCGGTCTGCCGGGTATCGTCCATGTTTAGCAGGACCTTTTGGTAACGCTCGACGCGCAAAATAATCTCTCGCTGCGCTGGCAGGGAAATTTGCGTAATTTTGGGCGAATTGATGATCCAAAGATAGGATTGCTCTTTCCCCAGCCAGTAAAAGAGGAGCGTTGCGCCGGTTTTGCGGGCGATCTGGCGCGGGTTCAGTGCCGCGGGCTGGGACGAGGCTTTCCTTAGAGCCAGGCCAAGGCCTTGCGCCAGCGTCCGGGCGCGGCTCTGGTCGGCCGCGGCCAGGGCTTCGTCGCTCCGGCCTTCTTCGACCAGCAGGTGAATGTAGCCGTCGTAGATATCCGCGGCGTTGGCGGCGAAGGGCAGCCGCGAGCCTTCCTGCTTGAGTTGCGCTTCCGCCGACTCGAAGGCGTTTAGCGCGGCCTTGTAGACCCGCTCCGCTTCCTTCCTGTTGCCTTGCCGCTCATATAACCGGGCTAACTCATACCACGTGCCCAAACGCGTCGTAGTTGGGTAAGCCGGGTTGTTTTGGATCTCGCGAAAGAGCGTCTCCGCCTGCTTGTTCTGGCCGCGCGCGGCGGCCAACATTCCCCGCGTCATCAGCACATGCCCCTTCAGGAGATTGCCGGCTGCGCCCTCCATGGGAGCTACCTGGTCGAGATAAGCGCTTGCATCGTCCAGCTTTCCTGACTCCACCAAAACCAGGGCAATTTCCTGCAGTGCAGCTGCGACGTCTTCCTTGCTATCAGTCTGCCTTGCCAGTGTGAGCGCCTGGCGGTAGGTCTGCTCAGCGCGGGTCAAATCGCCAGTATCGTCATAGATGGCGCCAGCATTATTGATCCATCTGAGTTCATCGCGGATATCCCCGAGTCTTGCAGCGGTCTTCCCCGCATCGAGGAACAGCTCCAGCGCCTTTTCGTGATCGCCCAACTCGAAATAGGCCCAACCGAGATTGCCTGAGGCGAGCTGCGCCGTGCCTTCCGCGCCCAACTCTGAGCCAACCCGATATGCGGTCTTCGACCAGTCTATGGCTTCGTCAAAATGGCCGATCTGAAGCGCGACAAACCCCAGATTCAACGATGCGTTTGCTTCCAAGGAGCGGTCGTGATGAGTTTGAGCAAAAGTGAGGGCGTCGAGATAATACCGTCGCGCCAAATCGGGGTTTCCTTGTCTGATCGCCAGATACCCGCGCGTCTTGAGGACAGTGCCGCAGTATTCGTAATCCGTGCTTTTGCAGAGATCTTCTGCCTGCTTGAGTTCCTGATTGGAGGTGGAGAACTGTCCCTGGTGAGCCAGAGCGCTCGCTTCGATCGCCAACTTCCGGACGGTTTCTTCAGGATAATTGGAAGCGGGGTGGTAATCCGCGAGAAGGCGCAGAGCATTGTCGTACATTCCGCGCCACACCATGGCTTCAACTTCAAGGAGCTGGAATTTAGCTGCCCATTTCGGGTCGGAGGCCTGGAACTTCTCGTATCCCTGTTCCGCTCCTTGCTGGCTATCCGCCAGTCTCCCCTGCTGGAAGAGTTTCCAGGCGTGGTCATACGCGGCCTGGGCGCTGACGGGCCGCGTGTCTTCGAGCGGTATGAGGAAGAGGAATATCAGGCCCCATGCGAGTAGGAGAAGCCTTGGCCGGAGACTCCCAAGAATGAACATGATTCCAGCTTACATTCAGGCTGTCGTTGTGCGCATCTGTTCAATGGATTGGCAAAGCAGGGAATATGATAGCCGAATGTTGTATGACCACTTGCGAACTGAGACGGGATCTTTGATCTCCTGCGCGCATTCGACAGCGTTGCGATAGTAATCGATCGCCCGTAAGTAATCTCCCCTGTGTCGATATACGTTTCCTATANNCCAATGGCCCGGAAGTACCATCCCCCGACCTGTTCAGAGGCGCTGAGTATCTCTCGAAAAAGGCGATCTGAGGACTCAAAATTCAAGCGGACGTAGAGGAACCATGCTTGGCTATGCCACACGTCGCAGAGCATCTCCAGCAGTCCGGCATTTCTTGCCAATTTCTCGGCTTCTTCAAGCAATTTGTCTGATATTGCGTATTTTCCCAACATGCCGTGACAATAGCCGCAGGCCTTCTTAAGACCTATCAGGGAGGGGAAATCGTCGCTCTCGGGCGGGAACGCTTTCTCTTTGGCAACAAGATAGGCCAGCGCCTCTTCGGTGTGCCCGCGCAGTCTGGTCAAATCTGCCCGCGCACAGCGAAGATTCCATACTTCCGCTGAAGGACCCTCGTCTTCGCATCGTTCGAGCTCGGAATCCACGATGCGGCTTGCCCCGTCATACTTGCAGAGCCGTATCAGGTCTCGGGCTGTCTGGTGCGCAGGTTCGTTCATTTCGAAATATGGGGCAGAAAGAGTTTCAATGCCTGGTCGTAGGCGGCCTCGGCGCTGCCGGAACTGGTATTATTCTGGCCTCAAGACCCGCTCATCGCGATAAGACCGCGATGAACGGGGCACAGCTTCTCAAGGCTTATGGCGATTCTTCGGGGCTGATGAGCGGGCCACCTGCCCCCCGAATTCTCGCTGGACTCGAAGTAATGTTCCTTGCCCAGCGAGAATTCCGGAGAAGTGTTTGCGCTGCTATCCGTTCGTTCCGTTGGTGCTGCCGCCGCCAATCCCCATGGTACCTTCGACGCCTGTTTGCAGGGTTTGTGTTGTGCCAGCGCCCGAAGAGTGTTGCTGCGCGGCAGCGCTAACGTGTGCTGGATTGCTATGAAGAAAAAGCATTAGAAAAGATGTGAGCCAGTCGAACATCAAATTTCCTCCTGGCTTACGATTGTGTCGTCTTCGACCCTGCTGTCAAGTGAGATTTAGGAGATCGCTCGCCTAACTAATTGCCCCCGCCGTTGGTACCGTTGCCGCCAATCCCCATCGCTCCTTCGATGACGCAGCCCAGCTTGAGATCGATCATGGTCAGCGTGAAGGTGGTCTTTTTGGGGGCTTTCGTCTTCTCGTGCTGATCCTCGTGCTTGACGGTCAGCTTGGCCAGCGTGATCGTCCCGAAGCCCGGAACGGTAATCACGTTCCCAAAACTGCTGCCAGGGAAGAGTCCAGCCACCCGGTTGACCAGCGAACATTCGACCGCCTCCGAACCGCCGAGAGTAGAGGAAAGTTGATTGTAACGTTCCTGGAGCGCGTCGGGAAGGTTCTTGTTGCGGAGAATGCGGTCGTACTGGCGGGAGACGCGGCTGACAACGCCCGCATCCTTGACGTATGGCAGGTCGTTGATCGGCCTGGGTCCGAAGATATCGTAATCGAACTCCATCTTGACGGGGTAGCCGGCGATGCGCAGATTCTCGAAGCGCGTGCCGAGGAAGGAGATCGACGGCATATAGCCCACGAGGGGGTGTTCGGTGATGGTCTGGCCCACGACGCGGTCGGCCGTGAGCACCTCCAGAACGTTGAGCCCTTCCACAACGGTGGTGGTCAGAGTGTTCCAGCCTCCGCCCGGCTTGTTACTGCGGCTGCCCGAGACATGGGAATAGGCGGAGCGGAAGGAGATGACCGACTCAAGCCGGTAACCATCCAGGCGCTGGCTGAAGTAGCCGCCATTCTCCGGGAGTTTCGTATGGGCCTGGGGTTCGATTTTCTGCGAGACCGGAAGGACCAGATGGCCCGAAAGGACCATTGTTTCCGCGTCGTACTTGTGCGTTCTTTCGTTCACTTTCGACATACGCTTTCACCTTTCCAATTTAGGGTAGGGGGAGAACTCTATTGCGCCCGTGAAGGCGTCTCAATCAATCAAACGAAGATCAAAGGCGTACCGGTCGATCACGGTGCGTTCTCCATGAGCCGCGACGCCGGAGACAGCGATAGTATAAGCGCCGTTTCGCAGGATTGCGCCCGGAATCACCAGGGAGAGCCGCTCACCGCCGCTTTCGCTCTCGCTGGGAGCGGCCACGACACCGGTCCAGGCAAGTTTCCCTTGAGGGTCATATAGGTCGAAGGAGTAGGAGGTGTAGGCGCCCTGGCTGGGCTGCGAAGGAAGATCGACGGGAAGAGCAACTCCGTGCTCGTGATCGGCGGTTATGGAGACCGGAGCGCCGCCCCGCATGGCCTCATGCAGCGGAGCCCAGGGAAGAAGGCGCGGCTGGTTGGCCGCCGCCCGCAATCCTGGATAGGTAACCAGATTCTGGTAACCGAGAACCAGCAGCAGGGTTGCGAAGGCGGGAGCGGCAAAGGCTGGCCGAAGCCAGAAAAGCCACCACTCGCGTTTGACCTTGTGCTGGCGGAAACGGGACGGGACGGGAGCGCACGTCAGCTCGGGCAACTGGGTTTTGGCCACTTCGACAAACGCGGCTCCGGCGCGAAGATCAAGGGTGCATTCCTGGCAATCGAACAGATGCTCCTCGAAGGCCTCGCGCGCATCAGGCTCCAATTCATCCAGAAGATAACGCTCCGCAGCCATTTGCTGTAAAGCTTCGCTGTGATTCATCATCTCAACCCCAATGCGGTCCAACATACAATAGTGGCCGCGACGAACAAACCGTTACAAACCGGTGAAACTTTAGTACCCCTCAGACACTCTCGCCCAGGCGAATCCGATTACCAGCGCGCTTCACGTACTCGGTCTTGAATTCCTGCTTGGCGCGATGCAATAACACCCGCAGATAGTCGCGGTCCACGCCAAACTCCCGGCATACTTCGTCGCGGTCGCGCTCATCAAGAAAGACAGCCTTAAGCAGCAGCCGATCGCGCGGGGCCAGATCGAGCAGAATTTCCCGGACTTTGTCCTCGATTTGCCGGGCAGTCACGATGTCCAGGGCATCGGCACCCTTGGCGGCCGGCTCGGGCCGCCCTTCCGTATCGAGCGACCCGCTGACGCCGGCGGAACGGTAATGCTCAAAAAGCACATGGTTGCATATCTGATTTACGAAGGCGCCGAGGCGTTCCGGCTGGCGCAGGCCGCCGTCCTTGCGCAGAACCGAGAAGACACGGGCAAAGGTCTCCTGGCGCACATCCTCGATGGCTTGCGGGGACTGGAGCCGGGAACGAAGCTTGAGCTGGAGCAGTTCTGTAAAATAGCCGACGAAGTGCTCTTGCGCCTGGCGGTCACCGGCACAAAGACTTTCAACATAGCCTGCATTGAATGAATAAAATTGCAACGCACACTCCGCCGTGCTAAGTGGCCAAAGTATAGCATTGCGGAGGTTGCCGGCGCACGAGACTTTGCGACGTGGCGGAGCTCGGAACCGGCCGCTATTTGCAGCGGCGCTGAACTTACAAGGACGGCGTGAACAGCTGGCTGGCCAGGAGAAATTGCCCGTCTCTCGCGTCCACCGGCTGCACCGGCTGAGTGGGAGAAAACTTGTAGATAGTTCCGGTGATCGGGCCACGCACGTTCACCAGCGGCAGCCCGGAATACCTGAGATGCAGCGCGCCGTCCTGGTTGGTTCCAACGATTCTCAATGCGCTCCGTTGCCGCTCGCAGAACATGGCGGTTCTCCTCCAAAGTAAGTATCGTCAGGTTGAAACGGAAGCTTTACTGCTGCTGGCGCCTAAAAGGGCCTTGCCGCATCCATTTCAGAGCAAAAGAAGCCAAAACAGTAAAAGCAACGACAAGTACAGCCAGGGCGTACTCAATGAAATATCTAACTTCGACTGTCTTCGGGGTAAAGCCGGGGTTTTATCCGATTCTGATAGGTCGATCGGAGTTAATAACTCCGCCCAGGGAGCCGCCTGTTCCATCTGGTTGTGAAACAAGTCCTGTCTGCTCTCCCCGCCGGACTTCTCAAATCTGGCTAGTGATGCCTGTGCCTGCTTACGCATCGCAGCCACGCTCCGCAATGACTCTATCCAGACAGCCAGCGCGCACAGAGCAAAACACGAGAAAAAATTGATTCCGATCATCTCGAAGTTTCTCCCTTCTGTCGTGGCTGCAGACGGAACCCGCTTCGAAAAGCGGGCCCCGTCTGCTCTGGGGAAGCCGGTCGATTCCGCTAGCTCATCGCTCGCAGGCAAAAACCAGCCCACAGAGTTCAAACTGAATCTCGCGCCGCTGCCCACATTGATGCGGGGAAAAATCAGAGGGCCGGCTATCCAGGCAGTTTGGGCGCTCTCATTGCTTTGGGGCGCCCTGAACTTGCCTCAGAGCTTGCGAGACGTGATCGCACGTGCCTACAAGCCACCGAGCACTTGAACTCATCTTTGTCACACGAGGTATAGTGCGAACTCGTCCGGAATCGTTTCAGCTAGTTGTGGAAAACTTTTCATTGCCCATCCAGGCCTGCCGAGTCTTGCCTTAGAATTTCACTATGATCGATGTCTCCTGGACCATTCGCGGGTTGCGTGAAGCTCTTGCCGCTGAAACCGTGCGGCCCGTCGATCTGGCTGAAATGGCTCTGTCGCGCGCCAACGGGAATCGAAGCCACAATACATACTTGTGGCAGGACCCCGAGTGGACGCTGGCTGAAGCGATGCGCGCAGGCTCGATGCCGCGCGGCGATGGAGGCCCCTTCGACGATGGCCGCGACGCGCTTTGGGGCCTGCCCGTTTCATTGAAGGATTGTTTCGACCTTGCCGGCGCGCCCACCAGTTGCGGGGTGCTGGCCTATCGCGACATCAACGGCGCTGCCTCGCGCGATTCCTGGCTGGTGGAAAAGCTGCGCGCGGCCGGAGCGGTGATCATCGGCAAGACTCACATGCACCCGCTGGCCTACGGCATCACCGGCGAAAATCCCGACTTTGGCGATTGCCTTCA
>PLOI01000115.1:581-1318 GCA_003142015.1 Acidobacteriaceae bacterium | reverse complement strand
ATGGGATGGCTGTTTCGCGACCTGGAAGATGCGCCGCTGTTAGCCGGCTTCTTCGCGCCCGCGGATGCGGCTCCAACGCATACCTTCACACGTTTTGCGGTTCCGGATGAGAGCTTTTTCTACGACTGCGAGCCGGAGATTATCGCAGGCTTGCATGCCACAATCTTCGAATTGGAGGACCTCGGACTGAGCGCGACCGAAATCGACGCAACGTGGTGGGACGAGGCCTTCGATATCTATGCGCCCATTCAGGCGTGGGAGGCAGCGCGCGTCCACGCAGGCCACTTTGGCCTCTTTGAACCCGCGCTTCGCGAACGGCTGGAGTGGGGCGCGCGGATTACACCCGCGGAAATCTCAGTTTTGCGCCAACGCCATACAAACTTCACGGCGCACATGGACGAAGTTTTCGCATCGCAGGATTTACTGCTGATGCCAGCCTCTCCTGTCGCGCGCCTCGCGGCAGGCGCGGATCACAGCCTGACCCGCGCCCGAATCTTGCGTTACACCACGCCAATCAGCCTGGCGGGAGTGCCCGTGGTCATTCTTCCCTGCACTGCCGGCGGCATGCAACTGGCAGCCGCGCACGGATGCGATGAATCCCTGGTGGAGCTGGCAGCCAGGCTCGGTGCGCAAAGAAATTCGGCTATGTTTGCGAAGCGCCCGTGATGCGATTGCTCCGCTTTCGCGTTAGCGCGCGCGAACTACAACCGCAATTCCCATTCCGCCCCCCGCGCAGA
>PLOI01000115.1:0-576 GCA_003142015.1 Acidobacteriaceae bacterium | reverse complement strand
ACGGCGAGAGAGGTTGAAGCAAAGGCCTCGTTCAATTCGAAGAGATCGACATCCGACAACTTGAGCCCGGCCTTTTCCAGAGCGGCAGGCACGGCTGTCGAAGGACCGACGCCCGTCACATCGGGTTCCAGACCGACGATCGAATGGCTCACGATCTCCGCCATTATGGAAAGCTCGTGCGCCTTTGCGTACTCTTCGGTGGCGACAGCCACCATGGCCGCGCCGTCGTTGATGCCGCTTGCGTTTCCCGCGGTCACGGTTCCTCCATCCGGCTTGAATGCCGGCCGGAGCTTCTGCAGCGCTTCGAAGGTTGTATCGCGCCGCACGTGCTCATCCTGGAGGAATGTCACCGTTCCTTTTCGCGCCGGGACTTCGACTGGAACGATCTCATCGCGGAAATCTCCAGCGGCGATTGCCGCGGCCGCGCGGCGTTGGCTTTCACAGGCGAAGGCGTCTTGATCGGCGCGCGATATTCCCCAGCGCCTCCACCACTGTTTCGATGGTCTTTCTGCGCACCTGGGTGAAGAATCCGCACCTTGACCACGGCTACGCCGTGACGAGTCATTCCAGCCAGGG
>PLOI01000137.1 GCA_003142015.1 Acidobacteriaceae bacterium | reverse complement strand
GAGCGCGTGGTGGGCCGGCGCGTGGGCAAGAAGGCGCTGGGCTTCAAGACCATCGACTCGGCCGAGGGCGATGCGGCAACCTCCCGCTCCCATCGCGACACCGAGCTGCTGCGCCGAACTGAGCCGCAGGATTTAATCAAGTACGGCCTGATCCCTGAGTTTGTCGGCCGCCTGCCGGTCATGGGCATTCTCGACGAACTGGATGAGGCGGCGCTGATGGAGATTCTAACCAAGCCCCGCAACGCAATCCTCAAGCAGTACCAGAGACTGTTTGAGTACGAGAACGTCCGCATGCACTTTACCCAGGAAGCCGCCGCCGCCGTGGCCCGCGAGGCTTTGGCCCGCAAGGTGGGCGCGCGCGGATTGCGCATGATCCTGGAAGAGCTGATGCTCGACCTGATGTACCACCTGCCCAACAACAAGCGCGTCCGCGACATCGAAATCACCAGCGACATGGTGGAGCGCCGCGATCTGTCGTTGTGCCTGCTGGAAAAAGCGGGCTGATAGCCGCTTCATTTCTCTCCAATGGGCTGTAAACTTGGAAACCCCAGGTCTCGATTTTGAGAGCTGGGGTTCCTCATTTCACGCGATAGTAGGGACGAGGCATTCATAAGAAATCTCCTAATTGCCCCGGAATTCCCGATAGGATATGATACGTTGCTCCACATTTGACTGGCAAAAGGTTAGAAAATGGAAGGTCTGGAAATTTTCTTCAAAGGTCTCTTTGTGAGCGCCTTTCGCGAGTATGGATTGCTAGGCGCGCTTGCAGTTGCATTGACGATCTTTGCATTGATCTTCCTGTTGGCCGTACTTAAAGCAGTTTGGATACACCGGGCAGCAATTAAGGCGTGGTTTTTAGCGGAATGCAAAGACAATCCGCAACTCCGACGCGGAACTGCTGGATTCCTGGCCGTAGTGGCATTCAGTACCTTTTTCTTGCCTTCGAGTCCGTGGGTCGCAGCGCTGTTCATAATTGGATGCATCGTTCTTTTTGTAAAGAATGTCCGTATCCGCTTGGCTAATGCCAAAATACTGAACAAATTTGTTCTGGGCATATTATTGTGTCTTGGATTGACAGCAGGGGGCATGCTGCACGACATAGCTTTTCCTCCGACTGCTCGATGTGAAGATGGAACTTATACTAGCTCAAGCCATCATTCCGGTACTTGTTCGTGGCACGAGGGAGTGGCAGAATGGGACCCCGATCCATGGTGGCAGGAGATGTTTAGATGATCAGGATGCCAACTGCCCAGCCATTGCCATGAAACCGAAATGCTATGACGCCGCGATATCTGACGGGAGACGTTCTAGTCCATGTTTGCTGAGAAGAAAATACTGTCCGGGACTTGCCAAGAGTACTTGCGCAAGTCGCAAACCCTCATAATCTGCTCGGATTCGAGAGTCAGGCTGGTCGCTGAGGTATTCATTTGAAACACAAAGAAACATTGATTGTGTTTCCGACTCCACTTTGAACTTTTTCCCATCTGTCCGAGATGGCGTGATCGAAATTTCTGCGTTTGGAAATGAGTGACGCAGCAATGACTCTATAAATGCAATGTTGTTGCTGATTATGTTCATACGCTCCATACCATCACCTACAATCGCTGGTGGTTGAATGTCTAATGCCCAGCTCCCGATTCCGAGACCTGGAAGTTTCGCCATCGTTCATGGCTCGTGCTCTCAGATTGCAATCTTTGTTTCGATGGCATCGTAGTCGGCGCGCACGCCTTTGCCCGAGTTGTCGAGAAGCCCCGCGCCTGCCAAGGCCTGGACATCGGCATGGACATTGCTGTAATCGCGACTGAGCGCTTTGGCCAAAGCACGGATGCTGGTGACATTGTGACGCCGCACGTAGCGCAACAACTCCATGCGCTTGCCAGTGAGAACGCGGGCCAGCGCATCCCAGCTTTCAAATGCCAGATGGCGTTCATGGAAGCTCTCTCCGCGCTCGGCGCGATGCCAGACGTCGATGAACCGGCGCGAAGCATCGTCCTCCATCGCGCCTCCAACAGTGAACTTCACATCGCTCATTGGTTCCCTCGCAATCTCCTCACATCTCGCCAGAAATCCGCCATAAGCCGCTCGACGGTGCTGAACCGATAGGCCGTCTCGACGCCTTGAAAATGTCGATGATCGCCTTTGCCGCGCTCATTGTCGTAACCAACTTCACGAATGCCGGGACGGCCATAAAAAAGCGAATACTTCAGGCCGTGGGTCGATGGTGGAACCGGCGATTTGACTCGCCAGAGCACCATTTCCACGATTGCGCCATCGTCGTAATCAATGCGCTGATGAAAGAGCAGTTCGGCCTTCATAGGTCGTCGTGATGGTATTATACACCATATGGTCTTGTTTGCCAGAATTTCTTGAGCATAGGTAGTGGGTCAGTTTGAATAAGCTTCCCCTCAGGGGCTAAAGCCCGACATCTATCTTCTTGCATTTGCGGCACGACTGAAGTCGTGCCCTGACACAAAGCCTGTTCAATTTCGAGTTTTTCCGCAGCCCGTAAAGCCGTGCCTTTTCAAGACAATTATTTATCAGAGTTTCCCGGCACGCGAGCTTATCCGCCCGGAGTCAGGCGAGCCAGCGCGTTGGCGCACCTGGCCCAAAGCCAGCAGGATGCCATGCAGCAGCGCTTCTGGCCGGGGCGGGCAGCCGGGGATGTAAACGTCAACGGGAATGACCGCATCCACTCCGCCCAGTGAGGCGTAGTTCGCGCCGAAGATGCCTCCGCTGATACCGCATGCGCCCACGGCTGCCACAATTTTTGGCTCCGGTGTCGCGGCCCAGGTCTTGCGCAGGGCCAGTTCCATGTTGCGCGTCACCGGACCGGTGACCAGCAGCATATCGGCATGGCGCGGCGAGGCCACGAAATGAATGCCGAAGCGTTCGATGTCATGAACCGGATTGTTCAGCGCAACAATCTCCTGCTCGCAGCCGTTGCATGAGCCTGCATCCACCTGCCTAATCGAGAGCGAGCGCCCGAGGAGATCTTCGATGGCCTCGGCGATGCGCATGCCGGGCTCCTCGACGGCTGGGCCGCTGGTGGCCGATTTCAGCCCAGCGTGGCTGCCATCGGGACGGAGCGTGTAGTCAGCAGTAAGAACCAGGTCGCGGCGAGCGGTGGCCGCAAGCTCGAATTGCCTACTCATTTTCACGGCACCATCAGTGGAGGCCGCTTCACATTCGCCGCAAAAGATGCAGCGGCCGTAGTCCACGGTGACCTGGCGCGCGCCGTCACGGTCGCGGATGGCGATGGCCCCGGTGGGGCACGCCTCGGCCGCGGGACGCGCGTCGCTCCAGGCGGCGAAGTCGAACTCCGGGCATCCGCGAAACTGTTCGGCAACGCGCGGCGCGAGGCGCGGATAATCGGCGGTCGCCGTGCCAACTCTGAACGATTTTTGGAGGATCTTGAACATCGCGCTACCGATCCGTCCCCGAGTAGGACAAGTTGAAACTCTTGTTGATCACCGGAAAATCCGCAACGATATTGCCTTCCACCGCTTCCACGATGGCCGGCCAGTTGTTGATGGAGGGGTCTTTTACCTTGCAGCGCTCCAGGCAATTGCCCTCGCCGGTGCGGACCCAGTGAACGATCTCGCCGCGCCAGCCTTCCACCGCGCTCAGCGCGCAGCGACCCGGCGGGATGGGCTGAGCCGGAGCACGGTGCGGGCCCTCCGGCAAGCGGGTGACCGCAGCGCGGATAATCTGGATCGACTCGGCGACTTCATCGATGCGGACTTTCATGCGGTGCCGCACATCTCCCGCTTGATAGACGGGCACGTTGAAAGACAGGTGACGATACGCCTCGTACGGATGATCGCGCCGAATGTCCAGATCGACGCCGGAAGCGCGTCCTGCCACGCCGACAATTCCCAGTTTTGAAGCCTTCTCCGGGCGCAGAATTCCGGTGCGCTCCAGGCGATGGCGCGTTGAGTTGGACGCCTGAAGGATTACCACCAGATCGCGGAACTCGCGCTCCACCACCGCGAGCGTGCTCTCGATGGCTTCCACCTGCGTCCGCTGCCAATCCCTGCGCACGCCACCGATGGCCACCATCCCGCGCAACACGCGACTCCCGGTGAGCATTTCGTTCAGGCCCAGCACCATCTCGCGCACGCGGCCGGCATGGGCATTGGCAATCACGAAACCAACGTCGTTGGCGATGGCGCCCACATCGGCGATGTGATTTTCAATCCGTTCCAGTTCGAGCAGAATGGCGCGCATCCACTGCGCACGCGCCGGAACCGCGATTCCCGCAGCCCGCTCCACCGCCTCGCAGAAAGCCGTGCCATGAGAGAACGCCGAATCGCCGGAGATGCTCTCGGCGAGAAAGACGGCGCGGTGGATGGGAAGATTTTCAAAAAGTTTCTCGGTTCCCTTGTGCGTGTAGAACATGCGCAGTTGCAGGTACAGGATGGGCTCGCCCGCGACGGCGAAGTCGAAGTGGCCGGGCTCGATGATACCGGCATGAACCGGGCCGACCGGAATGTGGAAGACGCCCTCTCCGTGCGCGGGCCGGTAGACGTGCCGTTCGCCCTCGAATGGCGGCAGCACGGTGTCGAGCGGAAAATCCTTGCGCAGCGGATGCACGTCGGGCCAGTTATCGTGGAGCGCCACGCGCCGCGGATTGGGGTGCCCGGCGGCTTCCAGGCCGAACCAATCCTGAATTTCGCGCTCCTGCCAGTTGACGGCCGGCAACTCCGCGGCCAGCGACGGAAACGACGGATGATCCGCGGGAATGGGAGCTTTCAAAATCACCCATGCAGCGTCGTCCCGCCGGTCGAAAACATAGTAGTTGTAGAAAACACCTTCCTCTTTCACCCGGTCTTCGGCGAAGACGGTCACCAGCCTCGCCTGATACTCGGCGAGAAAATGCCGGGCGATTCCGGTGGCATCGGGACCATTCAACAGAACTGTGACCTGATCAGGGACCAGCTCATCCACGGAGCGGATCTGCTCCTGAAAACGCTCACGAAGTTCTTCAAAAAAAAGCGTCATTGTCCGCTCACCACCCGCGCCGCTCTGCTAATCAATTCAAACAGCGGAGCCGGCACCCAGAATCCGATTACTACCAGCGACGAGGCCAGCGCAAGCAACGAACCGTTGCGCCAGGGACGGGGCGCGGCCACTGGCGTATCGCCGCCGGGGCCAAGAATCATGCCGCCCACATGCAGCAGCGCGCCCGCAAAGACGCCCGCGCTGAACACCACGAAAAGAACGCCGGTAAGCGCATGTCCGCCATCGAATGCCGCGCGCAAAATCAGAAACTCGCTCTGAAACAGGCTGAACGGCGGCATGCCGATAATCGCCAGCATGGCCATGAGAAACACCACACCGGTCAGCGGCATGGCCCGTATCACACTGCCCTTGATCTCGGAGAACTGGTCGGTCTTGAAATGCTGATACACGTTGCCCGCGCACAGAAACAAAAGCGCCTTGGCGATGGTGTGAAAAGTCATGTGGAGCATGAGCCCCAGGCTGCCGAGCGCGCCGCCGAGTCCCAGCGCCGTCGCCATGATGCCGGCATGATCGATGGTGTGATACGCCAGCAGGCGGCGATAGTTTTTCTGCACCAGCACGAACGGAACGGAGACGCCCATGGAGAGCAGGCCGAAAAGAAGCAGCAGGCGGCTCGGATACTCCGCGCCCAGGCATCCGCTGGTAAGAATGTAAAAGCGGATGAGGCCGTAGAGGGCGCAGTTCAGCAGCGCGGAAGAAAGCAGCGCGGCGGAAGGAATCGGGGCCTCGCTGTACGCATCGGGTTTCCAGGTATGCATGGGCGCGAGGCCAGCCTTGGTTCCATAGCCCATAAGAATAAGAACAAAGGCGAGCCGCATGGATGTCTTGTCGAGTTGCGCGGAGTGCTGCGCCAGCACCGACCAGTTCAACCCGCTCAGCGCGTCGGAGCCGGTCAGGTTGTGCCCCGCATAGTAGGCCACCAGTGTGCCGAAGAGCGCCATGGACAAACCCACGCCGCCGATCATGGCGTACTTCCATGCCGCCTCAAGCGAGGTAATCTTCCCGTAGAAGGTAACCAGAAAAATCGAAGCAAGCGTGGTGGCTTCCATCGCCGCCCACATCACTCCCAGGTTGTTGGCCACCGCCATGAACAGCATGGAGAAGACGAACAGCGGCGTCAGCGTGTAGTACATGCGAAGCTGCGCAAGCTGCTCTTTGCCGCTGGCGTCGTCGCCCAGCGCGCCGCTCTGCTGGTCATCGCGCAGGTAGCCAATGGAGTAGCTGGCGCAGATCAGCGCCACTGAAGCGGTGAGAAGAATTACCAGCGCGCTGAGCGCGTCGGCATAGAAGAAGCCATTTGCCAGCGAGACCGTGCCGGCGGCCAGGACACGCGCTCCCAGAGCGACGGCGACCAGAAAGATCGCGCCAAACCCAGCCAGATTCACCGCCTCCATCGCCGCGCGCCGGCGCGCGAAGTAAGACGCGGCGGCGGTGGCAACGGGGATCAGCAATAGCGCAATCAGCAGCATCTTATCCTCGCAACCTCCGCAACCGGCTCACATCCATCGACTCGAAGGTCTCGCGGATGCGATAGACCAGAATGCCCAGCACCATCGCCGCCACCAGCACGTCAAAGAAAATCCCCAGCTCCACTATCAGCGGCATTCCATAGGTGAGCGAAATGGCGGCCAGAAACAATCCGTTTTCCAGCGACAGCAGGGCCAACACCTGGGTGAGCGCCTTGCGGCGGTTGATCATCGTAAAAAAGCCGATCAGGAAAAGAGAGATGGCTACGGCAAGCGCGTTGTGGCCTACTCCGGGCGCGTCCGGCCGATAGAACGACTCCGCAACCACATAGCCCACCAGCGTCAGCCCGCCCGCAATCAACACGGAGAGCGGCACGTTCACAATCGGCTCGATCTCTTCGTGGATCTCCATGCGCGTCACCAGGCGCTCAAAGAGAATGGGCACCAGAATCACTTTGACTATCAAAGTGAGCACGGCAGCGATGTAGATGTGCGGCGCGTGGTTGTACCAGGCGATGGTGGCGGCAATCATGGCGAGGAACAGCGACTGCACCGCGAAGATGCGGATGTGGAGAACGATCCAGCGCTGGGAGACCATCGCAATCTGCAGGACCAGCACCAGCGCCGCCATCAGAGTGACGATTCGTTCGCCGAATTGCAAATCGAGAACAGGCATCATAAGCATCAAAAAAGGAACGTGGAGATCAGCGCCAGCGATCCCAAAGTAAAGGCAACCGCCAGCAGTTCAGGCACGCGGAAGAGCCGCATCTTGGCGTTCATGGTCTCCAGCAGAACAATCGCGCAACTTAACAGGAGCAACTTTCCGAGCAGCCAGCCGATTCCCTCGACCGCACCGAATCCGAACCACGTCGGCTGCAGGCCAAACGGCCAGAAGCAGTTGATCAACAGCGTCATCAGGACGAGTTGCTTGATCGAGGCTGCCCACTCCAGCAGCGCCAGGTAGGGGCCGGAATACTCGAGGATCATGGCCTCGTGAATCATGGTGAGTTCCAGGTGAGTGTCCGGATTGTCCACTGGAATCCGACCCGTCTCCGCGATCAACACAAGCGACAGGGCGGCGAAGGCGAACATCTGCGAAGGCGCAAGAAAACGCCAGTTCTGTCCGATGGCGGCTCCGGCGATTTCGGTCAGGCCGGTCGAACCGGCGCCGATTGCGACGGTGAAGATGGCGAGCATCATGGCCGGCTCGGCCAAAGCCGAGATGGTCATCTCCCGGCTGCTGCCCAGGCCGCCAAACGAGCTGCCGCTATCCATCCCGCTCAGCGCCAGGAAGAAGCGGCCCAGCCCCAGCAGGTAAATCACAGCCAGCACGCCGCCAAACAAACCCAGCGGCGCTTCGGCGGCAACCATGGGAATCATCAGCCCGGCGAGAATTGTGCTGAAGAAGACTACCCAGGGCGTTGCCGTGAAGATCCACGATGCGGTCTCGGGAATCACCATGCCTTTGCTGAAGAGCTTCTGTAGATCCCTGTATGGCTGCAGAATGCCGGGCCCGCGCCGCGTTTGCAGACGCGCCTTCAGCGTGCGAATAACTCCGGTCACCAGCGGCGAGAGCACCAGCAGCAGGAAGAGTTGCGCCGCGTTTTCCGTCAGCCGCTCCATCATCCGCGCACCCCAAACAGCAAAAGCAGAATCAGCGTAATGAAAATGTAGGCGAGATACAGGTTGATGCTGCCCGCCTGAATCCCCTTCATGCGATTGGCCGCCGCCATAATCCGATCGCGCAGCGGATTGTAGAGGCGCTTTTCAAACGGGTGCTCAATCTCGCTCTCGAAGCGAATCGCGCTGGGGTAATAGGGAGACACTTCATACTCCGCCTGAATCTCCCGGCGCGGACGATAGAGGACGGAGAAGATCATGCGCAGCGGTTTGGAAAAAGCAGTCGCGGTGTATTCGTTGTCGGCGGTCAAACCAGGCAAGCCGCAATCCCACGCCGGGCCGCGGACCGTGCGGCGGCGCCAGCGCAGGGCCAGCGGAAGCGCGAATGCCGCGCCGGCGACAAGAAAGAACAGCGCCATCCCGGCAAGGGATATGGTGCCTCCATGAGGCCTTCCGGGCGACAGTGCCCAGCCGTGAGCCATCACCAGCGCCGAGCTGGCGCGCACGCCGAGAGTCTGCTGCGTGATGGGATCGAAGACCGGCACGAACCATGTGGCTCCCAATCCCAGTGCGACGCATCCCACTGCCAGAATCGTCATTCCGGCGCGCATTGTGAACGACGCCTCCCGCGCATCCGCTGCTTCCGGGCTGCGCGGCAGCGCGAGAAATGGAATGGCGAAGGCCTTGACGAAGCAGGCCGCCGCCAGCGCCGCGGTCAACGCCAGCAGTGAGCCTGCAATGGGGAACATCAACCGCGTCAGGCTTTGCGTGGTTCCGAAGCCGGCCAGCAGCGCCTGATAGGTGAGCCACTCGCTCACGAATCCATTCAGCGGAGGCAGCCCGGAGATGGCCACCGCGCCCACCAGGAAGCACAGAGCAGTCACCGGCATGAGGCGAATCAGCCCGCCCATCTTCTCCATGTTGCGCGTGTGCGTGGCCTCCACCACCGAACCCGCGCCCATGAAGAGCAGTCCCTTGAACATGGCGTGGTTGAAGGTGTGATAGAGACCAGCGATCAGAGCGAGCGCGGCCAGATTCGCCTGGCCCAGCGCGCGAAACATCAGCGCCGCGCCGAAGCCGATAAGAATGATGCCGATATTCTCGATGCTGTGCCACGCGAGCAGGCGCTTGAGGTCGTGCTCCATCAGCGCGTAGAGCACTCCCAGCAGAGCCGACGCCACGCCCAGCGCCAGCACCACGGTTCCCATCCAAAGCGGAGGCGCTCCGTAGAAATCGAAGAAGACGCGCGCCATGCCGTAGATGCCGGTCTTGAGGACGATGCCCGACATCAGCGCGGAAACATTGCTGGGCGAAACAGGGTGCGCCTCCGGAATCCAGATGTGCAGCGGAACCACCCCCGCCTTCACGCCGAAGCCAAAAAGAAAAAGCAGAAAAACAGTGCCCTGCTGGAGCGGCGTCATGCGCGAAGCCAGCAGATGGAAGCTGGAGAAATCCAGGCTGCCGCAGGCGGAGGCGAGAACCAGAAACGCAATCAGCAGCAGGCCAGTGCCGGCGTGCGACATGATCAGGAAAAGCACTCCAGCATCGCGCGCCTTTTTCTTTTCATACTCGAAGCTGACCAGGCAGTACGCCGCCAGCGCCATGACCTCCCAGGCAACGAGGAAGAAGAACGCATTCGACGCGGTGAAAACCAGCGCAACGCTCAACAGCAACAGATTGAAAAAGAATCCGAACGCGCCCAGGTTTCGGCGGCCTTCCATCTCTTTTAAATATCCGAAGGAATACAGCGAAACGGCAGCCGCCAGCGCCGCCAGCGTCACGCTGAAAAAGGCTGACAGCGGGTCCAGGCGCACCGCCCATGTGAAGGCCGGGTTGCCGAAGGGAAGGCCGATGAAGACGGGACTGGCGCTAAAGAGGGCCGCGGACGAAGCGGCCAGATCGAGTAGCGAACCCCCGAGCGCCGCACCGCAGGCTACACGGCGCGCGAGTGCCGGCTGACGCCACAGCGCCAGGCTGGCCGCGGCGCCCGCAAGCCAGACGACAATTCCGCTCAAGAACAGTTCAGCAATCACCGGGAAGACGCCTCACATTTCACTTCTTCTAGCATCTGAATCGCTTCGGCCAGGTTGGTCTGAAAGTACCGGCGCATCACGTCGAGAACCTCCACCAGCACCGGATTGCGAATGGAATAGAAAACCTGGTTGCCGTCTTTGCGGTTGGCCACAATCTGCCGGCTTCTAAGAATCGCCAGGTGCTGGGAGAGGTTCGCCTGCTCCACGCCAAGTTTTTCCTGGATGGTTCGCGCGGAAAGCTCCCCGTCGCGCAGCATCTCGAGTATGGCGATGCGCGTGGGATGAGAGAGAGCCTGGAAGATGCTGGCTTTGTATGTCCGCAGCGTCTCTTGCATATTATAAGAATATTCGATAGTCAGAATATACGCAATCTATTTTATTCACCAAGAAAGTGTGGACTCACCCACGCGCAATCGCTGGCCGGAACCCTCAGCCGATCGGAATCACGCATCGAGTAAAGCGTCGATGTTATGGATTCTCCTCGACCTTCATCACCAGGCAGGTAACCGTCTTGTCGCCGGCTACCAGCATTTGGTGAGGCACGCCCGCCGGCACGTGCGCCACATCGCCCGCTCTCAGTTCCTGCCGTGCGCCGCCTTCGACCGACGAGCCGCGCATCTCTCCAGGCCCAGTCAACCGAGCGCCCATAACCGCGCCGCCGGTCACCAGCGTCGCGCGGCCATCCAGCACGTAGAAAACATCGGCGAAGTTCTCATGCACCTCGGCCTCGCCGTCGCGGCTGCGAAACAAAAGCATCGCGCAATGTCGCGGATATTCCTTCAGCGTCTCGCTCGCCGAGCCGTCGCCATGTTTGGCCAGCTTGCGCAGATAGGCCGCCCGCTCCAACAACACGGCCGCAGACCAATGGTCCGAATGCGGCGCTTGCTTCCGCGCTCCAGTCCGCGCATTTGCCGCAACAGGGGAAACGTCCTTCTCCGCCGGAAGCAGTTCCTTCAGAATTTCCTTCGAGTACGAGTCCATCGCTTTCTCAGTTTAAGGCCAGAGGCCGGCAAACGCAGGTCAGCTCAACCCCGGCGAGTTCCCTTGCCCGCTGGAAGACGCCGAGCAGCATGGGCCGGGTGAGCTTGCCGGTGTTGGTGTTTTGCAGCGATGGATGATAGCTGGCGATAACTCCTAGTCCGTTGGGCAATGTGAACTCCGCGCCGTGAGCGAAGATCATGCCGGAGCGCGAAGCTAGCTGGCCGCTGCGCCGCGCGTGGGCCAGCAAACCGTCGAAGGCGATCTTGCCCAGGCACACCACCACGCGCAGATTCGCGAGCAGGCCGATTTCTTCGTCCAACCAGGGAGCGCAGTTGCGCTGCTCCTCGGGCGCGGGCTTGTTCTCCGGCGGAGCGCAGCGAACCAGCGCGCTGATCCACAAATCCTTGAGCTTCATGCCGTCGTCGCGGCTTACGGACATGGACTGCGAGGCGAAGCCGGACTCATGCAGCACGGGAAAGAGAAAATCGCCCGAGCCGTCGCCGGTAAACATCCGCCCCGTTCGATTGGATCCATGCGCGCCGGGAGCGAGTCCCAGCGCCAGCACACGCGCCCCCGGATCTCCAAACGAAGGCACGGGCCGGCCCCAGTACGCGCAATCGGCATAAGCGCGGCGGCGCACCCGCGCAACCTCGGCGCAGTACGCGCTCAGCCGCTGACAGCGCTTACAGATAATGATGCGGGCGTTCAGGGCTTCAAGCGAAGAGGATGCAACGGCCATGCTGAAATTCTAGCGCCTGCCCTCATCCGTTCAGCAGCGTCTTCATCGACGCGGCATAGCGCTCGCCGGCCGCCGCATCCGGCGGAAAGATTTTCTGGAGGTTTTGGACAAGTTCCGGGGCAAGCGAAAGCTCGACGGCCGCGGCGTTCTCTTCAAGATATTTGCGGTGCTTGGTGCCGGGGATGGGCACAATCTCCTCGCCCTGCGCCAACACCCAGGCCAGGGCAAGCTGACCGGCGCTGATGCCGGCCTTGGCGGCCAGTTGCTTCACCTTCTCCACGAGTTCGAGATTGCGGGCGAAGTTCTCGCCCTGGAAGCGCGGGCTGACGCGGCGATAGTCATCCGCGGCAAAGTCGTCCGGGCTTTTGAAGGCGCCGGTCAAAAAGCCGCGGCCCAGCGGGCTATAAGCAACGAAGGCCACGCCCAGGCGGCGGCAGGTGGGCAGAATCTCCGGCTCGGGATCGCGGCTCCACAGCGAGTACTCGGTTTGCAGCGCCGTGATGGGGTGGACGCGATGGGCGCGTTCCAGGGTTGCCGGCGCAGCCTCAGACAGGCCGAGGAAGCGCACCTTGCCCTCCTCGACCAGCCGGGCCATGGCGCCCACAGTCTCTTCGATAGGCGTTTTGGGGTCCACGCGGTGCTGGTAATAGAGGTCGATGGTCTCGATGCCCAGCCGGTGCAAACTGCCCTCGACCGCCTTGCGCACGTAGGCCGGGCTGCCGTCCACGCCGCGCGCTGCCGGGTTGGCCGGGTCGCGCACGATGCCGAACTTGGTGGCCACGAAAAACTTATTGCGACGCCCCTTGAGCGCCTTGCCTACCAGCACTTCGTTGGTGTGCGGCCCGTAAATGTCGGAGGTGTCGAGTAAGTTGACGCCCAGCTCCAGCGCGCGGTCGATGGTCGCCAGCGACTCCCGTTCGTCGCCTGGGCCGTAAAACTCGCTCATCCCCATGCAGCCGAGGCCAATCGCTGAGACCTCCGGGCCGTTCCTACCCAATCTGCGTGTTTTCATGTTTCTCCTCTACCTCTTTACTTCACCGTGCATCATTGTGCGCTGGGAGCCAACTGCGCTGCGCCCATCTGTTCGCGGGCACACGCCACGCTGCCAATCCTTCAGATGAGAGGGATTCCGCGATGGATTCACGGTTGTACGAATGCATGTGAGCGGAGTTGCCTGAAGATGCGCGCGGAAGGAACAGCGCTTGAGATGCTTTCGGTGCGTCAGCCCATGCAAAAATGCGGCCCGCCCGCGCCGCCCGTCGTTGCTTTTCGATCAAGAATCAAGGCGCGGCGGCATCTGCTCCGGGCGCGGCATGAGCACAATGCCTGTGCTATATTCTTACTTGCCTTCCAA
This sequence comes from Acidobacteriaceae bacterium, assembly GCA_003142015.1. Lineage (GTDB taxonomy): Bacteria > Acidobacteriota > Terriglobia > Terriglobales > Acidobacteriaceae > Telmatobacter. The sequence goes on along the minus strand of PLOI01000137.1, from coordinate 4,267 downwards.
GGAACCCTGGAGCAAATCGACGATGCAGCCATCGGCAAATCCTGAGTTTTTGCGCCGCGCCATCGCGCTGGCCACGGAGAATGTGGTCAGCGGCGCGGGCGGGCCGTTTGGCGCGGTGATTGTGCGTGACGGCCGCATTGTGGGCGAGGGCGTGAACACTGTGACGGCCGTGTACGACCCTACGGCGCATGGCGAGGTGAACGCCATTCGCGCGGCAGCGAAAGCGCTGGGCGCGTTTTCGCTGGCCGGCTGCCAACTCTACACCAGTTGCGAGCCTTGCCCCATGTGCCTCGCAGCGGCTTATTGGGCGCGGATTGACGCCATCTACTACGGCGCCAGCGCAGCCGACGCAGCCCGCGCTGGATTCGACGACGCGTTTCTCTACGGCGAGTTTCGTAAAGACAAAGCCGAACGCAAGCTCCCCGCCATGCAGCTGCTGGGCGATGAAGCCTGGTCGAGCTTTGCCGCCTGGATCGTATCGCCGAACAAGATCGCATACTGATTCGCAACTGGCGTTTAAGCGGAGTGCGCGTCTATACTGCGTGCCATGCAAGTTATCTTGATTCCATTGCTTCTGGCGGCTTCGGCTGTCGCTGCTGCACAATCCTCAGAACCGGCACGCACGCCCTGGCAGATGCAGGAGTCAGGCACAACCGCCGGCTTGCGCGGAATCGATTCAGTCGATGGAAGGGTTGCCTGGGCCAGCGGGACGGGCGGGACCGTGCTGAAGACTCTCGACGGCGGAGCGCATTGGACGCAGTGCGCAATTCCTGACGGAGCAACCGACGGCGCGACTCTCGACTTTCGCGGCATGCAAGCCTGGGATGCGACGACGGCAATTGTCATGGCCTCCGGGCCGGGAGATAAGAGCCGGCTCTATAAAACCACTGATGGCTGCAAGACGTGGACGCTTGATTCGAAAAACACGGAGAAGGACGGTTTCTGGGATGCGGTCGTATTCCAGCACGGCGACTTCGGCTATGCAATAGGAGACAGCCACACAGGGGTTCTCGTAGGTGATCCCGTCAATGGCCGTTTCGAGACTAAAGTGATGATTTTGGGGCACGGATGGTTTATCGATGATGCGGGGTGTTCTGCACCTGCCGAACAAGCTGCATTTGCTGCAAGCAACTCCTCCATCTTTGTCTTCGGTTCCCGCAAATACATTTTAGGAGCAGGCGGGAAGGTTGGAGCGAGCGTATATATCTCCCCTTTGTTGCTTACTGGCAGAGGTACAGATCCGTGTCTGAGAATCCCCGTTCCGATCAGCGGTGGCAATGAGTCTTCCGGCGTCTTCTCCATAGCGTTCCGTGACCTGAAACATGGCATTGTTGTTGGTGGCGATTACACCAAGCCAAATGAATCAAACAATACGGCGGCGCACACGGAAGGTGACTGGAAGCGCTGGACCGCCTCCACCACCCCGCCACACGGCTTCCGCTCCGCCGTGCAATGGGACGAAGCCCTCAAAGCCTGGATCACCGTCGGCACCAACGGCTCCGACATCAGCCGCGACGACGGCAAAACCTGGCAGCCACTCGACAACGGCAACTGGAATGCGCTTTCGCTTCCTTTCGTCGTAGGACCGGATGGCCGCATCGCCCGGCTCAACCCCGCGGCCCTCCCGCACTCAATGCCATGAAGACACACTTTCGCAGCATACTTCGCAGTACCCCCGTTTCCTGATCACCCTCCCCAACCCGAGCGTGGAGCGCCCGCAAAATTGGCCGTTTTAGCCCAATTTTGTGCAAAAAACCCTCTGTTTCGACGCACAGCCTTTTTCGCGCGTCCTGCGACTGATTATGTCGTGGTTACCAAAGACACCCGCCAACGCATAATCCACCCCCAACACGATAAAATAGGGGCAACCGGATGACTCAAACCTCTCCAGCGGTTGCCAGCCAGGACGCCCGCATCGCACGGGAGCCGGAGTTGCGGGCTCAGACTGCCCCTCACAACATCCAATCGCCGATTACCCATGCCGGCCAAATCCCCATCATTCAGGTTCGCAATCTCGAAAAGACTTACACGACGGCGCGCGGCGCCCTCACCCTCTTTCGCGGGCTTGACTTCGATGTTCAGACCGGCGAGATGGTGGCCATAGTGGGCCAGTCCGGCGCGGGGAAGAGCACGCTGCTGCACATTCTGGGCGCGCTGGACGCGCCTACCGCGGGAACGGTACACTGCGCCTCTATCAACGTGGCCCAGCTCTCCGAGCGCGAAGCGGCAGCCTTTCGCAATCGCGAGATCGGCTACGTCTGGCAGTTCCATTATTTGCTGCCGGAGTTCACGGCTCTGGAAAACGTGGCCATGCCGCTGCTGGCCCGCGGCGTGCGCAAGCCGGAAGCTCTGGCGACGGCGGCCAACTGGCTGAGGGAAGTTGACCTCGAAGATCGCGGCGAGCATCGGCCCGGAGAGCTGAGCGGCGGCGAACAGCAGCGTGTGGCGCTGGCCCGCGCGCTGGTCAACAATCCCCGTCTGTTGCTGGCCGACGAGCCTACAGGCGACCTGGACGAGACCACCGCTGGCCGCGTCTTCGACCTGATCGAACGGCTGCACGCGACCCACGGCCTCACCTCGATTCTGGTAACGCATAATCTCGATCTGGCGGCGCGATGTACGCGGGCCTTGCGCCTGGAAGCGGGAAAGCTGGACGGCAGCCGGATGGACAATTTGGCCGCCGCTGCTCAAACGGGCTTGCCGGACAGAAATTCGTAAGAGAAAAAGTACCGTTCGTCGTGGCTTTTGAGTCAATTAAGTAAGCGGCCTGGGAGTACGATGAATTCTCGTCCCTTCCGGGCTGATGAAGGCAGGATGGAACTCACTCCGGCAGCATGAACGCCGGGCGAGCCGGGCAAAAATTTCCGCCATCCTCAAGGGCTGTTCGGGGCCAATTTGGCATTTCCCAGTGTTCCCGGCGGCGAGGTTAAATTTAGGCGCGCGCGTTTGGGCTGAAGCCGGCAGATGAACCGGACGGCCACTTTCGCCGACGGCCTCCAGAGGTCCGAACCAAGGGGGACATCATGTTCGAACGCTATACGGAGAAGGCACGGCGCGTGATCTTCTTCGCGCGGTATGAGGCCAGCCAATTCGGCTCGCCCTATATCGAGACCGAGCATCTGCTGCTCGGCCTGCTGCGCGAGGACAAGGCTTTGACCAATCGCTTCCTGCGCTCGCACGCGTCGGTGGAGTCGATTCGCAAGCAAATTGAGGAGCATACCACTATTCGCGAAAAGGTCTCCACTTCAGTGGACCTGCCGCTTTCCAACGAGTGCAAGCGGGTGCTGGCCTACGCGGCTGAAGAAGCCGAGAGGCTGGGCCACAAACACATTGGCACCGAACATTTGCTGCTGGGCCTGCTGCGCGAGGAAAAATGCTTTGCCTCGGAGATTTTGCAGGAGCGCGGCCTGAAGCTGGCGCAGATTCGTGAAGACCTGGGCCGCGTCACGCAAGAAAAAGTTCCGCCACAGCAGCGTCAGCGTGAGAGTAGCCTGCTGGCCGAGTTCAGCCGCGACCTGACCCAGGCGGCCATGGACGGGCAACTTGATCCTCTCGTTGGTCGCGATGGCGAACTCGAACGCGTGATCCAGATTCTCTGCCGCCGCACCAAGAACAATCCCGTCCTCATCGGCGAGCCGGGCGTGGGCAAGACGGCCATCGTCGAGGGTTTGGCACAGCGCATCGCCGACGGCGAAGTGCCGAGCTTCCTGGCCGAAAAGCGCATTCTGGGTTTGGATTTGTCGCTCATCGTGGCCGGCACCAAGTACCGCGGCCAGTTCGAGGAGCGGCTCAAGACCATCATGAAGGAGCTGATGGAAAATCAGAACTCCATCATCTTCATCGACGAACTGCATACGCTGGTAGGCGCGGGTTCGGCCGAGGGCTCGCTGGACGCGGCCAACATTCTCAAGCCGGCGCTCTCGCGCGGCGAAGTCCAGTGCATCGGCGCCACCACTCCCGCGGAGTTTCGCAAATCAATCGAGAAGGACCGCTCGCTCGAACGCCGCTTCCAGGCCGTCAAGGTGCCGCCGCCCAACGAGGCCGACGCCATCAAGATCATTCACGGCATCAAGGACCGCTATGAGAAATTCCACGCCGTCAGCTACACCGATGAGGCGGTCGAGTTTGCGGTTTCGCACTCCAGCCGCTACATCCCCGACCGCTTCCTGCCGGACAAGGCCATCGACCTGATCGACGAGGCCGGGGCGCGCGTCAAGCTCCGCCAGACCTCGCTGCCCGAAGAGATCACCGAGGTGCAGAAGCGCAT
>PLOI01000048.1:556-16273 GCA_003142015.1 Acidobacteriaceae bacterium | reverse complement strand
AAAATGGTTCTGGCCGAAGACCCCGGCTTCAAGCGCAACGAGGACTTCCTGCGCGATATGTTCAATATCGCCGTAGGCATCGTTTGGCAGATTGCCTTGGTGGTGCTGCCGCTTTACATCGTGATCAAAGAGTTCCAGCGTGCCGCCATCACTCTGGCAGTGGTTCTGGGAACGTCCGCGATTCTCAAGTTCACCTGGTTCGACCACCTGGCAGAGCGCGAGGTCGAAACTGATCTGGCCGCTGCCGGTGACAAGTAGCTGCACTAGAACTGGTTGTATTTGTGTCAGGGCACGACTTCACCGGGGTCCCCATCGACAGGTCCTCGTCGATGGGGTGGGACTCCAGTCGTGCCGAAATGAGCTAGGGAGCAGCGGGCTTTAGCCCTTGAGGGACATCCTCTCAAAGGACGGAAGCCGCCTGCGGTTTGTACACGGAGGCAAGGCCAAGGCCGCCCTCCACGACGCCAGAAAGGCCGCGTCCCATGGATCGCCACTCCGGGATACCCGTTACAGAGGTCTCGCCAGCCGCTCGGCGCAGAGGGGTCTCTGTCGAGCGCATCTCCTATCATGGCTGGTCCGATTGCTATCTCATCGCCAACGGCAGCGTGGAAGCCGTGATTGTTCCGGCCATCGGCCGCGTGATGCAGCTGCGCCTGGCTGGCGAGGCGGACGGAGCATTCTGGGAAAACCGGGCATTGGATGGCCAACTGCATGATGCCGTCTCCAACGATTGGATCAACTTTGGCGGAGACAAGTGCTGGCCTGCTCCGCAAGCGCTCTGGATTGAACATCAGGGCCGGGACTGGCCGCCGCCGGTGGCCTTCGGAACGCGGCACGTCAATGCGGTTGTCAGCGAACGCGGTGTCGTGGTGAAGTCGCCGATCGATCCGGGTTTCGGCATCCAGGTTGTGCGCCATGTCGAACTCGATGCCAGGCAACCCATCCTGCGAATCGCAACCGAGTATCGCAAGCTCACCGGCGGCGCTGTCCGGGTGGGCATATGGACTATTACCCAGATGAGGGAGCCCGAGCGCGTTTGCATCCTCCTCCCGGCAGCTTCAAAGTTCGCCGCTGGCTACGTCCGTTTGATGTCGGCCGAACCGGCAGACCTGAAGATCGACGGACGCCTGCTCTCGCTCCGGCGCCATGCGCGGCAGCACGTAAAGGTCGGCACGGATGGAAACAGCCTGGCGTGGCTGGGGCGGGACTGCGTGGTCCGGATCGACGCGGAAACTCGGCCCGGAGAATATCCCGACGGCGGCTGCGCCACCGAGGTCTACACCTGCCCCGACCCTTTGCAGTATGTCGAGCTGGAAACCCTGGGGCCCTTGACGACCATGAACCCCGGCGACCGGATCGAGCAGACCACGGTATACACGGTAACGCCCCGGTCAACAACGGATCTGGACGCCGAAGCGCGCAAGGCGTTCCAATGAGGGGCCATCATATAGCGAGGTACACCCGCAAGGGCAGAAGACCCAACGGGCCTGCGGCAGGTAAAGTTCCATCCGTCTGCGAACCGGGGTTGAATTGCCCCAGCGACGGCCGCGGCTGCAACATTCCACAATTCCATACATCCTCAGAAAGCGAGCTTCCGCTCGAATGCTCTCCGGTCAACGTGCCTGCGCGAAAGTTCCGCCAGCCGGGCAACGCAAACACTCCGGCCTTCCTAAACCGTTTTACATGCCAGGTTTTCCTGCATGGGCAAACGGCCTATCATGTTGAAAATATGCACGTTAGGAAGCTGTTGACCGCCCAGTTTGGGATTGTCGCAAAATCATGCTTGACAACTTATGCCTCTTAGGCATTTAATTCGTCCGACCCTTTGAAAAGGAGTGTCGCCGCTTTCTACTTAAACGTTTGACTTCGACAGCTTAAACGTTTGAGTGACTTGATACCAAAAAACGTAGAAGCGCAATTTGCTTCTTCCAAAATACGGAGAAATTGGATGGTCCACCGCCTCAACACAAGTTTTACAAAAGCTGGGCAGGCTGACTGGAATTGATTCTCTCGTTGAAGGGCTTCTGATGTATTTTTACCGGCTTCATTCCAGATCAATGGGAAGCGACACCAGGGCGAAACACCAACAACAGCACTTTGAAAAGGAAGGCCACATGAGACAAGCGAGATACAGGTTCTTTCTACTGCCGCTGTTCTTTGTATTGGCGTGCGTGGGACTCTATGCGCAAGCCAATTCCGAAGTCACCGGCACTGTCACTGACCAGACGGGAGCCTCCGTTCCGGGAGCGAAGATCACGCTCACCGATCCGGCCACTGGCTCGGTTCACACCTCCACCAGCAACGACTCCGGCTTGTATGACGTTGTCGGTTTAAACGCCGCTGTCTACAACCTGAAAGTAACTGCCAAGGGTTTCCAAACCTACGTGCAGTCCGGCGTCGTGGTTAACATCTCCCAGACGTTCCGTGTCGACGTCAAGCTCCCCATCGGCACCGAATCACAGACCATTACCGTCGAGGCAGACGCCCTGACGGTGCAGTCCGACTCCAACGTGGTCAGCACGCTGATCAATGAGCAGCAGATCACTGATCTGCCCACCAACGGCCGCAGCGTAATCAGCCTGGCTTCCCTCGGCCTGGGCGTCAGCGGCAACCTGCCCGATATGGAGAATCCTTTCTCCGTAAACGCCAACTACGCCATCAGCTTCAACGGCCTCAGCCAGGCTCACAACATCTGGATTATCGACGGCGGCGAGGCTTATGACCGCGGTTCCGGCGGCAAAATGTCCGTCATGCCTTCTCAGGACTCGCTCAGCGAGTTCCAGGTGCTGTCCAGCAACTATCCTCCGGATTACGGCATCGCCTCCGGCGGCACCATCACCATGTCCCTCAAGAGCGGCACATCGAAGTTCCACGGCGAAGCCTGGGGATTCGATCGCAACGATGCTCTCGATGCGCACAACTATTTCGACAACAACACCGGCCAGCATGCTGCCAAGGCGGAGTTGCGCTATAACGTTTTCGGCGCCAACATCGGCGGCCCGGTATTCATTCCTCACGTCTACAACTCCAACAAGAAGAAGACTTTCTTCTTCTTCAACGAAGAGTGGCGCAGGATGATCAACGGCCAGTCGACCAACCCGATCAAGACGCTTCCGGCGGCGGATGAAGTCACTTCGGCCGCGAACTTCAATTTCGTGATTCCGGCCTATGACACCACCCCGTCAGTCTTTGTGCCCAATGTCAGCCCCAACTCCAGGGTTGGCAAGGCTATTGCGGCTTATAACGGCTCGGCCTCGAACCCCAATAAGCTCGTGGCAGGCCAGCCCTTCCCGAATGGCTTGATTCCGGCGACGCTGCTCGATTCGAACGCGCTGCTCTTCAACGCCAGCAAGAATCTTCCCGCCGCGACGGACCTGGCCAACGACACTTATACCCCGACCGGCGGCCATCTGCCCATCGATGTCAGGGAAGACCTCTTCCGCATCGACCACAACTTCAACGACAAGTGGTCGGTGCTCGGTCACTTCATCCACGACTCGAATGTAACCACCCAGGCCACTCCTGAGTGGCAGGGTGACAACTACCCGACCATCGGCACCACCTTCAGCAACCCGTCGTACAGCTCGACAATCAAGCTGACCGGCGCCCTGAAGCCCAATGTGCTACTGGAAGCCTCGTTCAACTATGACGGCAACAAGATCGGTATTATTCCGGTCTCGACTGTCTCCGCGGGCTTCACCAAGCCCACGGGCTGGAGCACTGGAACCTACTTCCCGGCGGTGAACGATGTAGGTAACCGTCTGCCCGACATCACATGGAGCACGGTTGGAAACGAGTGGGGCCCTGGAAACGATCCCTGGACCAACGGCGCCGAGGACTATAACGAAATCTTTGCCCTCTCGGTTACCAAGGGGCGGCATCAGATGAAGTTCGGCGGCGGCTACAACCGCTACACCAAGAACCAGGTCATCGGCAAGGACTCCGAGGGAGACTACACCTTCCACGACGGTTGGATAGCGGCCTCGGGTGATTCTCCCGCTCATCTGGATAGCCAACTCACAGGCGATTCGTATCTGGACTTCCTGCTCGGCCTGGCCTACGACACGGGTGGAAAAGCCTTCTCCCAGTCGAACGCCAATCCCATCAATCACTACGTGAACCAGACGGTCTCCGCCTATGCTCAGGACAACTGGCACGTCAACAGCCGCTTGAGCATCCAGTATGGTGTCCGTTACGATGCCATGCCGCTCACCTGGGAACGCAAGAATCTGGTTTCCAACTTCAATCCGGCACTCTACCAGACGGGCCTTGCGCCGGCATTTAACAGCGACGGCTCGCTTTCGCCTACCAGCCCTGGCTTGCAAACCTACAGCCTGTCCGGAGTGAGCACCCCATTCTATTTGAATGGCATCGCGCTTGCCGGCCAAGCCGGAACACCGTCCGCCATCGCCAAGAACGATTACAAAACCTTTATGCCGCGCGTCGGTTTCTCCTATGACGTAACCGGAAATGGCAAGACCATCCTGCGCGGCGGTTTTGGCACCTTCTACGAGCGCATTCAAGGCAACGACATTTACGATGCAGCGGGTGGCGCTCCTTTCATCAGCACGCCGCAAGCCAACTACGTCGAATTCACCAGCATTACTTCAAACTGGCAGAGCGGCACCACAGCCTCCAATCCAATCACCATTCAGAGTTACAACTCGCTGAATACTTATTACCCGCATCCTGGCGTGGCGCAGTACAGCTTCGGCGTGCAGCATGAGATCGCTCCCGCTCTGATTCTGACCACCCAGTATGTCGGCAACCTCGAATGGCATCAGAACTCGTGGATCCCGATCAACAACTTCCCGCTCAGCACCTCGCCGGTGACTCGTTTGGAAGCTGCGGGTGCCTGGACGGACTCGCTTTGCACATCCACTCCCAGTTGCGTGGCTATGAATCCCAACAATGGCGGTACTGGCTTTACGTCTCTGGCTAGCGAGCAGGCTGCGTCCTATCCTGGCTTTGGCCAGATCAGGTTGCAGTCGAATCCCGCCACTGGCAGCTACAACAGCTTGCAGGTCGGCCTTCGCCAGCAGAGCAAACACGGCCTCAGCTACGAAGTGGACTACACTTGGGCTCACCAGATCGATTCCACACAGACCAGCGTGGACGTCGACAACAACTACCCCACCTATAACCCCTGGAACCTGAAGTACGACAAGGGTTCCGGCAGCCTGGATCGCCGTCACGTCATCAACATCAACTACGAGTACAAACTGCCCTTCTTCAACCACGCCACCGGCGTGACGAGGACTGTACTTGGCGGATGGGAGATCGCCGGTACGGTCATCTCCGAGTCCGGTTTGCCCTGGTTTGGCAATGACGCTCCCAAGAACAGCTATGGCGACACAGTTGGTTTGGGCGGAGACTATATGATCCGTCCGAATCTGACCGGCAAGCCGCATTACACCAAGGGACAAGCTACGGTCGGCACCAACACCGGCTATCAGTACGTCAGCAGCGCAGGCTTCTCGAAGCCGACTCCTTCCTGGGATAACGGCCCGAATCTGGGCTTCGGCAACTCCGGCAAGGATGCCGTGGTTGGCGCACGCCGCACCAACTTCACCACCGCGCTCACCAAGTCCTTTGCCTTCGGCGACCGGGCTCACTTCGAGTTCCACGCTGAGAGCTTCAACACCTTCAACCACACCCAGTTCAATAGCTTGGCTGACAGCAACCCGGCGAACTCCGACTTTGGATTCGTAAACGGCACGCAGGATCCAAGAGAGTTCGAACTCGGCGGCAGGATCGTGTTCTAACCTCTCACCTCAACCCTCAACCGGGGCGCGGAAGGCAATCCCTCCCGCGCCCCTTTTTCTTTGGGGCGAAACTATGCCCAGCTTCAAATAAAATAGACTCGGAGCATTGTTACAAGAACAGCGAGATTGCTTTGGGAGCAAGAGTGAGACGCGCCATGCGGCTGAGAATCTGCCTGACACTGACGATGACGCTGGCGATGGCCGCCGCGCACTGCTTAGGGCAGACAGTCGGCGCGTTCGATCAACAGCGGCAAACGGCGCTTGCCTTGGAGCAGCAGGGCCAGAATGCTGAGGCTGAGGCCGCTTGGCGAGTGTTCCTGAATGCTCACCCATCTAACCCGGAGCCTTACGCGCACCTCGGCCTCCTGGAAGCGCGCCAGGAACATTACAGCGACGCCGTGCCGCTCTACCGCAAGGCTCTGACGCTGAATCCGAAGATGCCTGGCCTGCGGCTGAATCTCGGCCTCGCGCTCTTCAAAGCCGGCGACTTGAAGCCGGCCCTTCAGGAATTCAAGCTGCTGATCAAGAGCCAACCTCCAGGATCACCCGAGGCACAGCGCCTGACCATCCTGATCGGGATGGCGCACTATGGGCTGAGGGAATACGCCGAGGCTGCTCCTTATCTGAAGCAAGCCGCCGCATCTGACGCGCAGAATCTGCAACTGCGGCTGGCCTTGGCGCACAGTTGCCTCTGGTCCAAACAATACCAGTGCGTGCTGGATACTTATCACGAGATTCTAACCTTGAACGCGGAGTCAGCCGAAGCCGACATGCTGGCCGGCGAGGCGCTGGACGAGCTTAAGAACCATGCCGGCGCGATCGAGCAGTTCCGCGCGGCGGTGAAGGCCAATCCGCGTGAGCCCGACGTTCACTTTGGATTGGGCTACCTTTTATGGACCCAGATGCAGTACCCGGAGGCGGTGAGCGAGTTTCAGGCCGAGTTGGCCAACAACCCGAACCACGTCCAGGCCTTGACCTACCTGGGAGACGCCGAGATGCAGTTGAAACACCCGGAGACCGCCCGGCCGCTGTTGGAAAACGCTCTGCGCATTGACGCGGGCCAGGAGCTTGCGCATCTCGATCTGGGCATCCTCTTTGCGGATGCGGGCCGCCGGGACGATGCTCTGCGCGAACTGAGTGTGGCTGCCAAACTGGCTCCGGAGGACGTGAATGTGCACTGGCGGCTCGGCCGGCTTTACCGGGCGATGGGCAAGAAAGACGAGGCAAAGGCTGAATTCGACAAAGCCAGCAGCATCACCAGGGCCGCCGACAATGCGCTGGTCGACAAGATGAGTGATGGTCACGCCAGGCCGGCTCAGGCGCAGCATCCGGCGGCAGCGCCGGCGGAAAAGTAATCAGCAGTAAAGTTTAGTTTCAGCGGGATGCCGCAGGAATAGCCCTGGCCGACTCCACCCATTGATGGAGCCCAGGCTCATTCATTTAGCTCAAGACATGCCATTGAATTATCAGTAATCTGTGGTTGTCTCTTGAAAAGGTCTCCTGAACTGTTCGTTCAAAGTGTGCCTTTCGGGTGGCAGCCCATCTCGCAGGGTTGCCGCCCGATTTCTTTTTCGGGGCCACCGTACAGCCTTCGGCAATTCGGCCTTCACCCACCCAAAGCCGCACTCATTGGTCTGTCTTAGGGCTTGCTCGCCTGCGCAGGCGGCGCCGAAGGCGCAACCGCGCACGGCTTGCCGTCGCACATCGCTCCCGTAATTCCCTGGCCCTCGGTGACGGTGTAAATCCGGTCCACCGCGGGCAGCTTCACCATCTCTTTCGCGCCGGAGGGCCAGTGAATCTCCCCCGTTCCCGCGTCGGTCGCGTCGCCCAGCCCGAAGTGAACGCGCATATCGTTGGAAGAAAGGTAACTGCCGCCGCTCAGCACGTCCCCGCGTTGACGCATCCCATCCGCTGACAGATAGACAGTCGCCCCGACCGCATCGCGGGGGCTCTTTGGCCCTCCAATGAGCCTCAGTTCAACCCATTGGTGGTGGTCCGGATTCACGTTGCGCAGCAGCACCGGAACGCCGTCCATATTATTGATGACCACGTCGATCTTGCCGTCGTTGAAGATGTCGCCAAATGCCGCCCCGCGGCCCACGCTGACAACCGCAAGTCCGGTTCCCTCCACAGCGGGAACCAAATCGAACTTGCCATTCTTCAGGTTGTGATACAACAGCGTGCGCTGGGCATAACTCATTCCCCACTCCGGGTGTTGATCCACCTGCGGATAGACATGGCCATTCACAATGAGCAAATCTTTCCACCCGTCATTGTCGTAATCGAGAAATCCATCGGCGAAACTCACAAATGGAATGGACGACTCTGCTATACCGGCCTGATAGCTGACGTCCGTGAAAAACCCGTTTCCGTCATTCTGAAACAGGATATTGTAGTCATCGGCAAAGGTGGTGCTCACCACAGACAGGTGGCCGTTGTTCTCGTAGTCTCCAACCGCAAGGCCCATATTGGCGGCCTCGCGCCCATCGGCGTTAAGCGCAAATCCGCTTTCATAACTCTGATCCTCAAATGTTCCATCTCCCTTATTCATATACAAATAATTAGGTGTGGAATCGTTCGCCACCAGCAGGTCCGGTTTGCCATCCCCGTTTACGTCCACAAACAGCGCCCCCAGACCGTAGTATCCGTTGGGATCGTCCACGCCCAGCTTCTTGCTGACATCCGTAAAGGTTCCGTCGCCATTGTTATGAAAAAGATGGTCGTGCTCGCCCTTCAGGCCTCGCGGGCCGCACATCACCTGCACTCCGCGGTACTGGCAGAAAGCAAAGTTGACCGCTTTCGACCCCGAATATGGAGGGTTGGACAAGTCAATTTGAGCGTAACCGTCAACAAAAAGGTCCAGCCGCCCGTCCCCATCGTAGTCGCCGAAGGTTGCGCCCGCGGACCATGTGCCGACCGTGACTCCGGCCGTTTCCCCCACATCCGTAAAGGTTCCATCATGGTTGTTGTGGTAAAGGCGGTTCTTCCCATAATTGGTTACATACAAGTCCGGCCAGCCGTCGTTGTCGTAATCGCCAACCGCGCACCCGTAGCCCCAGCGGTCGTTGGCCACGCCGGCCTTTTCCGTCACGTCGGTGAACGTGCCATCGTGATTGTTGTGAAAGAGAGCCGCGTGCGGCGGGGTGGTTTTGCCCGCAAGCGCATCATAAGTCGATCCGTTCACAAGATAAATGTCCAACCAGCCGTCATTGTCATAATCCAAAAGACACACACCCGGTCCCTTGGCTTCAAGAATGAGGCGCTTTTCAGGAGTGCCCGCCGTGTGATGCCAGCTTGTAAGACCGGCCTCTTTGGCAACATCCTGAAAGATAATTGGACCGGTCTTTACGAAGCCGCCCGCCGTGATGGGGCGGTGTTGGCTATCGAACTGCGCCGTCTTAGGGCCGGCATTGGCCATTCCACTTTGGGATTGTTGCATCCCTTCCTGTTGCCCAGACTGCGCAGCCAATACGCCCCAGCCAGTACCAGGCGTCAGAAAAGCGGTGACCATCGCGCCGAAAATTAATCTACGGGCAATCAGCAACAAGAATTCTCTGCGGCTTGAAGTGTGTGGCACTTGGCGATTCCTCCGGATGTTTGTCCTTATTCTATCGTTTTATCTCTGTGCGAGTGAAGCCGGCGGCCCGCGCTCTGGCGGGATGTTATAACACCTCTGCCCACTGCGGCGAGGCCGCAAATGCAGCATTGATCAGTCCAACGTGAGAGTACGTCTGCGGAAAATTTCCCCACATGCGAGGCTCCGCGGGATCATAATCTTCGGCAAGCAGTCCCAGGCGCGAAAGCGAAGCGCGCGTGCGGTCAAACACTGCTCTCGCTTCGTCGCGGCGGCCCACGGCGGCGAAGGCTTCAATCAGCCAGAACGTACAGATCACGAACGCGACGGAGGGTTTGCCGAAGCCGTCGTTCAGGCTATAGCGTTGCAGCCAGCCTCCCATGGACAGGTCTTTGTAAATGGCTTCAACTGTGCTGATCAGCCTCGGCTCGCAGACTACGGCGATACGCGGCGCGCCTTCGAGCGGCTCTACGACGCGTATCAATTGTGTCGGGCGGAAGGCGCGGTCGTAGTGCAGAAAGCGTGGCGCAAAGTCAATTACCTTGAACGATCCAGTCGGTGTTTGAAAGGTTGTTTCAAGGATGTTCGTGTTGGGCTGGTAGCGCTGAACGCCGATTTCGCCGCCAGCCGGTCCGATGCGGTAGCGCACGCCATCCTGACTGTCTAGAAGTGTCGAGAATACCGGTTCGGAATCGAAGCGGGGAAGGCAGCACCAGACAACCTCGCCGCTATTGTGTATCAGCGCGGAATACTGGCAGTTGCCGATCAACCCAAGATCTTCAAGACGCATTTTGGCACCTCTAACGTCAGGCCGGTATGTTTCAATCAAAGTATGACACGAGTGGCGCGATTCATACTCGCCCTGATCGTGGGGTTAGCTTTATTGACTTGGGCGACTTCCGGAGTGGTGCAAACCACGGCGCGCGAATGGTTTGAGCGCGACGTCAATTCGCGTGCCCAGTTGGTTTTGATCGGCGCCAGGCAGTCGCTGGCGGATACCTGGAACGACCCCGAAAATCTTCAGAGGCAGTTGGCAGCCCTGGCGCGGGACGAACACGTGATGGGCGCGGCGGCTTGCGGCGATGACTTGAGCACGCGCTCCAGCACGCCAGGATTCCCAATTGAGTTCAGTTGCTCGGAAGTGGGTTCCCGTGTCCGCGGCGCAGATGCTGCCGCGGGAAATGCGAGTCAGGGGTTCAGCGAGTGGAGTACCGTCTCCACGCTGCCCGCCGGCCGCGTTTATGTGAGCGCGATGCCTGTCTGGAGCCAGGGTCAAGAGATAGGCTTCGCAATCCTGGTGCAAGACTTGAGCTATATTGACCGGCGTGTGTCTGCGGCGCAAACCTTCCTTATAGTGGTCTTTGGCATCCTGGCTATCATGGCTTTCGGGATACCACTCTTAGTGGCAAAAAGAGCGCGTTCGGACTGGAGCCTGGAACTGCGCCGCATGTTGCGCGGAGGAGGCAAGCAGAGCAGGGAGTTTCAGCCGATTCTCAGCGATATGCGCGAGCTGGTCGGGCGCATGGCCAATGAACGGGAAAACGCTCCCGGGCTGTGGACCGCGGTGCGCCTGAAACAAACTCTGAATCGGCACTTGCACGGAGAGAGGATTGTCATCCTCGCAAACCGTGAGCCATACATTCATCAACACGCGGCCAGCGGCGGCGTCGAAGTCCAGCATCCGGCCAGCGGCCTTGTTACCGCGCTCGAACCCATCATGCGCGCCTGTTCCGGCGTGTGGATCGCTCACGGAAGCGGCAACGCCGATCGTGAAACTGTGGACCGCAACGATCACGTCCGTGTGCCGCCCGGTGAAGAGTCGTATCACATCCGCCGCGTCTGGCTCTCCGAGGAAGAACTGCAGGGCTACTACTTCGGCTTTTCCAACGAAGGACTGTGGCCCCTCTGCCACATGGCGCACGCGCGGCCGGTCTTCCGCGCCGAGGACTGGCACCAGTACAGTATCGTCAACCAGAAATTCGCCGACGCGGTGTGCAAGGAAGTGGACTCGAAGGACCCCATCATCCTGGTGCAGGACTATCATTTTGCTCTTGCGCCCGCGATGATCCGCAAGCGCCTCCCGGCCGCCACAGTCATTGTCTTCTGGCACATCCCCTGGCCCAACGCCGAGCAGATGGGCATCTGCCCCTGGCGCAACGAAATTCTCGAAGGTCTGTTGGGAAGCAGCATTCTAGGCTTCCACACGCAACTTCACTGCAACAACTTTCTGGACTCCGTTGACCGCTATCTGGAAACGCGCAGAGACCAGGAGCAAAACGCGGTGGTGATGCAAGGACACCGTACGCTGGTTCGTCCCTATCCGATTGCGCTTGAATGGCCGGTCCACTGGGTCGAGACGGCGGACAGCGTCGAAGATTGCCGCGCGCAGGTGTGGCGCGATTTCGGATTGAAGCCGGACGCGCTGCTGGGCATCGGCGTGGATCGCCTGGACTACACCAAGGGCGTTGAGGAGCGGCTGCTTGCGGTGGAGTTGATGCTGGAACGTCATCCTGAATTTCGCGGACGGTTCAGCTTCGCGCAACTTGCCGCGCCCAGCCGTACCAAGATCGAACGATACAGGCTGCTCAACGAAACGATAGAGCAGTTGGCCGAACGCATCAACCAGCGCTTCGGGAAGAAAGACTATAAGCCCATCATCATGCTTCGTACACATCACGAACCCCCGGAGGTGTTTCGCTTTTATCGAGCTGCGGATCTTTGCTTTGTAAGCAGCTTGCATGATGGCATGAATCTGGTGGCCAAGGAGTTTGTGGCTGCGCGTACTGACCTGAAAGGCGTGCTGGTGCTCAGCGAGTTCACCGGGGCTGCGCGAGAGTTGACGGAAGCGCTCATTGTGAATCCATACGATCAGGAAGAATGTTGTGAGGCGCTGGCCACCGCGCTGACCATGCCGGAGGACGAACAGCGGGACCGCATGAGGTCGATGCGCTCTATCCTGGTTCAATTCAACGTGTACCGTTGGGCCGGAAAGATGTTAGTGGATGCCGCGCGCTTGCGCAACCAGGAGCGAGTGGCAGGACGCATAGCCGAGCGGTCGAGCGTGGGTGCGGCGATTTGACGATGCAGTATATTCTCTCCAAAGCTTCGCTCTCGATTGTGACTCGGCTGGCCCATGAGCGGACCTTGTGCGCGTTTGATTTCGACGGTACGCTGTCGTCCATTGTCGATCATCCTGATCAGGCCGTCATGCGCGCCCGAACTGAAAATCTGCTCCGCCAATTGGCGTTACTGTATCCATGCCTCATTGTCTCCGGGCGCGCCCGAGCGGATGTCCTAAGTAGGATGAGCGGCGTGCATGTTGCCCAGGTCATCGGCAATCATGGCGCGGAGACAGAATCGTCACAACATCCGCGCCATCGCGTTGATCAATGGAAGGCCGCCCTGGAGCTGGAGCTTGGGCCTGTTCCTGGATTGTGGGTTGAAGACAAAGGGCTTTCATTGGCTATACATTATCGCCAATACGCCCAGAAAGCAGACGCGCGGCGGCGTATCCTCGCTGTAACCCGGAAACTGAAACGCGCGCGAGTATTCGGCGGCAAGCAAGTGGTCAACGTAGTAGGAGGCGGTGTTCCTAACAAGGGCGATGCCGTGGCTGCCGAACGGGATCGCCTGCGATGCAATTGGGTCTTGTATGTGGGCGACGACGAGAATGATGAAGATGCCTTTGCCCTGGGCGGCAACATAGTTCCCGTTCGCATAGGCCGGAAGTTGCGCTCCCACGCCCGCTACTACCTCCGGACGCAGGAGGAAATGGACGCCCTCCTCGAATTGCTGGTGCGGCTGCGGAAGCCGGTTGCTACTAGGTAAAATCCTATAGTTGATAGCTACCCAGAGCCATGGTTCTGAACAACCCTAGGCGAGAACAGTTGCGCAGGGATCTCAAGATTGATGCCAGAACGAAGCTGCTGTTAGTCACTGCCTCTGTCGCGATGTTGACGAAGGCTGGAGCCATGCAGTCCTCTGGGTATGATGCCGGAGGGTACGGCACCAATAAAAAATACCTGTCCCAGGGCAGTAGGCTGCGCATTTTATTTGCGCATAATTCAACAGGCGAGTATTGTATCTATGGAGCAACTGAATTGCCCTGCGCGGCTTGGTGACTTAGCCCCATGGCGGTTTGTCCAGTTGCCTGATTCAATCAGGGAGGATTACATGGGAGTATCGGAAATCCTGGCAACGATCGACAATGAGATCGCAAAGCTCCAGCAGGCGCGTGCCTTGCTGAGCGGCCTCGCCGCGCCGGCAGCGAAGAAGAAAGCCGGTAGGCCTAAGAAGGTGGCGGCCGCATCCAAGAAAGCAGCGGCGGTAGCCCACGTCAGCGCGAAGCCGACGAAGAGGAAGAAGAAGAGACATCTCTCTCCCGAGGGACGGAAGCGCATCGCTGAGGCCGTCAAGAAGCGTTGGGCGGCACAGAAGGCTGCGGCAGGCAAGTAACTGGCAGCCTCATAATTCAGATCTGGGCTGGCGCAGGCCCTCAGCCGCGCCAGCTCNNGCGCGACCAATAGACGATGCCGCGCTCGGTCTGTGCCAGGCGCTGCCGCGCATCTTTTAGTTTGCGCTCGGCGTAGCGCATGCGCCGGCGCAGGGCTGGGTCGAGTTGTGGACCTTCGTGCATACCTGTTCTCAAGGTTAAACCATCCAGAATAATATCTGGATGGCGTTGCGCCATTCCCGGATTGCCCGGAACCCTGCTATCAAACGGCGATCAGCGCCCGCCTGTCTCCCTACGGCTTTTTCGACTTCAGCTTGATCATCTCGCCATCCACCACGAAATTTCCGTATCCGTGATGGTGGATGGTCTTGGGATTCTTCTGTGCGGGATCGATCCAGGCTTTGACCACCTCCAGAATGAATATATTGAATGCGTTGACGAGGCGTGTATCGATCACTCGGCATTCGAGATTGGCAAAGCACTCCGCCACCAGCGGCGGCGTCACGCGCTCGGCTAACTCTGGCGTCAGGCTGAATCTCTTGAATTTGTCCGCATCCCGTCCCGAGCAGTTGCCGATTTCCACGACAATAGGTGCGAGTTTCAGCGCCGGAATCGCAATCACGCACTCCTTTGTCGCCCGCAAAGCCGCAAAGCTGTAATTCGCGTTGCTGACCACGCAGGCCACCAGCGGTGGTTCAAACTCGACCATCATGTGCCAGGACATGGTCATTATGTTAGCGCGTCCCTTGTGTGCGGTCGTCAGCAGAACCGCGGGACCCGGTTCGAGCAGTTGGTAGACCTTCGATAAGGCCAGATCTTTCATTGTATGGGGCTCCTCGACCCGTTCGAAAAATGAGATCAAACGCATTTCATTGTAGCGCCGTTCGATTCACGGCGAGCAAAGTCTTTTAGGCGATGCTGCCGGCAGATAACCTATGCGTAACCCACCCGGAATCTGCAGGGCTTTGATCCATAAGGTATGCTTCTTAGAGAATAGATTTGTTACACGAATCCCGAACCGGACTAACCAATCTCCGGAAATATTCACCAACAGAAAGGAACCCCATGACCGAAGCAGGCGCGCTCGAAGCCCTTGTCAGTCAACACGTCATCACCGCCATGAAGGCCCACGATGCGGTCCGCACTACCACCCTGCGCCTCATCAAAAACGCCCTCAAGAATAAGGCCATCGAGAAGCGCGAGGCACTTACCCCTACAGAAGAGCAGCAAGCCCTGGCCACCATGATTAAGCAGCGCCGCGACTCCATCGACCAGTTCACCAAGGGCAACCGCCCGGAGCTAGCCGCCAAAGAAGCCGCCGAGATAGTCGTAATCGAGGAGTTCCTGCCCAAGGCTCTTGACGAAGCTGCCCTGAGTATTCTGGTCGCCGAAGCCGTCGGCGAAATCGCCGCCGCGTCGGGCCAGAAACCCACACTCAAAGAGATGGGCCAGGTCATGAAGGTCGTTCAGGCCAGGCTGCAAGCCGCCAGCCTCCGCGCCGAGGGCCGGACGGTGAGCGAGATGGTAAAGAAAGCGCTGGCAAGTTAAGGGAAGATGAATCTCTCAGAGCGGCTCAAATAATTTCGCGAAAAATCCCCGCCTTTCATTTACGCCAGGCGATTTCAACGTGTACAATCTGCCTCAACGGATTGTTAGGATACATCCATAATTGAGCAGGAGCGATCGTTGCACGCCTTCCCCGGCCGGCTCAGATGCATATTGCTTTTGCCGCCGCCCGCCGCGCCCGCGTGATTTCTGCTCCCCGGTTACGATTCCGGTCACGTTCAAGGAGCGTCGATGCCTCACCCCGGCAATTGCTTTCGGCTAACTCTGTTCCTGATCTTGCTGCTCGGCATCCCCAGGCTGTGGGCGCAAGGGCCTCCTTATCAAACCGACGATCCCGTGCCGGTCGACCTTCATCATTA
>PLOI01000048.1:0-501 GCA_003142015.1 Acidobacteriaceae bacterium | reverse complement strand
CCATGTTCGAAATGCCCACCGGAAGTTATACCAAAGGCCTCGGCGTGGGAAAGGTATGGTACAAACTTCCCGTCTGGATGGAAAAGGATTGGAAGCTCTGGACCGTTTGTGGCGGCGGCGGTTATCAGGTGGTCCCGCAGACCGGGTACCGCGACTTTCCTTACACCGGATGGTTGCTCAAGCGGACTCTCAGCGAGAGGCTTGAGCTGGGAGCTGAAGTCTTTGCCCATGGCCGGGAGGGCTTTGCCGCTGCGCAGACCGAAAGGTCGGCAATGATCGACGTGGGCGGCTATTATCACTTCAAGCATCATCCCGGCGAGCAATTCCTGTTTGCTTACGGCCACTCCGTCGCCGGCCAAACCGAAAACTACGCCTACCTCGGCATGTACTGGACCTGGGGAAAAGACGACAAGAAAGCTCCCGCCGAAAACGCATTGTTCCCGGCGCAGTTCAACAACAGAGGAATGGAGTAGCCCGCTCTCTGCGGAGTGCTCCGCGGCT
>PLOI01000143.1:1725-22306 GCA_003142015.1 Acidobacteriaceae bacterium | reverse complement strand
AGCGCCTTGCCGTTGAACTGGCCGATATGAATCGGCCGCCCATCCTGGTTGCGCAGCTTGAAATCGGGCACCGCATCGCCCGGCGCGGGCACATGATACGTGACCTTAGGCAGGTAATCAGGCTTGCCCTGCGCCACCACAACAATGTGATCCAGCAGCACGTCCGCATCCGGATCCTGCGACACGAGCAGGTCGGCGGTAATCACGTCGCCCGGATGCAGCTCGCCCAGAATGCTTGCGTCCTTCAGCTTGTAGGGCATGGTCATGGCATCCATGAAGCCTGGAATGGCCTCATGGTTCAGGGTCACTTCGCCCTTGGCGGCATCGGTCGAAACAACCTTGCCGCGCAGATGGTAGGCCTTGAAGTTTTGGCTGGAGTCAGGCTGCGAGGGCGGTTTCTGGCCGGAGTGGCACCCGGCAAGCACTAATAAAGCGAGCACGGAAGAAGCAAGCAATCGACGCATCACAGGCTTAGTGTACAACCACTGCGCTCACCGCAAGGAATTACAAAGTGCGTTTGAACAGCGGCGTGGCGACGAGCAGCGTGCCGATGCCGAAGACAAAGAGGAAGAACAGGTCAAATCGAATAGCTAAGAAGCCACCGTCCTTCAGCAGGATGGCCTTGAAGCCGTGAATCACATAGGTGAAGGGATCGACGACGGCGAGAGCGCGAAGCCAAGGCGGGAAGGCCGCAATGGGATACATGGCACCCGAGGGGTAAAACAAGAGCGTGTTGAGTACGCCGAACATGGCGCGGGGCACGAGCGGATCGTCGACGCGGACCATGAGGAGAAACATCATTCCGTTGAAAGCTACAGAGGTAACCAAGATCAGGCAGAAGAGTTCGACGAGCGCCTCGGGATGAAAAATGACGCCCAGACCGGCCATGAGCGAACCGATGACGGTGAGCGAGATTCCGGCCAGTGTCGCTTTCATGGCGCCGGCCAGATTCATGCCAAAGACTAATTCGAGCTTGGTGATAGGAGTTACAAGATAGCCTTCGTGGACGCCGCGGGCCTTGTCGTCGATGTATAACATGCCGCCGCCGATCATCACCGAGATATACATGGCCAAGGCGATGGTAGCGGGGAGCAGAAACTTCATGTAGTTGACGTAGGGGTAAAGCTCGACGATCTCCAGGGCAATCTGGCTGGCCAAGCGTGGCTGGATAACGGGGGTGGTGAGAGCTGTAACCACCAGCTGCATCTCGCCTTCGATGCTGCTGGAGCTGAAGGGGTCAGTGTTATCCACGACCAGACCGATGACCGGCGCGTCCTGGGCATAAACGCGGCGGGAATATTGGGCGGGAATGATGACGGCGGCATCGACCTTCCCGGTGCGAACGTCTTCACGGGCCTGCACCTCTGAGGTGTAGTCGACTGTGGTGAAGGTCTTGATGTTAACGGCGATGGAGTCGAAGGCTTCGCGGATTTTGACGGATTGCGGGCCGTGGTCATAATCGATGACCGCGACACGGCAGCCCACGATCTTGCCGCCGAAGGCGTTGCCCATGATGACCAACTGCAGAATAGGCATCATCAGCGACATGATCATAAGCGTGGGCGAGCGAAAGAACTTGCGCATCTCGCGNNACGTCGTCGAGGGTGGTGTTCTGGACGCTGAGCGAGGTCAGAGTCTCGCCGAGGGATGCGGCTAACTCAACTAACTGCATGGTGGTTTTGGAGCCTGAAGAAGTCAGCACACGATAGAATCCGGCGCTCTCGGCCTGCACGCTGGTGACGCCTTCAAGTTTTTCCAGGCGGCCCTGCCACTCCGCAGTCTCGCGGTCGAAGTGGACTTCGACGACGTTGGCGCCCGGGACGCTGTGCTTCAGCTCAATGGGCGTGCCCAAAGCGACGAGCTTGCCATGGTCGACGATGGCGATGCGGTCGCATAGCGTGTCGGCCTCATCCATATAGTGAGTGGTGATGAGCATGGTGAGGTGGCGTGTTTTTCTCAAGTTGTCGAGCATCTCGTAGACGGCGATGCGTGAGACAGGATCAAGGCCGGTGGTAGGCTCATCCAGAAAAAATATCTCCGGATTGTGGACCAGGCCGCGGGCGATTTCAACGCGGCGGCGCATTCCGCCAGAAAGCGTCTTGACCTGCGCTCCGCGCCACTTGACGAGGTCGACTGCCTCGAGGACTTCGGCAATATTCTTTTCCCTTTCGGCTTTGGGGACCGAATAGAGCTTGGCATAAATGCTCAGGTTCTCCTCGACGGTAAGGTCGGGGTCGCTGGTGAGGGCCTGAGGAATGACGCCGATCATGCGGCGAACCGCATCGGGATCTTTGGCTACATCGTGACCGGCGACAGTGGCTTTGCCTGCAGTGAGCGGGATAAGCGTGGTCATCATGCGGATGAGGGTGCTTTTGCCGGCTCCGTTGGGACCGAGGAGACCAAAGATTTCTCCGTCGGCAACCGAAAAGCTGATGTCCTTGACGGCTTCAAAGTCGCCGTAGCGCTTGACGATGTGCTCCACGGCAATGGCCGGGGGACCGGAGCCATTTTGCGCTTTGACGAAGGTTGTGGCCGATGCCGTCATTGCTTCACCAGCTTGTTCTTGGGTATGTACACTTCGGCTATCATGCCGGGGACGAAGCGCTCGCCGGGATTGTCGATGAGCAGTTTGAGCTGGACGGTTTTGATGTCGCGCTTGCGTGCGCTAACGTCGCGCTGGGTGGCGAAGTCTGCTTCAGCGGATTTGTTGATCACCTTCCCCTGGAGCGTTGCGCCTGAGGGCATTACAACGCGCAGCGAGTCGCCAAGCTGAACGGCATCAGCCTGCGTCTCTGGCAGCGGTGCGTATACCCAGGTCTGTGTCAGGTCCATGATGGTGACAATCGGCGCGCCAACGGTTACCACTTCGCCCTGACGCGCGGCGCGGACGTTGACCTTGCCACTGACCGGGGCAAAGACCTGCGCATAACCGAGTTCAACTTTGGCCTGATCAGCAAGAGCGCGGGCATTCTGGGCTTCGTCACGGGTTTCGTTCACCGTGCGTCCCGCAACAGTGATGAGCAATTCGTGGGCGCGAGCCTGGCGCAAGGAGGCTTCGGCGGCGGCGACATTCTCCCTGGCCGTAGCCACGGCCGCCTTGGCAGCCTGAAGGCTGGTGGCCGCTTCATCACTGGCTTGCTCGCTCATGATGCCCTGCTTCGCCAGCGCAACAGTTCGGCTGGTGTCGGCCTGCTGGTGGTCGTAGTTTGCCTCAGCCTGGGCCAGCGAAGCTTGCGCGGCGCGCACCTGGGCTTCTGCGTTGACAGCGGCATTGCCGGTTTCGCCGCGATCCTGGAGCTCAGTCTCGACGGTCTCGCCCAGCTTCCATTTCTGGCCCGCCGCGGTAGCCTCGGCGGCCTTGCGCGCTGCCTGCAGGTCATCGCTTTCGATCATGGCGATGAGCTGCCCGGCCTTCACATCCTGACCTTCGTCAACGGTTAGGGTCTGAATGCGCCCGGGAATCTTGGCGCTCACTACTACCTCGTTGGCGTCTACCGTGCCGATCAGTTGCAGATCGGTGCTGGGCCGCACCGTAACCAGGTACCAGATGAGCGACCCCACGGTCAGCAAGCCCAGAAGCAGAAATACTCGATTGCGTGCGTTCACTTGTGCCTCACTTCGTCTGTCTTGTGTACGACAGTGGCGATGTCGTGGGTCATTATTCTGTTGGTTTGGATCGCGCGGGGCTCGGTCTTTGTCAGCAGCGGCATTGGCGTAGACGCCAGAACACGCGCGGCAACACGCGCCCCGTGTGCCCTGTCGGTAAAGACGGTCTGCCCCAAATACTCGATAGCCACCTTGCGGCGGTGCTCAAGCGCACTTCGCTCGAAGGGGTTTGTCCCCATCAGCATCCCCATTACCGGCGCGGAGAGAAAGTAAAAGGCATTGGCCCCTAGCGCCGCATACATGATTTGCAACTCGTCGACGGGAATCAGCTCCCCGGAGCTGCTACCCTCCGCGATGGCTTGGCGGACCCGAACCATCATGGGTCGAAAGACCTTGTCCACGAGTGGAGCAAGCGCGTTCTCTTCTCCCCGGTGCAAGCGGATCATCTCCTGTTGCATCAGGCTCTGAAAGGCTCGCTGGGAGTGGATACGGTCAAAGTGATTGAGTGCGAACTGCACCAGGCGCTCGCCGGCCGAGCACCCCGCTTCCATTGCGGCCACGCTGCTGGCCACGACGTTATTCGCCACCGCTTCCAGAGCGGCGTCATAGAGCGCCTGCTTGCTGCTGAAGTAATAGTAGAGCAACGCCTTGTTAACGCCGGCTTCTTCGGCAATCTGTTCGGTGCGCGCCCCGGCGAGTCCGTTTTCGCTAAACTGCCGCACGGCGGCATCCAGGATGCGGGCGCGAGTCTGGTCGGCGCGTTCGGCCTGGGTTCGGGATGGAGTCGAGCCTGTCATTTTTTTAACTAACCAGTTAGTAAGTTAACACAACGGCTAACTATTTACTACCCCCTATTGAAATGAACCCGATAAATGCTTGCACTGTCACGCCGCTAGGGCTTTCAAGGATCTATCCTTGCAACTCATTCATTTAGTTATTGATACGGCGTGATTGAGACGGCGCGACTGCGTGTGAAGCACCCCAAACCTACTCGTATTCACTCGGTCAGGCCTTCCGCCATCTGCATTTCGCTCACCCTGCCCAGCTTCTGCTTGTGCGACCTTCTTGGGCTGAATCACCAGACCAGATCGGGCTCACGGAATTCTTCGATGTGTGCGACAGCGCACAGACGACCGATTTCATGAAAAGAGATAGTTTCCGGGCGGTCAAACGACCATGAATTCAGGAGCGGGATATTGTTCCCTCTCCGGTTTCACGCTCCGTTGACGCACAACTTTGATTTTCTAGCTAGCGAAAGGACTTCTTATGCTTCATCTTGACACTGGCAACACCGGGTTCATGCTGCTGTGCTGCAGCCTCGTCATGCTCATGACCCCCGGTCTCGCCTTCTTTTACGGAGGCCTCGTCGGCCGCAAAAACGTACTCGCCATCATGATCCAGAGCTTTGTCTCGATGGGCTGGACCACGGTGATCTGGTTCCTCTATGGCTACTCACTGTGCTTCAGCGGCGACTGGCACGGCATCATCGGCGACTTCCATTACGCGCTCCTGCGCAACATCACCCTCAACACTCCCTCCCCGGTCAACCCCGGCATTCCGCTGTTCGTTCACGTCGCCTATCAAATGATGTTTGCCATCATTACGCCGGCGCTGATCACCGGCGCCTTCGCCAACCGCGTTACGTTCAAGGCATACATGCTGTTCCTAACTGGCTGGCTTACCTTCGTCTACTTCCCGTTCGTCCACATGATCTGGGGCGGCGGCTTGCTGGCGCAATGGGGCGTGCTCGATTTCGCCGGCGGCATCGTGGTTCACAACATCGCCGGCGTCGCGGCTCTGGCCAGTGTGCTGTACGTGGGGAAGCGGCGGGTAATCGACCGCGGGCCGCACAGCATTCCGCTGGTTGCCCTGGGCACCGGCTTGCTCTGGTTCGGATGGTATGGCTTCAACGCCGGCAGCGAATTTGCCGTGGATTCAGTCACCGCGACCGCCTTCCTGAACACCGACGTGGCCGCTTCGTTTGCAGCCGTAACCTGGATGATTGTTGCCTGGATGAATGAGAAGAAGCCCACTTTTCTGGGCCTGTTGACAGGCGCGGTTGCTGGTTTGGCCACCATCACTCCGGCATCGGGCTATGTTTCGCCCACCACCGCCGTCATCATCGGCGTCATCGCAGGCGTGGTCTGCTACTATGCCGTTGCGCTGAAGAACATGCTGCACTGGGACGACGCACTGGATGTCTGGGGCGTCCACGGCGTCGGCGGGGCCCTGGGCATCGTTCTGCTGGGTGTCTTTGCCGACAAGGCGTTCAATCCGGCGGGCCAGAATGGCCTGTTACTCGGCAATCACTGGTTCTTCATCAAGCAGGTGGCTGCGACGGTCTTCTCGTCCTTTTGGGCATTTGGCTTTACCCTCGGCATGTTGAAGGTCATCGACTGGATCACTCCGGTAAAGGTGACAGAGGGCGATGAAGAGATGGGCCTGGATAGCTCGCTGCATGGCGAGCATGCCTATGAAGATGCTTTCGCGCCCGATAACCGTTAGGGCTGAGAAAACACAGGGCTCAACTTGTCGAATGGCGATAGGGCGGCGCTTGCGCCGCCCTATCGGATCTTCCACAGAGAACAGCGAATACAACCTACAATCCTTGATCAGTCTCGACGAATGGAGTGGTGGACGTTCTGTTCAGGCGAATCGGCTGATTTTTCCGTTTCCGGTGGACCGTGCCCTAGGTTCCGCATCGAGGCCGTCTTCCAGTTCGTCGAACGTGTCCTCGTCGTCTTCAAATCCGCTTGCGGCCTTTGTCACGCTGGGAGAGTAAGTCTCGTCGCCGCATCTGGATGAGCGCTCGACCTCGTACACGTCCGTCAGCCCAAGATCGGCTTCTCTGGGTCTGACCATCGGTGCGATGCGGACGCCGGCTACCGGGCTGATCTCCATATTCGCCTGTTCCAGGTTTTGGAACTCCCCCTGCCGACGCATATCGGCTCGTCGAGGTCGAACTTTAATCTTCTTTATGGCTTTGTGTCCTAATTCGAAACAGTTTTCCTGGAAACCATCAACGTCCGCCGCAGACGCAAACTCTTGTCAGACTTTATCTGTGTCGACAGGAGTTGTTAGACTGGGAGCATGTTGGATGAACTGGAATTTCGCCGCGTGGCTGAAGCCGCTCTCGACGCGCTGATGCAGCATTTGATTCTGCGCGAGGCAGAGGCGGAAGCCGGTTTCGAGGTCGAGCAACAGGGCGGCGTGCTGAACGTCGAGTTCGAGGAGCCGGCGGGAAAGTTCGTTATTACGCCGAACACGCCGGTGCGCCAGATCTGGATTTCGGCGCTTTCAACCAGCTTCAAACTCGATTGGGATGAGGCAACCTCTGCGTTTGTACTTCCGCGCACCGTCGAGCATCTTATCCCGCTCGTTGACCGGCTGATCGCAGAACATCTGAGAGGCTAGACTTCCCCACCCCTGCCGCAAGAGCTTGAGACGCGGCAAGGGTGAGGCGCCGCTTCAGCGCCCCACAATCTGGATGTTTGATTACTGCTTTACAAATTCAAAGGTGCAGGTGCGGCCAACGATGCCGAGGCCCTGGCTCTTAGTGCCTGTGCCCGTTGTCTCTTCGAATTGGGCCTTGATGTCGTAGTTATATTCCTCACCCTTATGAGCGAAGACCCCACGGGCATAATTTCTGGAGGCTACAACGCCGTTGGCTGAGAGC
The DNA here is from genome assembly GCA_003142015.1 of Acidobacteriaceae bacterium. Classification (GTDB taxonomy): domain Bacteria; phylum Acidobacteriota; class Terriglobia; order Terriglobales; family Acidobacteriaceae; genus Telmatobacter. The sequence continues at coordinate 15,024 of PLOI01000143.1, read as the reverse complement.
TTGGCGGAGCCGTTGTCTGCGATTGGGCCTTCGATCAGCAGGTAGCCGGGTTCTCCCGCCGTGCCGTGCTCTCCGCGGAAGTTGCCGGCCGTGATCACGCTCGGAATCCGCCAGGTGTAGCCTTCGGTATTTCCTTTTGCAGGACAGGTGAGAGTCGTGAGCCATTTGCCGTCGAAGCGATCCCCGGCGAACGAAACCGCCGGCAAGAACACTAAAGCAGAAACGAGCAAAAATCGAACAGCCTTTCTCATTGCACTTCCTCCGCCACGGATGGTAGCACAGCTTTCGCGCGACGGTCCACGGCCGGCGGCTGGTTGCGGAACAGGAGCAGGTCAGGCGCAAAGGCCGGACCTGCCCTCCGGTCTCTACTGCAACGAGTAGATGCTCTTGAGTTCCTTTTCCGCCAACTTCGCGGGCAGCGGCGCATAGGAAAGAGCAGTGACTTCGCCTTCTCCGTACTTGACGATCCAGCTCAGCAGATCCTTGATGACCTTGCCTTTGGCCGGATCAGCGGCGTGAACGGGAATCAGCAAATAGGTGAAGCTGGAGATGGGGTAGGAGGTTGCGCCCGGAGCGTTGGTAATTGAGACCCGGTAGTCGGCGGGCATTTGCTTCAGATTGGCCGCAGCGGCTGTGACGCCCTCGATAGAGGCCTTTACCCACTTGCCGGAGGCATTTTTCACTTCGCCGTAGCTGATGTTGTTTTGCAGCGCATAGATCAGCTCAACGTAGCCGATGGCGCCGGGCAACTGACGAACCAGGCCGGCCACATTCTCATTGCCCTTGCCGCCCACTCCCACAGGCCAACTGGGCGAGGTGCCCTTGCCAGGGCCGTTAGCCCAATCGGAGTTCACCTTGCTCAGGTAGTCGGTGAAGATAAAGCTGGTGCCGCTGCCGTCTGAGCGGTGGACCACGGTGATCTTCTTTGCCGCCTCGGGAACCTGGGAGAAATTCACGCCTGGATTGTCTTTAGCGATGCGCGGATCATCCCAGCGTGCAATCTTGCCCAGGTAGATGTCGGCCAGCACGTCGCCGCTGAATTTGATGTCGTTGATGCCGGGAACGTTGAAGATTGGCACCACGGCGCCCAACACCGTGGGAATATGGATCAGCTTGACCTTGGAGCTGGCGAGCATCTCGTCAGTCATGGGCATATCTGAAGCGCCAAAGTCCACCAGGCCCGCGGTGACCTGGCGGATGCCGCCGCCGGAGCCTATCGATTGGTAGTTGATCTCGACGCCAGGATGCGCGGCGCTATACTCGCTGAACCATTTCGAGTAGATCGGATAGGGGAAAGTCGCACCCGCCCCGGTCAACTTCTGAGCCTGAGCCGTGCTCAAGGCCACAACCAACAAGCCAACCGCAATCAACGTTCTCTTCACTGAAGCTCTCCTTGGCAGATAACCTGCCGCTTTCGATTGTGTGCGGCTAATGTTACGGGAGTTTGAATCGAGGGCAGATTTCTTATTTTCTTTTGCCAGTTGGGCGAAGTTCCCTGCCCCTGCTCGCCGGGTATAAACTCATCCCAAGCCTATGTCTGCCCATCTTCCGCTCACTCTGCTGCTCACCACCTTCCCGGCGCTGGTTTGCGCCCAAACTCCAGCTAATCCGGGCCACAAAATGACTCCGAAGACCCAAATTGCCGACCAGGTGCATCGCTCCACCCTGGTTATAGATACCCACGCCGACACCCCACAACGCTTTGTAGATGAACACTTTGACATGGGTGACCCTCTTAACGGCGGCAATCTGAACCTCGCCTCCGCCCACAAAGGAAACCTCGGCGCCGAGTTCTTCTCCATCTGGGTTGATCCTGCCCAATACAAGGGACAGTACGCCCGCCGGACGCTGGAATTGATCGATTCCGTCAAGCAGCAGGTGGCCCACCACCCCAAGGAGATGATCTTCGTGGCCACGCCCGGCGGCATCGAGCTAGCCCACCGCGAGCACAAACTGGCCACGCTGATGGGTATCGAGGGCGGCCACTCCATCGAAGATTCCATCCCGCTGCTGCGCCAGTACTACGCTCTTGGCGTCCGCTACATGACCCTCACCTGGGCCAACTCCAACGGCTGGGCCGACAGCTCCGGCGACATCAACGATGCGTCCGTCCCGCACACCAAAGAGGGCCTTACCGAGTTCGGCAAGGACGTGGTGTACGAGATGAACCGGCTCGGCATGATGGTGGACATCTCACACGTCTCCGACCGGACATTTTTCCGGACCCTGGTCATCAGCCGCGCGCCGGTTATCGCCTCCCACTCGGATGCGCGGGCTCTGTGCGACTCTCCCCGCAACATGACCGACGATATGTTGCTTGCCGTGGCTCGCTCGGGCGGCCCGAACTCGAAGGGCGGCGTCATCCAGGTCAATTTCTACTCCGGCTTCTTGTCGCAGGCTTATCGCGACACGCAGAAAGCCATCGAACCGGAAATGAACAAGGCTGTCCAGGCACTGAAGGACCAGGCTCAGGCAGACGGCAAACCGGTTCCCTATGCCGCGATCGAAAAGCTCCAGCGCCAATACGGCGATCGTATCCCGCGCCCGCCGTTCTCTGTACTCATCGACCACATCGATCACATCGCCAAGGTGGCCGGCGTGGACCACGTGGGCATCGGCTCAGACTTCGACGGCATCAGCGGCCAGCTCCCCGAGGGGATCGACTCGGCCGCCGATCTGCCCAAAATCACCGAGGCGCTGATGGCGCACGGGTATTCCGCCGAAGATTGCCGCAAGATCCTCGGCGGCAACTTGCTCCGCGTCTTCCGCGAGGTCGAACAGGTCTCTAAGGAGTTGCAAGCCCAGGACCGGCCACGAATCAGTGAAAAACAGCCGTTTGATAAAATTCAGAAATAGAAGCCAATCGTCCGCGCGCTCTGAATTCAGGGCGCACTGCTCAAAACACGAGACCTATACTGACCTTGTACGCTAGATTTTGGCCTCGCTCAAATACCCATATCAGGAGAATCCCGAATGTCCCGTTTCCGCCGCTTCCATGCAGCCCTACTCGCGGCCTCTCTTCTCTTCTCGCCGGCCCTCGTCCGCGCCGATGACGACAAGCCCACTGATAAGACCGCAGACAAAACTGCCGACAAAACTGCCGAAAAGGCTCCGCCGGCCGAAGTTACGACACAAGGCTCTGTCGATGTGGGCGGCCAGCACATCGTTTACACGGCCATCGCCGGCACGCTTACGGTCGGCTCGACCGACGAACAGGACGCGCAGCTTGGCTTGGACGGCAAGCCGCAGGCCGCCAGCCAGCTTGCCCTCGACGTGCCCAAGGAGCCGAAAGACGCAACTCCTGTCGCACGCATCTTTTACGTGGCTTACTTCAAGAAGGACGCGAAGGCCGAGGACCGGCCCATCACCTTCTTCTACAACGGCGGTCCGGGCAGCTCGACCGTCTGGCTGCACATGGGCTCGCTCGGCCCCAAGCACGTGGTCACCAGCGGCGACCAGCACTTGCCCGCCGCGCCTTACAAGCTTGTGGACAATACCTACTCGTTACTCGACACCAGCGACCTGGTTTTCATCGACATGCCCGGCACGGGCTTCGGACGGCTGATCGGCAAGGACGCTCAGAAGGCCTTCTGGGGTGTAGATGAGGACGCCAACGCTTACGCACGCTTTATCGCCCGGTTCATCACCAAGTACAATCGCTGGAACTCGCCCAAGTTTATCTTTGGCGAGAGCTACGGCACCACACGCTCCGCCGTCCTGGCCAACATCTTGGAGAACCACACGAATATCGACCTGAACGGCGTAATTCTGTTGTCGCAGATCTTCAACTTTACGACGGATATTGATTTCCCCAGAGGCAACCCCGGCGTGGACCTGCCCTACGTGATGGCGCTGCCCACCTATGCGGCCACGGCCTGGTACCACAAGAAGCTGCCCCAGCAGCCGGCCGCGCTCGAACCCTTTCTAAAAGACGTGGAAACCTTCGCCATGGGCCCTTACACGCACGCGCTGGCCCTGGGCACCGATCTGGGCGCGGACGAAAAGCAGCAAGTGGCGGAGAAGCTGCACGAGTACACCGGCCTGCCCGTGGCCTACCTGCTCAAAGCCAATCTGAGGGTGAACGGCGGCGAGTTCGAGAAGACCTTGCAGGACGACCAGGATCTGACCACAGGGCGACTCGACACCCGTTTCTCCGGTCCCACCCTCAATCCGCTGAGCGAGGGCGCGGAGTACGACCCGCAAAGCTCGGCTATCTCCTCAGCCTATGTCTCGCTCTTTAACGACTATGTGCGCCGCGACCTGAAGTATGGCGAGGGGCAAACCTACCTCCCCGAAATGTTTTCGGCAGGCGCTCATTGGGATTTCATGCGCCATGGCATTCCCTTCGGCCTGAATGTAGCCAACGATCTGGCCGAGGCCCTCAAGACCAATCCCCGGCTGAGGATCATGGTCAACGGCGGCTACTACGACCTGGCCACGCCCTTCTTCGCCGCCCAGTACGAAGACAAGCACCTGCCCATTCCGCAATCGCTGGCCAAAAATATCGAGTACGACTGGTACGAGTCGGGACACATGGTCTACGTCAACGACGGGAGCCTCAAGCAGCTTCACGACCGCGTAGCCGCGTTCATCAAGAGCACGCTGGCGGACGACAAGTAGCCAGAACAAAAGGCGGCCAGCTCCAGGTCTCATAATCGGGACCTGGGGCGACCGGTCGTATCGCGTGTGCGCGACCACGGACCTCGACCTGCCTTCGTGCCTCCCTGTATAGTTCCCAATATGAAGCGCTTAGCCCTCCCCCTCGTTCTCTTGCTTCCAATGGCCTTGGCCGCACAATCGTTTTCCGTCACCTTTCCAAAAGAGGTAAGCGCGCAGCCTCTCGATGGCCGCCTGTTGCTGTGCCTCTCCACGGACCCGAGCGACGAGCCGCGCAACCAGATCGACGACACCATGCGTTCGCAGATCGTCTTTGGCCTGAACGTCGATGGATGGCAACCCGGCCAGCCCGCGGTGGTGGACGCAACCGCCTGGGGCTATCCGATTCGCAGCCTCAAGGACGTTCCTCCGGGCCAGTACACGGTCCAGGCCGTGCTGAACAAGTACGAGACCTTCCACCGCAGTGACGGAAAGACAGTGAAACTGCACCCGGACCAGGGCGAGGGCCAGCGCTGGAACATCTCACCCGGCAACCTGATCTCGAAACCAATGAAAGTCACCGTCAAACCGGGCGCTTCGATCTCCATCGCGCTGACCGAGGTGATTCCGCCCATCCCCACGCCGGCCGACACCAAGTACATTCGCCACATCCGCATTCAGAGCGCGGCGCTGACCAAATTCTGGGGCCGGTCGATGTTCATCAGCGCCATTGTGCTGGTGCCCGAAGGCTTCGACGAGCACCCCAACGCACACTTCCCGCTGATCATTTTCCACGACCACTTTGTGGACAATTTCGACGACTTCCGGACTACGCCGCCGGACCCGAACCTTAAACCCGACTACAGCGAGCGCTTCCACCTAGCCGGCTACAACCGCATCCAGCAGCAGGAGACGTACAAGTTCTATCAGAAGTGGATTTCGCCCGGCTTTCCGCGAGTACTGATCGTCAAGATTCAACACGCCAATCCCTTCTATGACGACTCCTACGCCGTGAACTCGGCCAATGTGGGGCCTTACGGCGACGCCATCGAGAACGAACTGATTCCGGCTGTTGAAAAGAAGTTTCGCGCCATCGGCCAGGGGTGGGCGCGATTTACTTATGGCGGCTCGACCGGCGGCTGGGAAGCGTTGGCCGTACAAGTCTTCTATCCGGAGCACTACAACGGCGCATTTGCCTCCTGCCCCGACCCTGTCGACTTCCACGCCTATACCGACATCGACATTTACAACGACAAAAACTTCTACTACCTGGAGGGCGCGCACAAGCGCGAGGCGCAGTCGGCCATGCGCGACTATCTGGGCCACACCTTGATTACCAATGAGGAGATCAACGGCTACGAACTAGCGCTGGGCGATCACGGCCGCAGCGGCGAGCAATACGACGTGTGGCAGGCGGTCTGGGGTCCAGTGGGAGCGGATGGCTATCCTGCCCCCATCTACGATAAGGTGACCGGCGAGATTGATCACAAGGTTGCCGAGTACTGGCGGCAGCACTATGACCTGGAAGCGATTCTGGAGCGAAACTGGACGAAGCTGGGACCTGATTTAGCCGGCAAGATCCATATCTATGTCGGTTCCGACGACACGTACTTTCTCAACAATGCCGTTTATCTCATGGAAGACTTCCTAAAATCGACGAAGAACCCGCCCTACGGCGGCGAAGTGACCTACGGTCCGCGTGCCGAGCATTGCTGGAACGGCGACCCCAAGCTGCCCAACGCCTATTCGCGGCTGCATTACAACACCATGTACCTGCCCAAAATCCTCGACCGTATCCGGAAGACCGCGCCCAAGGGAGCAGACCTGACCAGTTGGCGGTATTGATTGGACCGAGGGCTTCGCATTTGGACGCGCAGAAATAGAATTGGCGCTAATTGGCGGCCTCGGCATCCAGCCGTTTTACGTAGATGAGCGCGGCGCGGCCCAAGGGGTAGTAGTCCTCCTGTCTGTCCTCGCAACGGTAGCTCCGCGCCTCATAGAGCCGGATCGCAGCTGCGTTTCCCTCCTCCACATGCAGCCAGATCAAGCGAGCCCGTGCGACGCGCGCTGAGCCCTCGATGCGGCTGAGCAGCTCGCGGCCAACGCCCCGCCCGCGCACGTCCGGGGAAACTTCAATCGTCTGAATGTAAGCTGTGGCTCCGCACTTGCACCCCAGCGACGAAGACCCGTCGCTGGGGACCCCGCACTTCCCTTCGACCCACTCGACGATGGCAAAGCCCGCCAATTGCCCGGCCTCTTCCGCGATCCAGGTCGCCGCACAAACGCGCTGGACAAGCAGCCGCATATACCGCCGGCTGAAGCGGCTGGAGGAATCAAAGCAGGCCTCTTCGAGCGCGTAAAGCCGGTCAAAGTCGTCGGGAATGTAGAGCCTGTAAATCACAGTCCAACTCTACGGCAGGCGGCAAGCAAAGAGCCATCCCCAAAAGAGGATGGCTCCTTGTCTACAAATCTACGAGGCCAGCAAATCTGCAAGGCCTCCAGATCAATGAATCGATCAACGGCAGCAACGCTAGACTTTTGCTTCCAGGTCCGTGATCACGTCGAAGAATCGCTGATCGAGGCGGCGGTTGGTGGCGATGGCATCCTTGATGGTGATATCGGTGATGTCGAGGCCCTTGAGCACAGCGATGCGGCCCCACTTCTTGTCGTGGACCATGTCGATGGCGTGCAGGCCGTAGCGCTGGCCGAGCAGCCGGTCGTAGGCTGTGGGAACGCCGCCGCGCTGGGTGTGGCCCAGGCAGACCGAGCGGGTCTCGTAGCCGGTTCTCTTTTCGATCTGGTTGGCCAGCTCCTCGCCGACACCAGCCAGGCGCGCATGGCCGAAGGCGTCCAGATTGGCCGCTTCGTCGATCACCTGCCCAACATCTGGCAAGTGGCAGCCCTCAGCCACCACCACCACTCCATAATGCTTGTCGTGGTCGTAGTTGTGCTTGAGCAGCGCACAGACATGGTCGATGTCTACGTCCTTCTCGGGGACCAGAATCACGTGCGCGCCGCCCGCCACGCCGGAGGCGTAGGCGATCCAGCCGGCATCGCGGCCCATCACCTCGACCACCACCACGCGGTTGTGCGAATCGGCGGTAGTATGGATGCGGTCGATAGCCTCGGTGGCAATCATTACGGCGGTGTCGAAGCCGAAGGTCTGGTCGGTGCCGTTGATGTCGTTGTCAATGGTCTTGGGCACGCCTACGCTGGGTACGCCGTGCTCGCTCAGGTAGAGGTTCACCGACTGCGTGTCGTCGCCGCCCAGCGCAATCAACGCATCGATCTTGTTGGCCATCAGAACCTCCTGCACCTTTTCGATGCCGCCGGGAACCTTCTTCACGTTGGTGCGCGAAGAGTGCAGGATGGTGCCGCCCTTCAACTGGATGCCGTCAATATTCTCCAGAGTGAGGGGAATGAACTTGTTGTCCAGCACACCGCGCCAGCCGTTGAGAAAGCCGATGAACTCATCGCCATAGTGGTTGATGCCCTTCCGCACGGCCGCATAAATCACCGCATTCAGTCCGGGGCAGTCGCCGCCGCCGGTCAACAAAGCAACTCGCATCGTAAAAATCTCCTCATCGAAGGCGCGGCCGCTGAAGCCGTGCCGGGAATATGGCTTTGAACCATGAGTTCAGAACGAAAAAACGTCCAGACTCGACGCCTTATCTAGTTTACTCCGCCCCTGTAAAGAAAAATCGTGACCCCGCTCACCTTCGTTCGGGCATCATTCCCTTGTTGAGAAGACCCTGGAATGATTCAATAGGGTATGCCCGGAACCGGAGCACTTTTATTGCTGGCCTTCGCCAGCCTGGTAGTCGTTGTCTTGCTGATCCTGCTGCAGCTGACCCGGCTGGGATTCCTGGTCCGCTCCACCATTCCCGACCGGCCGCGGCAGCGCATGTTCCTCGCCTCGGTCTCCTTCCTTCTCACTTTTGTGGGCGTCCGCGTCCTGGTGCGGATGATCGTTTATCACGAAGGGCCGTTTCAGTGGGTGATGATACATGGAACGCACATTCACCACCTGGTCTGGGGAATTCTGATCCTGCTGTTGGTCGGTTACGGCTGGTTGATGGACCTGGGACGGGCTCACTCGCCGCTTTCCATCTTTTTCAGCCGCCTGATGTCGGTCGGCTACGGCGTGGGCGCGGCGCTGACTCTGGACGAATTTGCCATCTGGCTGGACCTGGAACCGGATGCTTACTGGTCGCGCACCGGGCGGCTCTCCATCGACGCCATCATCCTCTTCGGCAGCCTGCTGGCCGTGGGCGCATGGGGCGCGCCGTTCTTCCGTGGCTTGGGCCATTTATGGGCCAAGCGCGCCCTGTTTGGCAAGGAGTTGGGCCGGGGCCTGACCTTCCCTATTCGCCGCGCGCGGTTGCTTCGTCCGCGTAAAGTGCGCCGATCAGGTCCGCGTATCGCGCCGTAATAACGCGCCGCTTGAGCTTCATTGAAGGCGTCAGTTCGCCGGAGTCCTGCGTCCACTCGTCGGCCACCACGCGGAAGCGCTTGAGGCTCTCAAAGTTGGCCAGAGTACCGTTCACCTCACGCACGATCTCGGCGTAGAGGGCAATCACCCGGCTGTCGGCCACCAATTCAGCACGGTCCTTTGCATCGACACCATGGTGGCTGGCCCACTGCTCCAGCGCTGCGAAATTGGGTGAAACGAGCACCGAAATGAACTTGTGCCTGTCGCCCACCAGCGCGGCCTGCGCCACCAGTATGCTGTTTTTGAGCTTGTTTTCGATCGGCTGCGGCGCCACGAGCTTGCCGCCCGAGGTCTTCAACAGCTCCTTCTTGCGGTCGGTGATGTAAAGGAAGCCATCCTGATCCATGTGGCCGATGTCGCCGGTGCGGAACCAGCCCTCCTGGTCGAAGGACTCGGCGGTTGCTGACGGCTTCTGCCAGTAGCCGGCAAAGACCGACGGTCCGCGGACCAGCAACTCCCCGTCAGATGCCAGTTTCAGTTCCACATTCGCAAGGGGCAGGCCTGCGGCGCCCATGCGGTGGCTAATGGGCGTGTTCAGAGCAATGACCGGCGAGGTCTCGGTCAACCCATAGCCTTCCCACAGAGCAATCCCCACCGAAGCGAACCATTGGGCAGTATCGATGCCCAGGGGCGCCCCGCCGCAAACGAAAATCCTCACCCGTCCGCCGAAGGCCTCTCGTACCTTGGAGTAGGCCAGCTTGCTGGCCAGCTTCCACCGCTGCGAGGAGGGCCGGAGGCCGTCATAAACAGTGTCGCGATGGCGGGCGCCTACCCTCAAAGCCCATGCGAGCATCCGCTTCTTGATCGGCGAAAGCCCGGCGCGGCGCTCCACCTCCTGGCGAATTTTCTCAAAAACCCTCGGCACACCCACAAAAACCGTGGGCCGTACCTCGCGCATGGCCTCGGGCAGCTTGTCGAACTTCGAGCAATAAGCCACTTGCACCCCGTAGGAGAACATCACGTAGTCCAGCGCGCGAGCCGTGACGTGCGAGAGAGGCAGGAAGGAGATCAAGGCGTCGGTGGGATTGAAGTCAAAATCGACAGCGGCAATGTTCTGATTCGAAGCAATGTTGTGGTGGGTAAGCGTCACGCCCTTGGGCTCGCCGGTCGTCCCGGAGGTGTAAATCAACGTGGCTAGATCCTTGGGCTCGACGGAGTGCGCCAGCGCATCGAAGACCGGGTCGCGCTCGGTTCCGCGCTCATCGGCCCCGGCCAACACGTCTCTGAAGGCGGTTGCCCCCTCGGGCGCCGGGGAGTCCATGATCAGTATCCGTCTCAACTGGGTCAGACTGCGGACGGCGTTCAGCTTGTCGAATTGCTGCCGGGTGGAAACCACGGCGATGCGGCAGCCCGCGTCCGCCACCAGCGCGGCAATCTGTTCGCCGGTGAGCGTGGGGTAGATGGGCACATCCACCGCGCCGATGGCTAGCGCGGCAAAGTCGGTGATGGCCCACTCCCAGCGGTTCTCGGCAATCAGGGCGATGCGGTCGCCTTTTTGCGCGCCCCAGCTGAGAAATGCCTGAGCCAGTGCACGGACCCGCTGGTAGATCTGGTCCGAGGAGATGGGTTGCCACAGGCCAAATTCATCCTGCCAGAGGATGGCGCGGGGGTTGGAGGCCGCGGCAACGCGGCTAAACAAGTCATTGATGGTGGAGAGCGAAAGGTTCTGTGTCATTTTTTATCGAGTGGAACGCGCGGAGCATCTTTACCGCGAACATTCGAGAGTGTATCAGCGCGGACGTACCGCAGTCCTAAAATAATTTTGTCCCGCCGGATCGTCGCAGGGCGTGGCAAGTATTGCATACTTATGCACCAGTGTTGTATATTTATTCATACGAGAACCTGCTTCGATCCAGGCTCCCCGTTTGCCCGGAAGTGGTTGATGAAAATGCTGCGACACAATGCGATTCGCGAACTGGTGGCCGCCTCGTTGGTGGCCAACCAAGACGAGTTGCGTCGCAAACTGCGCCGCCGCGGCTTTGCGGTAACCCAGGCCACGCTCTCGCGCGATATTCACGAGTTGCGCCTGTCCAAGGGCCCCGGCGGCTACTCCATGTCGAATGGCGCAGGTCCGGCAATTGAGGACAATAGCCCGCCCTCGCTGACGGAGATGATGGAAGGCTTCGGGCTGCGCGTACGGCGAGCGATGAACCAGGTGGTGTTGACCGCGGTAGCGGGCGGAGCTCAGCCGTTGGCCGCTGCTTTGGACCGCGAAGGTTGGGCCGACATTGTGGGCACCATCGCCGGCGACGATACGGTGCTGGTGATCTGCTCCGACATTCACCATGCGACCGATGTTGAAGCGCGATTGAGGACGATGCTGGAATCATGACCAAAACAGTGCAAACAGCGGTAGTGGGAGTTACAGGGTACGCCGGCGCTGAATTGGCCCGGCTGCTGCTGAGGCATCCCCGTCTCCAGGGCACGCCCCCAGTATTCGCCGGGCGCGTGGACGAAAGAGACATGGCCAGAGGCGGCGTGCCGCTGAGCGAGATTCATCCCCAACTGGCCGATTGCAACGGAAGCGGCGCGCTCAAACTGGAGCCATTCTCCTGGGAGCTTCTTGCCCGCCGAGGCGTCGGTGTCCTGTTTCTTGCCACACCCCACGAGCAATCGCGGGAATGGGTGCCTGAAGCGCTTCGGCGCGGGATGCGCGTCATTGACCTGAGCGGAGCCTGGAGGCTCACCGACGCGGCCAACCGCGCCGTCTATGCTTTCGAGGACAGCGACGCCGAACTGGCAGCGGAAACCCAGGCGCAGGCCGTCTACGGTATGCCCGAGCTTCATCGCTCCCGGATTGCAGGAGCGCGCTTCATTGCCAACCCCGGCTGCTATGCGACCTCCATCATCCTCGCCCTCCGGCCACTGGTGGCTGCGGGGTTGGTTGACCTCTCGCGGGGCATCGTCGCCGACGCCAAGAGCGGCGTGAGCGGCGCGGGCAAGGCGCCCACGGCCAGGACGCATTTCATGCACGCGGCCGACAATTTCTCCGCCTATGGCGCCTTCACCCATCGCCATACAGGCGAATTGCTGGAGCAGGTCGGCATTGACGCGAGCGAAATCATCTTTACGCCGCACTTGTTGCCGATTCCGCGCGGAATCCTCTCCACCATTTATATGCATTTCCGCGAACCGCAGACCAAGGCCGGCATCGCGCAGGTTTATGAGAAATTCTTCACCGGCAGCCCAATGGTCCGGCTCTATGACAAGGCGCTGCCGCAGATTCAGTACTCCGTTCGCACCTGCTATGCGGACATCGGGTTCCAACTCGCCGCCGACGGCCGTCGCGCGGTCGTCGTCAGTTGCCTGGATAACTTGCTGAAGGGCGCGTCCGGTCAGGCCGTGCAAAATCTGAACGTCATGCTTGACTGGCCCGAATCGGAAGGTCTTGAATAAAACTGGCAGCGGAGGGCTCTGAATGAAGTATGTCGTCAAATTAGGTGGAGCGGGCCTGGAAACTCCGTCGCTTCTGGAGGGCTGTACGCGCGCCATCGCCGAACTGGCGCGGGACGGCCATCAGGTTGCCGTGGTCCACGGCGGCGGTCTGCAATTGACGCGCATGCTCAAGGCGCTCGGCAAACAGAGCCAGTTCATCGACGGCCTGCGCGTCACTGACGCCGAAACCCGCGATGTGGCGCTGATGGTTCTGGCCGGAAAAGTGAACAAGCAGCTCGTGGCTGGCCTGGGCGCTCTGGGCGTCCCTGCCATGGGTTTGTCGGGCGGCGACGGGTTAATCTTTCGCGCACGCAAGAAGCGAACCACGCCCGACCTGGGCTATGTGGGCGAGATTGCCGCGAGCGACCCGCGCTGGTTGGAAGCAATTTGGAATCTGAACGGCGTACCAGTGCTGTCCTCCATGGCTCTCGGATTTGACGGCGAATACTACAACGTCAACGCCGACGAGATGGCCGCGGCCTGCGCCATTGCCTGNNGTCATCTCCGGCGGCATGTTGCCCAAACTCAGCGCCTGCCGTGAGGCTCTTTTGAACGGCGTAAAACGTGTAAGAATTTTGCCTGCAGATGCTGCATCGTCGCTTCCTGACCTGTGCAGCTCCCGCGTAACCCACGGCACCGAAGTGATGGTGGCCTGAGGAGAAATGAAATTGGACAAATTGAACAAGCTCGAACAAATTCAAGCCGCCGAAGCGCGGCTGCTGCTTTCCACTTACGACCGCAACCCCATACTCTTCGTGCGCGGCGAAGGCGTCCAC
>PLOI01000143.1:0-1713 GCA_003142015.1 Acidobacteriaceae bacterium | reverse complement strand
GATCGCGTCTTCTTTTCCAACACCGGTACCGAAGCCTGGGAGGGCGCACTCAAGCTGGCACGCGCGCATGCTGGACTCCTGCGCAGCGAAGGCAAGCAAATTGGCACCAAGTTTCTCGCCCTCGAACAGAGCTTTCACGGCCGCACCTTCGGCTCCATGTCCACAACCTACAAGGCCAAGTACCGCGAGCCTTTTGCCCCTGGTGTTCCCGGCGTCGAGTTTGTCAAGTTCAACGATATCGCCGACCTGCGCGCCAAATTCTCAAATGAAGTCTGCGCTATCCTTGTCGAAACCATCCAGGGCGAAGGCGGCATACGCCCGCTTACGCAGGAGTTCTTCGCCGAAGCGCGCGCGCTGGCCAGCTCGACCGGAGCTTTGCTGATCGCCGATGAGATTCAATGTGGCATGGGCCGCACCGGCAAGTGGTGTACCTATCAGCACTACGACATTCAACCCGATGTCACCACGCTGGCCAAGCCTCTCGCCGGCGGCATTCCTCTGGGGGCAATTGTTTGCACGGAAGAGGCCGCGCGCGCCATTCACGCTGGCATGCACGGCACCACTTTCGGCGGTGGCCCACTGGCCTGCGCCGTGGCCATCGCCGTTATCGACACCCTCGAAAAGGACCATCTGCTGGCTCACGTAACCGAGGTCGGTAACTACTTCCTTGCGCAACTTCGCGCCCTGGCCTTGCGCCACAACGCCATCGTTGACGTGCGCGGACGGGGCCTGATGATTGCGGCCGAACTCGATTCCGCCGACCTGGCCAAGCTCGTCGTCGCCGAAATGCTCAAGCGGCACATTCTCATCAACTGCACCAGCGACACGGTTCTGCGATTCTTACCGCCCTATATTCTGGAGCGCGCCCACGTGGACACCGCTGTCGCGGCGCTGGACGAAATCTTTACCGAACATGCCGCTCACTGCGGCACGCAAACCGCCGCCTACGCGGCAACGCAGGCCGCAGGAGGTAATAACAATGGCTAGCAGAGCAGTCCTTGATCGCAGCGATTCCGCGATTCCCGTTCAGAAAGACCCTGATGTTCTTGCCGCGGCTGCGCGTCTGGCTGGCGAAGATCTGTGCTCCATCGCCGATCTATCGAGCGCGGAGGTGCGCGCCATTCTCAAGCTGGGCCGCGATGTAAAGCGCAATCCCAGCGAGTACCGCCATGCGCTCGACGCCAAACAGATGGTGCTGATGTTCGAGAAGGCAAGCCTGCGCACGCGTCTCAGCTTCGAGGCCGGCATCAATACGCTTGGCGGCAGCGCTATCTTCGTCGATCAGACCAGCGTGCAACTGGGCGAGCGCGAATCCATTGCCGACGTGGCGCACAACGTCGAGCGCTGGGTGGATGTGATCGTGCTGCGCACCTACGCGCACGACACCATCACAGAAATGGCCGCCAATTCCCGCGTGCCTGTCATCAACGCGCTCTCCGATTTCGAGCATCCCTGTCAGGCGCTGGCCGACTTCATGACTCTCGACGAGCACTTCGGCTCCGCTGCCGGCCTCAACTTTACCTATGTGGGAGACGGGAACAACGTCTGCCACTCGCTGATGCTCACCGGCGCGCAACTGGGCGCCAACGTGACCGTGGCCACGCCCCGCGGCTACTCGCCCGACATCGAAATTGTCACCATTGCGCGCGAGATTGCCCAGACCAACGGCTGCGAGCTCCGGCTGCTACAGGACCCGCAGGCCGCCGCCGAAGG
>PLOI01000013.1 GCA_003142015.1 Acidobacteriaceae bacterium | reverse complement strand
TATCACCCGCCGGCACCGGCCTACCACCCGGCTCCAGCGCCCGCGTATCACCCCGGGCCGTCGCAGCCTTATAGCCCGCCGAGCGGAAACGGCGCCAGGCCATCGAATCCGAGTCCATCCGCCCCGGTGCGCACCTATACACCGGGCGTCGCTCCGAGCGGGAATACATCGAGCCCCCGGTCTTCTCCCGGCGGAACAACTTACACCCCGCACGTCTATACTCCAAGCTCCTCCGCAACATCTCATCCATCCGGCAGTACCATCGTCAGCGGGGAGCCGGTGAGGAACGCGAATGGGGTAACCACATACACCCCTCATGCCTCGACCGGGACGAGCTACACCCCGGCAGCCCCAGCCACTACACACGGCAACTCCTACACTCCCGCAGCTCCTCCCGCCACGCACGGCAACTCCTACACTCCGGCGGCACCGGGCGGCAACTCCTTCACCCCACATAACAATTCGCCAGCAGGCGCATCTGGCAGCACTCATGCCGTTTACAGCGTTCCGGGTTCTGCCGGAGCGACGGCCGGCAAGCCGGGCGCGGGCAGCTCTACGCTGGGGCCGGCTGGATCGCAATCCGTGCTGCACCAGGTGAACACCGCGCGCACCGGCATGACCGGCATCAACAAGCAGTCGATTCCTGCGGGCCAGGTGGCCGTTCATTCGGATAAGAGCCTGACCGTGACCGCGTCCAACGGGCGCAACTACAATCTGCGCCCCAACGGAACATTGGCCTCTTACAGCGCGCACGGACAAACTGCCTCCTTCCACGCGAATGGACGCCTGGCTTCCGTGCATACGCCCACCATGGATATCGCGCACGGCCCGCACGGACAAAGGACCGTAATCAGCGAGCGCCCCGATCACAGCCGACTGGTCTCCACCGGAGCGCACCGAGGCTATTTGGAACACTCGGTCTCTTACCACGGACACAACTACAACCAGCGGACTTACGTGCATGGGGGCCATAGCTCCACGCGCGAGTACGCCGGCTACCACTATCACGGACGGGACTTCGACAACTATCTTCCGCGCTACTACTACGACCCGCTGTTTTACGGGTGGGCCTATTATCCCTGGGGAGCCCCTGTGCCCTATGGATGGGATTGGTTGGGTTCTCCATGGTTCGGCTTCTACGCCGGATACTTCTCTCCCTGGGACACCTATCCCAGCGGAGCCTACTGGCTGACGGACTTCCTGCTCGGCCAGATCCTTGCCGATGGCTACCAAATAGATGCTCAGGCAGGCGGCGGAGGGCCGGATAGCGGCTACGCCGGGGATGATGCCGCACCGCCGGGAGACGATGAGGCTTATGCTCCGGCCGATACGCCCATCTCTCCGGAGATCAAGCAGATGATCGCCGAAGAGGTGCAGCAACAACTGGCCTATGAGAACGCCGCCGCGGCAAAGCCGGACGAGGCGCCCGCGCTCGACGGCCTGCCGCAGGTGCTCACGCCTAACCATTTATTCGTGGTCAACCAGGGCCTGAACGTGACCACCGCGGACGGGCAGCAGTGCGCACTCTCGACCGGAGACGTGATCAAGCTGGTGGCCGCGCCGCCGGACGACTCGATTACAGCGGACCTGATCGTGGTCAGCAGCCGAAAGGCCGATTGTCCGGCAGGGCTGACTGTGAGCGTGCCGCTGGAGAGCCTCCAGGAGATGCAGAACAACTTCCGCGCCCAACTGGATTCCGGCCTGCAGACATTGCACGCG
Organism: Acidobacteriaceae bacterium; assembly: GCA_003142015.1. GTDB lineage: Bacteria > Acidobacteriota > Terriglobia > Terriglobales > Acidobacteriaceae > Telmatobacter. Next base: position 51,092 of record PLOI01000013.1, on the reverse strand, counting down.
CAGCAGGGCAAGAGCGGATTGCCTGGAGCCCCGATGTCCGCCATTGCACCGCCGCCCCGGCCAGCGGATGAGCCTCCGGCGGACAACGAGAATGTGCAGGCACTCCTCGATGCCCAGCAGCAACAGGCCAATCAGACCGAAACCAGCGTTACCCAGTCGGCCTTCGCCAGTCCACAGCAGCAATAACACGGTCTTCGCGGCGTTGACCATTCCACGGCGATAGCAGGGAGAAATTCCCTGCTTCCGCCTTTGCCATGGAAGAAAGGCAAAATCATGAACATGAGAAAGTTGCTTGCGGCGTTCTTTTTTTGCGGGATTGCTTTCACGCTTTCGGCACAACAACCTGTTGCGCCCCCGCCCAAGCCAGCCCCCGACGGCCCCTCGCTGGCGGCGACTATGCAGTTTATCCAGACCAAGGTGCAAGAGCGGGGAAGGCTGAACTTTGCCGTCTATACGCACGACAATGCTGATGGGAAAGACTACGTCGATCAGTACAGCGGCGAGGCGAGCAACATCGTTGCCGATCCTGCTGCGTGCCGGATCAGTTATCACGGGAACGTCAAGAAGAATGGCGCTGTACTCACGGATACTGACGTCGCGTTCAGCCTTCACGATGTGCAGGACCTGGTGGTGATGCCGGCCGAGCAGGATATGAAGCGGAGTTATGCCGCTGCCGGACACCCGACCTGGGAGCCGAGATTCGATCCGCCCATGTTTCTGGTTGTGGAGCGAAGAGCTGGAAATCAAGCGAATGGATTCTATTTTGCCGATGAAGAGATGGCCAACCGCGTCGCCAAAGCCTTGGTCCATGCGGTCGAGCTATGCGGCGGCGGCAGCAAGGATCCGTTTTAGCCGGGAACGGCGCCGGAATATCCCAGGTCTCAAAATCGAGACCTGGGGCACCCGCGATAGCCTAAAGACACATACGGCCGCGAATTTTTTGATTCGCGGCCGTATGTGTCTTTGCTCAACAGCGATTAATACTTGACGATGGCCGCAAACGAGTCGGGCTTGAGGCTGGCGCCGCCCACCAGCGCACCATCGATTTCTTCCTGGCCAATCAGCGATGTGGCGTTATCCGGCTTGACGCTGCCGCCGTAGAGGATGCGCATTTTGGCCGCAACATCCGCGCCCAGCAGCCTAGCCACTTCTGCGCGGATAATCTTGTGCGCATCGACGGCGATCTCCGGCGTAGCTGTCTTACCGGTGCCAATGGCCCACACCGGCTCATAGGCAATCACGATGGGCGCGGCGGCCTCGGCCGTGATGCCTGCAAAGGCTCCGGTGATCTGCGTCTTGAGCACCTGGGCGGTCTTGCCCGCCTCGCGCTCGGCCAGCACTTCGCCCACGCAGACGATGGGAATCAGGCCGTGCTTCAGCGCAGTGTGCAGCTTTTTGTTGACGATCTCGTCGGTCTCGGCGAAATATTGGCGCCGCTCGGAGTGGCCGATGAGCGTGTGCGTTCCGCCCACAGCCTTGAGCTGGCCCACCGAAGTTTCACCAGTGTAGGCGCCCTCCTCGGCAAAGTGGATGTTCTGCGCGCCGACGGCGACGTTGCTGCCTTTGGCGGCGGCAATCACAGTGGGCAACAGAACCGGCGAGGGAAACAGGGCGATCTCGTCGCGGGAGTGCCCGGCAACGAGGGGCAAAAAGGCATCGACAAAAGCCTTGGCTTCGGCAGGCGTCTTGTACATCTTCCAATTAGCGGCAATGAGTGCTTTACGGGCCATTTTTTCGGAACTCCTCTGTGTGATTCTAGTGGATGGGATTGCGGCATGGGGTGACGGCCGGCACAGTGCGGCAGAAATCGAGAAACTGTGGCGAATGGAAAGCTTGCGTGCCTAGTCTTGAGATCCTAATGCCAGAACGGCGGTCAAATCGGATGGCACTTCTCCTTTGAAGAAAGCGAATCGATGATCGGAGTCGCCCAAATCCATTGTGAAGTGGTACCAAACGCCGTCTTGAAGGACGCCCATATTCCAGGGGCCGGAGACCGAGTCAGAAAACTGCCAGACAATGTGGTAACCGTCTTCGTTGGTAAAGCCTTCGTTGTCTGCCTGAATGATGGCTTCTCCGCGTTCCCAGAGGGCCGACCGCAAGGCGTGCAGAGCATTGCCGCCTTCCACCGTCTCCGCTCCTTGCAGGTGCTGAAACGCGTAGATCATTTTGACTTCGGCCAGATATTCCTCAAGCCACTGAACACCGCTTTCCGGCTTGCAACCCTGGAGTTCCTCGATGAAGTCCGCGATTTCGTCCTGACCGATTGAACCGATGCTGACGAGGTTGCGCTCAATCAAAGCAACTTCGACATCATCTACACTGGAAAGCAGAAGAGTCTCCCACTCCTCTTCGCTTCCCTCTTCAATGGTCAGTTTGTGCTCGGGATGGCCTTCCTGAATCAACTGCTCGAGTTCCTCAAAGGATGGGAACTCTTCATCTTTCGATAAGACTCGCGTGTAGTAGGCCATTCCGTCTCTCCCGACCCGGAAATTGAACTGGCCCGGATGATAGCGTCCGGGCCAGCGAACTTCAGTTCTTGATTTGCTACTTGTTCGTCAACGCCTCTACGCCTGGCAGCTTCTTCCCTTCCAGAAATTCAAGCGAAGCGCCGCCGCCGGTGGAGATGTGAGTGATCTGGTCGGCTACTCCGGCCTGGTTGATAGCCGAGACCGAGTCGCCGCCACCGATGATAGAGATGGCCGCCCGGTTGGCCGCAACAGCATGGGCGATGGCGTTTGTGCCCACGGCGAAGCGGGGAAACTCGAAGACGCCGGCCGGACCGTTCCAGACAATCGTGCGCGCGGTCGAAACCACTTCCTCGATGGCCGCGATGGACTTGGGGCCAATGTCCAAACCCTGCCAGTCGGCGGGAAAATCGACCGAGCAATCCCACGGCTGGGTTTTGGCGTCGGCGGCAAACTTATCGGCCAGGATGTTATCGACGGGCAGCAGCAGCCGGACGCCCTTGGCCTTGGCCTTCTCGATGGCGGCTTTGGCCATGTCGATCTTGTCTTCTTCCACGAGGCTCTTGCCGGTCGCCACGCCCAGCGCGCGCTGGAAAGTGTATGCCATGCCGCCAACGATGACCAGCGTATCGACCTTGTCGAGCAAGTTGTCGATCACGTCTATCTTGCCGGAGATCTTGGAGCCGCCGATGATGGCCACGAAAGGCTTTTCAGGCGATTCCAGGGCCTTGCCGAGATAGGTAATTTCCTTTTCCATCAGCAGGCCGGCTACTGCGGGCTTGAGGAAGTGGGTGATGCCCTCGGTGGAGGCGTGGGCGCGATGCGCGGAGCCGAAGGCGTCGTTGACGTAAACCTCGGCCAGCGAAGCCAGCGCCTTTGAAAAAGCCGGATCGTTGGCCTCTTCCTCGGCGTGGAAGCGCAGATTCTCGAGCAGCAGCACCTGGCCGGACTCAAGCTGGCGGGCCATTTCGCCGGCTACTTCGCCGATGCAATCGGGCGCGAAGGCCACGTTGATATCTTCGCCCAGTGCCTTATTGAGCAGTTCGCGCAGACGGTGAACCACGGGACGAAGCGAATATTTTGGATTGGGTTTGCCCTTGGGGCGGCCCAAGTGCGAAGCCAGAATGACCTTGGCCTTGTGCCGGATGGCGTAGACGATGGTGGGCAGCGTGGCCGCGATGCGGGTGTCGTCGGTGATGGTCGAGCCGTCTTCAGTGAGCGGCACATTGAAATCGACGCGGATGAAGACCCGCTTGTTGGCCAGATCGATGTCGCGAATGGAGAGCTTGGGCATGGGACGGCCTTCCTTGGTAGTTTGGTACTAGGTAATAGTCGATCCGGGTGCGGCGCCGGATTCAGTGTCGGAAATCACTGCGTCCATCTCGATTTCAACCCGCCAGGCGGGGTCGAGCAACTGAGATACCACCACCATGGTAGCCGCGGGACGAACGTCGGAAAAGTATTCGCCATGCACGAGTCCCACAGCCTCCCAGTCCTCGGCGTGGACCAGATAGATGCGCGTGCGGACAACGTCCTGGAGAGAAGCGCCGGCTTCAGCCAGCGCCTTGGCGGCAATCTCGAAGATGCGCCGCGTTTGGCCGGCGGCGTCGCGCTCTTTGGCGCCGGCCGGGGCGGTTCCAGAGAGATATACGGCATTGCCCACGCGCACCGCGCGAGAAAAACCGATGATGGGCTCGAAGGGCGACTTACCGCTGATGTTTTTGCGCATGATGTGTGAAAGGCGCGCCGCGGAGCGAGCCGCGGCGCGCTGAGATTTACAGGCCTTTCTTCGCCAGGAAGCCGATCAGATCGACGACGCGGCTGGAGTAGCCCCACTCGTTATCGTACCAACTCAGCACCTTGACGCTGTTGCCGACCACCTTGGTCAGAGGCGCGTCAACGATTGAGCTGCGCGCATCGCCCTTGAAGTCGGAGCTGACCAGAAGGTTGGTGTCGTAGCCCAGAATGCCCTTCAATTCGCCCTCAGAAGCCTTCTTGAAGGCGGCGTTCAATGCTTCGGCGGTGATGGGCTTCTCGGCGATGAAGGTCAGATCGACGATGGAGACATTGGGGGTGGGAACGCGGATGGCGAAGCCGTCCAGCTTGCCCGAGCTCTCCGGGATTACCAGCTTGAGGGCCTTGGCTGCGCCTGTCGAGGTGGGAATCATGCTGAGGGCGGCGGCGCGGGCGCGACGCAAGTCCTTGTGCGGCGTGTCCAGGATGACCTGATCGTTGGTGTAGCTGTGGATGGTGGTCATGATGCCGGAGACGATGCCGCACGTTTCCAGGATCACCTTGACGACCGGCGCCAGGCAGTTGGTGGTGCAACTGGCGTTGGAGATGATGTTGTGCTTGGCGGCGTCGTACTTGTCCTGGTTGACGCCGAGCACGATGGTCAGATCTTCGTTCTTGGCGGGAGCCGAGATGATGACCTTCTTGACGGTCGCGCCCAGGTGAGCCTTCGCCTTCTCCGCGTCGGTAAAGAAGCCGGTCGACTCAACCACTACCTGCGCGCCCACTGAAGCCCAATCCAGCTTGGCGGGGTCGCGCTCGGAAAAGACCTTGATCTTCTTGCCGTCGATGGCGATGAAATCCGCGCCCGCAACGACTTCGTTCTTCAGGTTGCCCAGAATCGAGTCGTACTTGAGCAGGTGGGCCAGCGTCGCGGGGCTGGTCAAGTCGTTGACGGCAACAAAATCGATCTCCCGATTGCCAAGCGAGGCGCGCAAAACATTGCGGCCAATGCGGCCGAAGCCGTTGATTCCAACCTTAACTGCCATGTGTGTATTCTCCTTCGTAGTCAGTGAGACTGTGGTTGAGCTGGTTCAGGCTTGTTCTGGTTCGGCGGCTGAAAACCGCCCGTCAGGCAATTCCACCAAACTCATGATCGTATCATTTTAGCCAACGGAGACAAAATCAAAGCGCGTTTCTTTCCGTTTTGCGCAGAACTTCTCGCTCCTATAGTGTGCCGTTCCCGATGCAGGAATGTATGTGACGTGGTGCACATCATTTGCAGCCTCCTCGGGAAGTATGGTATCCCGGTATCAGTACGCACCTGTTGAAGGCGGCATGAGAAAACGTTCGAGACGCACCCCAAATATCTCCGAATCCACCGGCAAAATCGGCCAGGAACTCCCATCGAATCAACTGCGGCCGCTGGTGCCGCTCTATCCGGACGAGGTTCCGGCAGCGGTCCCGCAACCCCGCGAGCAGCGGTCCGACGTGCAGCGGCCGGCAGAGCCGCGTCCGGCTGATTCACGGTCTGCCAGGCCGGAACGGCGCCCAAGGCCCGAATCCTCCGCGAAACAGGAGCGGCCCGCAAGGCAGGAGTGGAATGAGCCGGCCGACTCCGCGCGCTTCGAGATGGAAACGCAACCGGATATGCCCTCCGTGGCGCCGCCCGAACCTGAGGCGGCCGAGCACTCGCCGCAGGCCCCCAAGGGCTACGTGGTCCTGGCTATCGGTCTGCCCGGCTCGGGCAAAACCACATGGTTTCGGCGGCGCGGCGTCACGCCGTTGTCCAGTGATTTGTTGCGCAACATCCTCTTCGACGACGTGGAGGAGCAGCGCTACCAGGGACTGGTCTTTTCCACCCTGCGGTCGCTCTTGCGCGCAAGACTGATCGCCCGCATGCCATGGAACTATGTGGACGCGACAAACCTTTCCATCCACGAGCGCCGCCAATGGATCAAGATGTCCAAGAGCTTCGGTTACGAGGTGCAAGCGGTCTTCTTCGACGTGCCGCTCGACGTGTGCCTGGAGCGAAACAGCAAGCGCGACCGCTCGGTGAGCGAGGACGTGATGCGCAAGATGGCCGATAGGCTGAAGCCGCCGATCTTTGAAGAGGGCTTTGCCAAAATCACCGTGGTGCGCGTGAAGAGCGCTGGGTGAACGCGCAACGCTGACGGAATTTTCACCCTCCCGAACCATCTCGCCTGTCCCAATCCACGGCTCCCGCCCGTCTGTGCCGGATCAACCCGCCCATTTCGACGCTATGCGGGAAGAGATTTGTCACCCAGCTTTAACGCAGTCTGATCGGAGCTTGCGGACGCTTTTCGCGCGTCGTTCAACCCCGAAGCTGGCTCTCAATATTCCCTAACTGATTGAAACTATTGAATTGATTCGATGTAATCCCACCCGGCAATCAATCGTCCGCGGCTGACCCGATTTCCACAGCTTGGCCGCATTTGTCGGGTTGTACCAGATGCGCAGAATTTAACTTGACAACTTTCCGCGGTAGTCGCACAATTCTGGCGTCAGTGGAATCGATACCATTTCGGTGTTGAATCGTTACCGGAGGGTCAATCAGTCCCTGAGGCTGTGCATGGAAACCCCGGAATCCGTGCATGGGCAGGCCAGAGAAAAAGCGCCTGTTCTCCGTGAAATCCATGCACGAGAGACAAATCAATTTTGGGGTCAATCACAAACAAATTTTCTGACTTCATTGCGGAATTGTGGAATGGTTGAGTGTGTTTTCTGGCTCCGTTAAAGGAGCATGACATTTGCTATTGTCGGTCAACTTCAAGGAGGCTGTACATGTCAAAGAATTTTCTCTCCACGCTGGTCTTGCAGGCATCACGCAAGACTGCACTTCGAGGGCTGTCGCTTGCGGTTTTGGGGGTGTTGGCTCTTCTGCTGCTTCCCTGCCGCATGACGGCTCAGCTTGATACCGGTGGAATCACCGGCACCGTCACAGACCCAACCGGCGCGGTGGTTGTTGGCGCAAGAATTACGCTGACCGCGGACGCCACAAATGTGAAGCTCAATACGGTGTCAACCTCAACCGGCACTTACGTCTTCGATGATCTGAAGCCCGGAACCTACAGCATCAAGGCAGAAGGAGCCGGATTCAAAGCCTATGTGATTCACGGAGTTGAGGTTCACATACAAAAGGTTTTGACCCTGGATATACCTTTTGCTACCGGCAATGTGAGCCAGTCTGTAACCGTCACCGCCGCGGCTCCGCTGCTTGAGGCGGAGAACGCGCAGATCGGGCAAACCATCACCAACCAGGCCGTAAACGATCTGCCGCTTGTCACCCGCGATTGGGGCTCGCTGGCGCAACTTTCCGCCGGCGTCAGTACTGATGCGCCCTCAAACAGTAGTGGCGGGAACGGCACCGCCGACGCAGGCAGCTCTTCGTCTGCTTATTTCAGGGTGAATGGCGTCGACGAATGGCAAAACGATTTCCGCCTCAACGGCATTAACGACAACATCGAGTTCTATGGCGGCAACTATACCGGGACCAACGCAGCCATCGTGCCGCCGCCCGATGCCGTCCAGGAATTTACGCTGCAGAGCGGCAACTTCAGCGCCGAATTGGGACATTCCACCGGCGGTGTCGTCAACGCGGCCCTCAAATCGGGCACCAACAGCGTGCATGGCGACCTCTGGGAATACGTGCGCAACAACGATCTGAACGCGAACTGCTTTTTCTGCGTTGGTAAGGCCATTCCCGAGTATCACCAAAACCTGTTCGGATTCACTGCGGGCGGTCCCGTCATCATCCCTGGGGTGGTTCATGGCAAGAATCGGCTCTTCTGGTTTGCCGACTACCAGGGAGGCCGCTACGTCCTGCCGGTGCCGGACGGCAATTTGACTGTGCCCAGCAAGGGCATGGTCAGCAGCAATTTCACCAACCTGCAGGACAACATCACCTACAACCCCTCGAGCACCTGCAACGCCGGCGTCACCACCGGCTGCCACACCGACGCCCTGGGCCGCGTCTTCTCCAACGGCACCATCTTAGATCCGGCTTCAACCCGCCAGCTTCCGGCCAGCGGCATCGATCCAGTCACCGGCCTTACTGGCACGCCGAATGGCTACGTACGCGATCCTTTCTTCAATTGCACTGCTTCAGGCGGCTGCTCCTCCTTTGTTGGCAACACCACGAAGGACTTCACACAGGACGCCGGCGGCGTGCTCCTCTCCACCCTCAACGTCATTCCCACCAGCCGCCAGGATCCGAACGCAGTCAAGCTGCTGGGCCTGTACCCGGCGGCGACAGCCCCCGGCCTCGCCAATAATTTTCAAGGCTACGTTCCCATCGAGGACAAAAACACCAACACCTACGACGTTCGGATCGATGCCAACATCGGCCCCAAGAACATCCTGTTTGGCGTCTATGACAGGAGCTACCTGACCGCCGATGTGCCCTCGTATTTCCCGGGGGTTGGCGCGGGCCAGAGCGGCGGACGCGTCGACCAACTGCCGGCCTGGGCCTGGGCAGTCGGCTACACGCGCATCCTCACTCCCACGCTCACCAACGAGATGCACGTAGGCATGATCCACAGCGACAAGCTCCAGGTGTCCGTCTGGGGCGATGACTTCGGAAGTGCAGCCTGCACGGGAACCGTGGCTCCGGGCCCTGGTACGTGCAATATCCCCCTCGAGTACGGCATCCAGGGCGTTCCGCAGGTGGCCGGCAACGGAGGCCTGCCCATCATCAACATTGGCGGGCTCAGGGGACTCGGCATCGGCAACTACTCGCCTACGCTGCAATATGTATGGAGCCTGGAGGGAGCGGACGCGGTCACCAAGGTCTGGCGCAATCACGCCTTCAAGACCGGTATCCAGGTGGACGACCTGGAAGGCAACATCTCGCAGCCGCCGCAAGGCCGCGGTGACATGAGCTTCAATGGCATGTACACCGATATTCCCAACCGTATCACTCCGGGCGGCACTGGGTTGAACGGCATCAGTGACATGGTGCTGACACCGATTGCTTCCACGGTTGGAGCAACCAATGGCGGCGTCGACTTCGTGGGCGGCCAGAACGGCTTTTCCGCCTCGAACATTCCAGTCACCGACGACCATCGCTGGTACATCGGCGCCTACTTCCAGGACGACTGGAAGGTGAATCCCAAGTTGACGTTGAACCTGGGCGTGCGCTGGGATCTGTTCACGCCCTACGACGAAACCCGGGGCTTCCAGTCCAACTTTGTTCCTGCGGGCGGCAATGGAGCCACCGCAAACTTCTACATTCCCAACCAGACTTGCCAAACCCCGCGGGCCACGATCTTTAATACCGTGGCCGCCCTCAGCAATATCAGCATCACGTGCTCTGGAAATGCCGCACTCGGCAACGATCAAAAGACCAACTTCGCGCCGCGTGTGGGGTTCGCTTACAAGTTGCGGCCTACGCTGGTGGTACGCGGAGGCTTCGGCACGGCCTATGGAGCGCTGGGCAACCTCGGTTACGGCGGCACGCTGGGATTGAACTATCCCTTTGGCTACACGCAGACCATCCCCGCTCCCGACTCCAATCACCCGCTGCTCGCCGGTTCTTCGAACGCGCCGGCGACCCTGGAAAATACCTTCAATAACTTCAACTTCAACAGTGCGACCGTGCTGCAAAGCCCGAGCCCGTACACAACAACGCCGGTTTCCTGCTCCACTCTGCCCCTCAGCACTTGCGTGGGAGGCCAATACATCGGTAGCGACTATCTCGGCGCGACTCTCAATGGCCGCCAGTTCAACTACCAGACGCCGATGATACAGACGGAGAACCTGACCGTCGAGGATCAGTTCACGAACCACGACGCGATCCAGATTGGCTACGTCGGTACCCAGGGCCGTCACCTTGATATTCTGGGGACCTCGAACAGCAACTCTGTGATCTTGCCGCCTGGCGCCAACACCCAGCTGTATATTCCGTACCCATACATGGCGCGGAACGGCACCTACGAAACCACGAACGCCAACACCAGCTACAACTCCATGCAGATCACCTATCAGCACCAGATGAGCTTTGGGCTTACGGTGCTCGCCAACTACACCTGGTCCCGGTGCACGGGCGACCAGCACGCGCCGCAGAACTCGCAGTTCAACGCAGGTTACCGCGGCCAATGGCTCAAGGGGTTCGGTATCAAAGGCGACTACGGCCTCTGCGACGCCGACGCCACCGACCTGTGGCACGCCGCCGCCACCTACGGCCTGCCCTTCGGCCGTGGCAAGCTGTTAGGCTCCGCCATGAACAGGGCCGCGGACCTCATCGTGGGCGGGTGGGAGATCAGCGGCTTCTACACCTTCCAAAGCGGGCAGCCGTTCACGGTCACTTGCCCCACCGCCACGACGGCCGACTTCGGTTGCTCCGCCAACGTGGTAGCCGGACAGAGTCTCTATGCCGGACCACACAACTATACGCAATGGCTCAACCCCAGCGCGTTCGCTACGCCGCCTACGGCTACCCAAGTTGGACAGGTCGATTACTCGCCGCTCGGTGGAGAGATCCAACAGGTGCGCGGGCCGCATTACACCAACCTGGACGCCGCGCTTCTCAAGAACTTCACAGTCACGGAATCGTTCCGCTTCCAGTTCCGCGCGGAAGCCTTCAACATCACCAACACGCCGCCCTTCGCGCAGCCGCAGCAGTTGAACTTCCAGGCCGGCAGCTTCAGCAACATCGGGGCTACGAAGAACAGCAACGGGAACAACGGGGCGCGTACGATTCAACTCGCGCTGAAGATGTTCTTCTAGAAAGCTAATCCCCGCGTAGCGGGCCACACCATCCCCGCATCCGGCGCAGCAATTTGCACCTGGTGCGGGGAAATTAGATTAAGCCACTTATGACTCATTTATTACTTACAAGATTCCATCCAATTACTCGCCTCGCATCTTATAACTCACCCGCTAACAATCTTTCGAACTCATGCTGACTTTTCTTTATTACAAAACAATTAATTCATCGGGCCTTAATTTATCAGGCAAGGCTACTCGCCAATGCCCGCGCCGACACCGCCTTTTGCTATTGACACCGTTATCCGGCGAGGCATAGCATTTCCCGTAAGTCCACTTCAGCAAAATTCCGGAGGAAGAAACGATGCGGCGTTTAGCAGTGTTTGTGTTCTTTGTGGTGCTTGCAGCCAGTGCCAGAGCGCAATTCGATACAGCAACGGTGCTCGGAATCGTGACCGATCCGAGCGGAGCGGCCGTTTCACACTCTCAGGTGGCGTTGCACAACACAGCCACCGGGGCGCTCGCCACGGCAACCTCCGATGACCGGGGAGAGTTCCGGTTCATTGACGTTTCCATCGGCCCCTATGAGCTGAAGGTGACGGCGCCGGGCTTTCAAGTGGCCACGGCCAAATTTGAACTGACGGTCGGCGCGCACCAGCGCGTAGACGTTCCCCTACGGGTGGGCGCCGCAACCGCCTCTGTAACTACCACGGCTGAGGCGACACAGTTGGAGACCGAATCGAGCGAGCGCGGGCAGGTGGTCAATGAGCGCGAAATCGCCGAACTGCCGCTGAACGGGCGCGAATACTCGCAGTTGGTCGAGCTGACCGCCGGCGTCGTTCCCAGCCCCGCCGAATTGGGCACAAACTACACCCAGCGCGAAGGGTCGTTCGACGTCAACGGCTTGCGCAGCGTCTTCAATAACTATCTGTTGGACGGCCTGGATAACAACTTCTATGGCACCTCCAACCAGGGATTCTCAAACCAGGTGGTGCAGTTATCGCCGGACGCGGTGGCTGAGTTTCAAGTGGTGACTAATAACATGGGCGCGGAGTACGGACGCTCCGGTGGCGCCACCATCAACGTGGTCACTAAATACGGCACCAACCAGCTCCACGGCCGCGTATGGGAGTTCCTGCGCAACACGGATCTGGACGCAAGCGGCTACTTCCTGCCGGATTATGGTGGAAAGCCGTCGCTGCATCAAAACCAGTTCGGCGGCACCCTGGGCGGTCCGCTGAAGCAGGACAAGCTCTTCTTCTTCGTTGACTACGAGGGTTTCCGTCAATCCAGCTCCGCCACGCAGGCGTCTACCCTGCCCAACGCGGCTGAGCGAGGTCTGAGCCCCACCGGCACCCCTCTCGGCTATTACCTGATTGACGACGTCAACGATCCGAATAATACGAAAGGTTACCTGCCGGTCGACAACCCATGTCCCTACTATGGCCTGAACGGCGGTCCGGACCTCAACCCGAACCCGTGCAACAACAGCACCGAACTCGGAGGTGGCCTGTTGCTCGCCGCAGGCGGCGCCGGCGGCAAGGAATACGCGAACGGCCAGATTCCCGCAGCGGCTGTTATCAATTACGCTGCCACGCTTATGCAAGGTAAGGACAGCAACGGGAATCTCTACCTGCCGCCAACCACCAACAGCAATTCATCCAACAACTACATCATTCTCGATCCCGACACTTTCGACCGCGACAAGGGCGACGTGAAAGTGGACTATGATGCGAGCAAGAACCTGCGTCTCTTTACCCGTTACTCGCAGAGCCGGTTCAATGCTTTTGACCCCGGATCCATTGCCGGCACGGCAGGCGCCAACGGTGACGGCCACGTCTATGCCCCGATGATGCAGATCGTGGGCGGCGCTACCTGGACCATTAATTCGAAGTCCTTGCTTGAGGCCCGTTTCGCTTTCTCAAGGATGCAGGCGGGCAAAACTCCTCCGCTGGCCGGCGGACCCAGCATGTTGTCGATGTTCGGCATCACCGGCCTTCCCACCGACCCTCAATACACCGGCGGCGTCACATACGAATACTTCGTCGATGGCGGTTTCACCAGCCTTGGCCGCTTGTTTACCAGCCCGCAGTACCAGAACCCCACAGACTGGAATCCCAAAGTCAGCTACACCCGGATGCTGCCGGGCCACACCCTCAAGGTTGGTCTCGAGTACACGATGCTCCACGTGGCGCAGGAGGATCTGCACCCCGTCATGGGCGGCGATGCCTATGATGCGCAGATGAGCGGCTTATGCTACGACGATTACTATGGGCTCTTTCTCCCGTCCCCTCCCTACCCCGCCCACACACCCCTCTGCGCGGTTGCGGGCGATCCCGCTCCAACTGTCCCGAATCCCGTGGATGCCAATACGAATAAGATGTTCGACTATGCCGACTTCCTACTCGGCTATCGCACCGAAATGGGGCTCTCCAGCCCCACTATTGCCAACATTCGCGACTGGGGATGGAGCGGCTACGTGCAGGATGACTGGAAAGTAAACCACCGGCTAACGATCAACCTGGGCCTGCGTTATGAATATGCCACTCCCATTTACGAGGCCAACAACCAGCTCTCCAACTTCGATCCCGCCACTATGTCCATGGTGCTGGCCACCTCCGGCGACCGCTACACGGTCGCTCCGAATAAGGAGGACTTTGGCCCGCGTATCGGCGGTGCCCTCGCTCTCACCCACAACACGGTTCTGCGCGGTGGTTTTGGCATCAGCTATTCGCACTGGAACCGCACCGGCTCCAGCTACCTGACCCTGAACGCACCATACGGCATCGACGCGCTACAGGAGGTTTATCCCGGACAGACCCCCAACGCCGCTACTGGAACAATCGGCTATCTCAACACCGAGGCCAGCTTCCCGACCAATTTCGCCAACCCTGCAACCTGGACCATAGCCGACGCCCCCAATGCGGCCCTCCAGTACATGCCTCACAGCTCGCCAGACACCCAGGTACGGAGCTGGTACTTCTCTGCGCAGCGCGATATGGGCCACAATTTGCTGATCGATTTGGCCTATGTGGGCAACACCGGCGTTAACGAAGTCTTTTTCAACGACATCAACCAGGCCGCGCCACAGACCACCGCCGGCGGTTCAGCTACGCTCCAGTCCCGTGTCTTCAGCTACCCCGGTTTTGGTTCGATTATCGGCACCCTGCCCTGGGGCTACTCCCATTACAACGGCCTGCAAACCAAGGTGGAACAGCGCTTCACCTCCGGACTCTACCTGCTGAACTCTTTCACGTGGTCGAAGGCCATCGACATCGCCGCCCAGTCCCTGGACGGCGGCGGCAACTGCAACAACTGCGGCAACGGCATTCCTTCGGTGCAGAACGTCTATGACTGGCAGGCCGACCGCGGCATATCCGCATACAACCATCCGTTCGTTGACTCGACCTCCGTCGTCTGGACGCTGCCCATTGGCCAGGGCCATCGGCTGGGTGGAAATATGAACCGCGCATGGAACACCGCTCTGGGCGGCTGGCAGACAACAGATATCTTTCAGGCTCGCAGCGGCGACCCGCTCACCATGGCCTATAGCCCAAACAACAATACGCAGGTTTCGTCGCTTATCACCATCAGCGGCCGCAATTCCTACCGTCCCAACCTGACCGGCAGCCCGATCATGTCCACGGACAGGTCTTACAACCCAACGTTTAGCGGCATTCAATACCTCAATGGGGCCGCCTACTCCACTCCGCCGGCCAATGCGCCCTTTGGCAATTCGTCCCGCGACGCCGTCAGAGGTTTCGCTTACTACCAGCTCGACACGGGCCTGACCAAGGACTTTCCCATTACGGAGAGAGCCAAGCTGCAGTTCCGTGCCGAGGCTTTCAACATCACCAATAAAACCAACTACGGCGATCCGAATACCTCCCTCGGCACCACCTTTGGTGTGATCAACTCGATTCAGGGTTCTCCACGCCAGTTACAATTCGCGGGCAAGATTATCTTCTAAACGGAGCTTGCGGTTTCCGTAAATTCTGAACTAACAATGCGCTGAAGATTCTTTCTCAGAAAAGTATCTTCAGCGCATTCCTTTTTCTCGCCTCAATCATGCTTCCCTAGTATCATAAGTACAGGGTTTGAAGATTGCGCCGCGCTTGGGCCGAGAGACTTTTTCCTTTCACCGCCTGTGCAAACCGAATAGATCAATCCCAGGCATGTTTCCAACCCAAGAAATTAAGATCCTCTCAGTTCGCGCCAGGAGTGCCAACCATGACTCACCTATTATTCCGGTCAGGACGAACCATCGCCTGCGCCACGCTTTCTTTCTTTTTGTTTCCGATTTCGGCCGCTGCCATGGGCGGCCAGCAGACTCCTACTGCCACTCCCGCTTCCGCTCCGGATATGGTTCTAGAGGGCGTAGTCACCGACGCGCAGAATCAGACCTACATTCAAGTGCCATTCGTGGTGCCTGCTGGAACGGAGCGGGTCACGCTGACTTTCGCTTACACCGGCAAGGAGCAGCACACAGCTCTCGATCTGGGCTTGCTTGATCCCGAGGAACTTCGCTGCTGGAGCGGCGGCAACAAATCCCTGCTCACTGTGGGAATTAACGATGCCACCCCCTCGTGCCTTCCGGGACTTATTCCTCCGGGTAAGTGGAATGTGCTGATCGGCGTGCCTAACATTCGCCCGAATGTGCAATCGCACTTCATCGTGCATCTGTACTTTTCATCCACCGGTTCCGTATCGAGCGAACCAGCGGAATTGAATGTGCCGCTCAAGGCAGGGCCTGCATGGTATCGCGGCGATCTGCATATGCACACCGCGCAGAGCGATGGCGAATGTCCGAGTCAGACGGGAAAGATGGTACCGTGCCCGGTCTACTTCACTGCGGATGCGGCCGCCCGTCGCGGACTCGACTTCATCGCGATTACCGACCACAACGCGACCTCGCAATATAATCCCATGCGCGAGTTGCAGCCTTACTTTGATAAGTTGCTGCTGATTCCCGGACGCGAAATCACCACCTTCGACGGCCACATCAACTTTCTCGGCACCACTGATTTTGTCGATTTTCGCCTGGGAAGCAAAGAAGTTCCCGACATGAATACTCTGCTGCGCAACGCCGACAGCCTGGGTGGAATTACTTCAATCAATCATCCCGGCGACCCCAGCGGCGAAATGTGTATGGGGTGTGGATGGACGCCGCCTTCCAAGGTGGATATGCATCTGCTGACAACCGTAGAAGCGGTAAACGGAGGCAGCGAGCAGTACAGCATCCCCAACATTCCTTTTTGGGACAAGCAACTGAACGATGGCTGCCGTCTGGCGGGAATTGGCGGAAGCGACAATCACCGGCCCATGCAGCCGCTCGACGAAATTGGCTCTATCGGGAGTCCAACGACTGTCGTCTATGCCACAGAACTTTCGACGCCCGCGATTATTGCCGGCATCCGCGCCGGGCACGTGTTCATCGACCTTGCGGGAACCCGGAATCGTCTTCTCGAAGTGACAGCGCGAGCCGGAGACAAGGCTGTTCACATGGGAGATCTTCTCGTCGCTCCGGAAGGCGAAACGGTGAACTTCGATATGCATGTAACCGCCGCAACAGGCGGAACGGCACGCTGGATCGAGGACGGCGAGGGAGTTGCTCTCAAAACCGGCGTGGCTGTTTCGTCTACCGATCAGAGTTTTTCTTTGGCTTGGGTGAGCGATGGCCGCCGCCACTGGTTCCGCGCAGAAGTGGTGGGCGCCGACGGCAAGCTGTGGTTGTTAGGTAATCCTGTCTACGTCAACTGGGATATATCGAATCAATGCGGTAACAGCTGATAGAAAGAAGTGCGAGAAAGCATAGCTCAAATTCAACGCTTCGCCGATGTGAGCCATTCGTACAAACTCGCTTTACGACGAAATATCACACAATGCGGTAAGCCATGCGGAGGCATTGATGAAACGCAGAACATTTCTTGAAGCACTTGCCGCGTCGGCAGGCACTCTCGTTGGAGGCTCAACAGCCGCCCACGGTTTCGGCTTATTCAATATCGCCGCCCCGGACGCGCTGCGCGTCAAACGAGTTCTTACAGTATTCAAGTGCCATTTTGACGCAGGATTCGTCGACACTCAAGCCGCGGTTGTCAAACGCTACTTTGAAGATTATTTTCCAAAAGCAATTACCACGGCGGCCTCGCTAAGTCAGGAAGGATCGCCGAAATATGTGTGGACTACGGGATCGTGGCTGCTTTATGAATACCTTGAGCAGGCCGATCACGACCAGCGCAAGCGCATGGAAGAGGCGATCCACTCGGGCTATATCGCATGGCACGCTCTCCCCTTTAGCTGGCAGACGGAGATGATGGATCCGAGCATGATCTCCGGAGCTATTGCTTTGTCGCAGGCTTTGGATCGACGGTTCGGGTGCAAGACCACTGGCGCCAAAATGACCGACGTGCCCGGCCATACCCGCGGAATTGTCCAGCCGCTTGCCTCAGCCGGTGTAACATTCCTGGATATTGGCGTCAACGATGCAAGCACCCCGGCGATTCTCCCCGGCCTGTTCCAATGGAAGGACGCTACGGGCGCTTCCATCGCCGTCATGTATCACTCCGGATATGGCGGCATAGAGGTTGTCCCTGATTCCGATGCTGCCTTTGCCATCGTAGTCAAAGGCGATAACAGCGGACCGCACACGCCGGAAGAAATATCACAAACGTTTGCCACCCTAAAGAGCCGCTTTCCCAACGCGGAGATTGTTCCAACGAATCTTACTGTTGTAGCAAATGAAGTAGCCCGGCACACTTATGCGCTTCCAGTGGTCACCCAGGAAGTAGGCGATACATGGATTCATGGGATCGCAAGCGACCCTTTGAAAGTTGCCAGATATCGGGAGGTGAGCCGGCTCCGTCAGCGTTGGATTAGCGAGGGCCGCTTTGCCGTGGGCGACCCAACCGACATCGGCCTCTTGCGCCACCTGCTGCTGGAAGTTGAGCATACGTGGGGAACAGATACCAAGACATGGCTGGACTTCGATAACTATCTGCCCCAGGATTTACGGGCTATGTTAGATACTCGCAACTACAAAGTGGTGGAGTTTAGCTGGAACGAGAAGAGACAAGACTTGTTCTCGGGGATTGACACGCTTCCGCCTGTCTTGAAAGCGGAAGCTCTCGCTGCGATTGATTTGTTGAATGCGAAGCCACCACGGCCGCTCGCGCAATCCCATCCGGCCGAAAAGGATCTGAACACAACGCACTTCATTGTTCAATTTGATCAAGAGACCGGAGCAATCCATAAACTTCATCACAAGAAGACCGGCCGTGATTGGGCGGCGCACGATCATCCGCTGGCTCTCTTTTCCTATCAAACTCTCTCGCAAGATGATTACGCGGCCTTCTTCAGGAACTACGTAATCAGCAATGAGGATTGGGCCAAGAAAGATTTTGGCAAGCCGAATATCGAACGCTTCGGAGCAGAGAGTCGGATATGGCAACCGCGGTTGTTGCGGCTGGAAACATCAGAAGACGAAGCATCCCATCGCCTGCTTGCCTACCTCAAGATCGACGACGACGCATCCATCGCGTCAGGGCGGGCGGCCTTTCCCGAGCGGATCATAGCCGAGTACGTATTTCCGAAAGCTGAGCCGTCTATCGAGGTGAACGTCTACTGGGCCGCAAAAGCGCCGACGCGGCTTCCCGAGGCTATTTGGATGACCTTCAACCCCATCGCTCCCGACCCAATGGGCTGGACAATGCAGAAGACAGGCCAACGGGTTTCGCCATACGACGTGGTGGATTCCGGCAATCGCCACACGCACGCCGTCTCGGACGGGGTCTTCTATGAGGACAACAACGGAAGCTTGTCTGTCCACTCCATCGATGCGCCGCTTGTCGCCCTAGGGAAACGAGCCCCGCTCGGATTTTCGCGGAGTCAGCCCGATCTGCGCGAAGGAATTCACTACAATCTTTTCAATAACGCATGGGGGACGAACTACATCATGTGGTTTGGAGAGGATATGTCATTTCGCTTTGTAATTCGGTTGTGAGTTATCGATTCGGGGTTGGGAAGAGTAACTTCCTGTGACCTATCAGATCCGGGCGCTCGACACTCTTGTAACTTCAAGAAATCTGTGGAACACACCCGCAGGAACTGCGCTGGATAAGGCGCGTGTGCATCCTGATTGGTTGAGGGTGTTTGGAAAAAAGGCGCGATCCTGTTTTGCGCTCATCGAACAACTGCTCAAAAAGAATCTCCGCGGCCCGTCGCGCGATCTCTTCGACCGGCTGCTGAATCACGCTGATCGATGGACGAACCGTCGAGGCAAGCTCAAAATCGTCAAAGCCTAACAAGGCGATGGTTCCGGGCACGGAGATGTTGAAACGCTGCAGCACCTCGAAAGCGTAGATTGTGGTGCTATTCTTCGTCGAAAAAATTGCGTCCGGCGGATTCGGTCCGTCCAGCAGGCTCTTGATCGCGTATTCGGCTGATTTGTAGTCCTTGACTGAGGTGTCGATGATGGGAGTCAGGTGCGCGGATTCGATTGCCTTGCGGTAACCACTTATTCGTTCGCGAATCGTGTACAACGTGCTTTCACCTGTGAGACAGACTACCCGCTTGCGGCCGTGATCGATCAGGTGCTGGGTGGCCGTCTGCGCTCCTATGAGGTTGTCGGCTACCACGGAGGCAATCGCCGATTTGGCGACAGGGCGGTCGATGGCCACAACCGGCATGGCGATCCGATCTAAGAGCTCACGCAACGCCGGGCTTTGCGAATTGGCAGGCACAATGATCAGGCCATCCACTCGATGCCGTATGAGAAGGTTTAGATTTTCTATCTCTGTGCGTGAATCGTTGGCCGTTACCGTCACGATCAGCATCGAGTCATTGGCGCGCGCGATGGCTTGCACGACTTCCGCGCAACTTGCAAAGAAGGGATCGGCGATGCTGGGAACTACAAGGCCGATTGTCTTGGTGCGATGACCTTTCAGGGTCTGTGCCGCCAGATTGGGCACATAACACAGTGTTTCGATGACGCGCCGCACACGGGCCAATGTCTTCGGACTCACGCGATCGCCGCCATTGATGACACGGGAAACAGTTGTGGTCCCAACCCCTGCTTTCCGGGCTACCTGGCTTAGAGTTGGATGCGGGCTATTCCTCTTCATTGGATTGCTGCTCCGGCAAAAATCGTCCCAACGTAACAAGTCTATGCCGCGCGGCCTGAAAAGTGGCGAGTGTCCATTTTCCGGTAGATATTTTGTATAGATCGTCGTAAAGATTGCGCATGGGAGTCGGGATCGAAGGTCTGTCCCGGTTTGGCCAGGGCCTGAACCCTCGAGGCAAAGGCGGAGTCGAGGCCAAGCCCCATAGCGCCGTTGATCGCAGCGCCCGGCGCCGCCCGCGGCGCCAGTCCTACTTAGACGATAAGTTATTTATATTCAGACAAGTCCGAGATGTGGCCCATCTTTTCGTGCTTGGTGCGCACGTAGCCCGCGAAGCTCTCTTGCGGCGCAACCTCGGCGGAGACGCGCTCCACCACCGCAATGCCGGCTGATTCCAGCGCCGCCACCTTTTCGGGGTTATTGGTAATCAGCTTAACCTGCGTGACGCCGAGCAGCTTGAGCACCTCGGCCGGCAGCTCATACTCGCGGCAATCGGCGGCAAAGCCCAGCTCGACGTTGGCCTCCACCGTGTCCATCCCCTGGTCTTGCAACTCGTAGGCTTTGAGTTTGGCCATCAGGCCTATGCCGCGGCCCTCCTGCTGCTCGTACAGCAGAATGCCCGCGCCCTCTTTGGCGATGCGGCGCATGGCCAGTTCCAGTTGCAGCCGGCAGTCGCAGCGCAGCGAGCCAAAAACATCGCCGGTGAGGCACTGCGAGTGAATACGAACCACCGGAGGCGCGGAATGAATGTCGCCCATCACGAGCGCCACCAGACCCTCTACCTCGACTTTGCCCGCGCCGTCAGCCGGACCATTGTCGCAAGAGCTGGCCGTCGTCAACACACCCTCGAAGCCCAGTATGCGGAAGGCTCCCCAGCGGGTAGGAAAATCCGCTTCGGCAATTTTCTTCACGCTTTCAAATCCCATGCTTCTATTTTACTTTGCGAGGGATGCGGGCAGCGCGAGGCGCAGGCCCGGCGAGAAGTCTTTTACGAATGTCGCGAGTTCGCCACGCATCGCCCGCTAGCGGCTTGGCGACGTTCGCCGCAGGCCGGGTTCCGCGTCGTAACACGCATGATCTGCGCTGCTACCATGAACGTGCTGGAGTTTTCATGCGCGACCATCTGGCTACACTACTCGACGACTTTCGCAGCTACGACCGCCAGATTGCTGTGGTCCGCTTCCAGGGCAACCGGCGGCGGGCGACCACCTATGGGCAGATTGCGCATCTGGCGGGACGTTTTGCCGCGCTTCTCGCCCAGCGGGGCATCGGGCCGGGCGACCGGGTTCTCCTGTGGGGGGAAAACGGCGCAGAGTGGATTGCGGCATTCCACGGCTGCATCGCGCGCGGAGTGCTGGCCGTGCCGCTGGACGCTTACGGAACGGCCGAGTTTGCCGCGCGCGTGGCCTCTGACGTTCAGCCCAAACTGGCGGTGGGCGATGCGCTGCTCCTTCATCAATTACCTTCCGAATATTCGCGGCTTACATTCGAGGACTGGCTCTCCGCGCTGCCCGCCGAAGAAGCCGGGCCGGTTGCGGGTCTCTCGCGCGAGACGCCGCTGCAGATTCTGTTTACTTCCGGCACCACCGGCGATCCCAAGGGCGTGGTGCTGACTCATGGAAATATTTTGGCCAGCGTGGAGCCTATCGAGCGCGGAGCGCAGCCTTATATGCGCTGGGAGCGGCTGCTGGTGCATCCGCTGCGCATTTTCGACACGCTGCCGCTGAGCCACGTTTTTGGGCAGACGATGGGGCTCTGGGTTCCCCCCATTTTTACTGCCCAGGTTCACTTCGAGAGCCGTCTGGTGGCCTCGCGACTGATCGAAACCATCAAGTGTGAGCGCATCAGCGTACTGGCCGCGGTGCCGCGCGTGATGGCGCTGCTCAAGACCTATTTGGAAGGCAACCATCCCGGTCTTGCAGAACGGATTGCCGCATCGCACGGCATCCCGGCGTGGAAACGTTGGTGGCGCTTCCGCGATGTTCACTCCGAATTCGGCCTGAAGTTTTGGGCGATGATCTCCGGCGGCGGGGCGCTGGGCGGGCCGCTCGAGCAGTTCTGGAACGCGCTGGGATTGGTGGTGGTTCAGGGCTACGGCATGACGGAAACCAGCGCGCTGATTACTCTGAACCACCCCTTCCATGTGGCGCACGGAACCATCGGCAAGCCCATGGCGGGGCGTGAAGTAAAGCTGGGGCCGGACGGCGAAGTACTGGTGCGGGGCGCAGCAATCTCGGGCGGAAGCTGGCGGAACGGAGCCTTCGAGCCGCGCGTCGGCGAGTGGCTGGCCACCGGCGATCTGGCCGAAGTTGCCGATAGCGGCGAGCTGCGCTTTCTGGGTCGCAAGAGCGAGGTGATCGTGACCGCGTCGGGGGTGAACCTGCATCCCGAAGACCTGGAGGCGGCCATTGAGCAGGAACCGGACGTGGCGGCCTGCGCGGTGGTAGCGATGGAGACTGCGGCTGGGCCGGAGCCTTGCGCAGTGCTGGCCATGCGCGGCCACGGAGAGCAGGCGGCAGCCTCGGCCATTGAAAACGCCAATCGCAAGCTGGCGGAGTTTCAGCGATTGCGCCACTGGATGGTGTGGCCGGAGCCGGACCTGCCGCGCACCTCGACCGGCAAGGTTCGGCGCAAAGCTGTGGCCGCGTGGCTGGCCGAGATTCAGGCCGCGTCTGCAGTGTCCGGCATGGGCGATGATGCAACGGCCCGTACGAGCGTTTTAGGAGCGTCGTCTGACTGGCTGCTGGCGTTGATCGTCGCAATCACCGGTGAGGCGCCGACCGGCACAGGAGATGAACTGCGCCTGACCGAGGATCTGCAACTCGACAGCCTGGGCCGCGTGCAACTGGCGGCGGCTCTCGAAGAGCGGTTGGGAATTGCGCCGGAGAGCGGCTTGCTGGAGCGGGCAGAAACACTTGGCGATTTGCGCGCGTTGGTAGCCGGCGAGACCGACACTGCGCGAACAGAAGTGGCGAATGACCAAGTTCCGCAGAGAATTCCCGATGAGCGTGATACACGGATGGGTTCAAGCCCAGCCGCGCCAGCTCCCATCGATTCTTCCGGCATTTTTGCCGAGCCAAATGAACCCGAGCTAGAACGCCACATTTACCCGCGCTGGCCCTGGCTCTTGCCCTTCCAATGGCTGCGCGTAGCCTTTATTGAAGCGGTCGCGCAGCCACTGGTTTGGCTGCTGGCGAATCCTCATGTGGTCGCGCCAGAAACGCTAAACCTCTCGCCGGACGAGCCGATGCTCATCATCGCCAACCACGTGACGACCTTTGACGGGCCACTCGTCCAATACGCCCTGCCAGGACGCGCGCGGCGGCGAATCGCAGTGGCCATGGCCGGCGATATGCTCGACGACTACCGGCACTTCCGCAATGCCGAGCACCCGGCTGGGCGGAAGAGCCGCTTCTATCTGCCCGGTCCGCTGATTTATTTGTTGCTGACGGTGCTCTTCAATGTCTTTCCATTGCCCCGGCGGCGCAACTTCCAGCAGAGTTTTGCGCACGCCGGCGCGGCCATGGACCACGGCTACAACGTGCTGGTCTTTCCCGAGGGCACACGCTCGGCCGAAGGGACGCTGGCGCGATTCCGCGGGGGAATCGGGTTGCTGGCCAGGCAATCGGGAGCGCAGGTGCTGCCGGTGGCGCTGCGCGGGCTGGGCGAGCTGAAGGCGGGAAACCGGCGCTGGTTCCGCTCCGGCAAGATCGAAGTGCATGTGGGCCAGCCCATCCGCTTTGCACCCGAAGAAACCGAGACGGCGATCACCGCGCGGCTGCACGCCGAAGTGGAACGGCTGCTGCGAGACTGCAACTAGATCAAACTCCACTGTTCTGGAACAAAAAGCGGGTTTTCCCGGCGATTTTCAGAGGCTAAATCTCACCATGTGGAAGAATTCTGGCTATGCGTTTTTCGAGCGGCGTTGATTTCAAATGGGTTAGAAATAATCTGCAAGATTTGAGGGGAAATTTATACCCCAGGGGGGTATAGGGGGGGAGGGGTATGCCTTTCCGGTACAGACCGGGCACATACCTGACAGACTGGAACGGTCCCTATCGACCTCATTCGGCATTCGCCGGTAGTTCTCCATCTTTGCCCTCTCCGCAGTTCCAATTCACATTGTGCTCCAGATGAGGATAATTCTCGGCAATGGTGCAGTCACCGAAGCGGCGACCATCCAGGCACTGCGGAGATCCCGACACCTGGGGCGTTTTCGAGGACTTATCGTTGCGATCGTCCCTAACGTACGCTCAATGAGCGCCTTGGGCTGTTACCGGAAATCGAGAATACCGTGTAGGCCGATTCGCGAACCCTGGGCGAATTTCTGGTACGAATAGGCGATCAAAAGATGGAAATGACAATAGATAGTGCAGTCCCACTACAAAGACAGGTTTAATACTGCGCACCTAAAGAGCTTGCTCGGCCCTGGACTGATCTTCGTACCAGGTCTCCCAGAGTTTCCTTTCGTTCTGATAAGCCAAGGCGTCTTCCATTCGAGGCTTTAACTGTGGAACCCTACTGTCCGCTGTCAAAGAGTAAATCCTCCGATGAGCATGTTCGGCGATCATGCGTCGGAATAATCTAGCGTGGTAGCAAGAGGGAACCCGTCTTGGATAAGAGCTTGCGCCGATTTCCGTAAACATAAGATGACGTGGGCTTAGAGGAAAAAGGATATTTGCCCGCTCACGATTCCAGCCGCCGTTGAAATCGTAATCAGACTCGGATCGAAAATTCAGGCAGAGAACAGGATCGTCGCTCGTGAACCATTTCAAACGGTCGGGTGCTTCAAGTATGGTCCATTTGTGCTTGTGGAGAACCTTCAGAGTGTTTGTCAATATGTGTTTCATCGTGTAAAACCACAGCCCGCGACCCACCACCAGTTTAGTGGTGAATTGGACTTTTTTCTCTTCTGGTAGATCCTTTCGATCAATTTTTATAGGAAAGTATTCGGCGAGCGAGGTATCGTCATCGACGATCTTGTGTCCTGACTCTTTTGCCTTGCGCAAGCGAGCTTCAACGTCTTTCGTCGTCTGATCCAATACCATCGGTGCCATCCGATTCCAGATTGGCAGGTTCTTTATAAGAAACGCGGGCGTTCGGACGATTTGAGACGCAAGAAAGCGTATCAGTATTTCCCAGTCGCTTTGCGTGAGATCTCTGTCGGCGAGTACTTTTTGAAATGGTTCCTTGGCTGGCGATTCAAACTCGCGATTCAGCCATTGTTCGATGTCGTCTGCTTCTTCTCCGCGCACAATCCTCGTGTATAGGTTTCTCTCATATCCTGTTCCGGCTACATTGACAGGCTTCCAGATGGGTACTTTTGGATCAGAGACGAGGATGCGGTACTCAAGAACCTCGCCAGAATCTGTAGCAAAATTCTTCAGGTATAACTGCGGTACGAAGTGGTTATCGCGCGTCAGAGCCACACTCGAACTCCATTATCGGAAGGACGTAAAAATCAGTCAGTCTAATCATCTAATCATAAACGCCGATGTCGCCAGTATCGATTCTGGATTTACGCAAAATCGCCAATGCACTCATCGAGGTACAGATCGGTCCTGCTATGTCGGCATGGCGACTGCTTGCCGGAGTTTCCCGCGGCTCGGGCCGGATAACCGGCTAACCGGAGATTGCGCCACTACCTGATCCCTGTTCCCTGTCTTCCAGGAAAGCTCTGATTAAGTCCATTCTGTCAGACAAACATTCCCTCAGGGGCTAAAGCCCGCGTTGATTTTGCAGCCTTTGCGGCACGGATAAATCCGTGCCCTTTCAAAACATCGATTTAATCAGAACTAAATCCGTGCCCCTTCAAAGCGTCGACTTAATCAGAGCTTCGCTAACTCGGCTGTCTCGGCCGGAAGTAGCAAGTACCGCCGGCGATTACCGGGGTCCAGATGGACGAATCGGCGGGCTGTTCGGTGGAACCGAGAAACAGCATGCCGTCGGGCGCGAGCACCCGGTGTATGCCGGCCAGCAGAGTCTTGCGCGTCTCCTGCGAAAAGTAGAGCATGACGTTGCGCAGGAAGATCACGTCGAAGCGATCATCGCTGCGGTTGAAGGACAGCGGCGACGAGCAGAGGTTGGCCTGGCGGAAATTGCACACCTTGCGAATCTCCGGCTTGACCGTCCAGTCCTCTCCCGCGTGGTCGAAGTAGCGGACAATGTGCCGGGCAGGCAGGCCGCGGTTTATCTCGATGCGGTGGAAGCAGCCTGCCTGGGCGCGCTCGATCACCTCGGCGCAGATGTCTGTGCCCTCGATGCGAATGTGCCAGCCGGTGAGCGCGGGAAAGTGCTCATGGAGGAGCATGGCCAGACTATAGGCCTCCTGGCCTGTGGAGCAGGCCGCGCTCCAGAAGCGCAACCCGCGCAAAGGCCGGCGGGATTCGATCAGCGCGGGCAGCAGCTCCTCGCGCAACAGGTCGAAGGGACGGCCGTCGCGGAAGAAACTGGTTTCGTTGATGGTCATGGCCTCGGCGATGGAGCGTTCAAGGCTGGGATTTTTTCTCGCCTTGAGGTGTTCGACAAGCTCGTCGAGACGGCTCATGCCCTGGTTACGCAACAGCCTGGTGAGGCGCGTCTCGAAGAGGTAATCGCGTGAGGGGTCGAGCACGTTTTGCGAGAGGCCGAAGACCAATTGGCGCAGATAGCCGTAGTCCACGCTGGACGAGTTTTGCATGACTAAGCCACCGATTCCCGAAGCTCGCGCGTTTCCGTTTGCGCCCGGCTGGCCAGCCGGAGGATTTCAGCCGCGATAGCATTGAGGGGCAGCACCTTGTGCGCCAATCCCGCGTTGGCCACTGCGCCGGGCATTCCCCACACGGCGCTGCTGGCCTGGTCCTGAGCCAGCACGCTGCCGCCGTGCTCGCGAATAAACCGCGCGCCCAACATTCCATCCGTGCCCATTCCGGTGAGCACCACAGCCAGTACGCCCGCGCCGTAGACCGCGGCCGCTGAACGGAAGAGCACATCTGCCGCAGGGCGGCAGTGGTTTTCCGGCGGGCCCTGGCTCAGATGCAATGTAGGCGGCAAGCCGATGCGCGCACCGGAGAGCACTTCCATGTGCCAGTTTCCCTTGGCGATATACATTGAGCCGGCGCGCACCGGTTCACCCTCGACAGCCTCGCGCACCTGCAATGCACAGCGGCCGTTTAGCCGCTCTGCAAACAGTTTGGTAAACAGCTCCGGCATATGTTGCACGATCAGTACCGGAAGCGGAAAATTTGCCGGCAGTCCCGGCAGCAGAATATCGAGGGCCGCGGGGCCTCCGGTGGAAACGCCGATGGCCAGCGCCGTGGGAATCGATAAGACCGGCTGAGCCTTGAATGGCGCCATGGGCGCCAGCAGAGGAATGCGCGCCGCGCCGGGGAGGGCCGGTTGCGGCTGGCTTGTGAGAGCCTGAATTTTAGGGATCAAATCCTGAGTGAGTGTCTGCATGGCCGCCTCGCGGCCCGATTGCCCGGCGGGCTTGGCCACATAGTCTGAAGCGCCGCTGGCCAGGGCTTCGATGGTCACCTTGGCGCCGCGCTGGGTTAGCGAACTGCACATGATCACCGGCATTCTGTGCCCCTGCGCGCGCAACTTTCTCAGTGTGACCAACCCATCCATCACGGGCATCTCCACATCCAGCAGAACCAGATCTGGGCGAAGAGTTTCAATGGCTCCCAAGGCAGCTTGGCCATCGGCCGCGGTGCCGGCCACCTCCAAGCCTGCGTCACTGCTGACCACCGCGCGCAACAGGCTCCGCATCACTGCCGAGTCGTCTGCGATCAAAATTCTGATTCGGTCGCCCGAGGCCATCGCTCAGTCCTCCACCAGGCCGAGCATGACCAGTTTTTCCGTCAGCGCCTCGTCGTCGAACGGCTTCATGAGATATTCGTCCGCGCCCGCATCAAGGGCACGCAGGATATACGCGTTCTCGGCCTCAGTGGTCACCATCATTACCTTCACGTCGCCGTAACCCTCCGCGCGCAACTGCTGGAGCATCTCCAGCCCGCCCATCACCGGCATATTCCAGTCCACCAGCGCAAGGTCGAAGGATGGGCTCTGCTTCAACTGCTCCATGCCGGCCTGGCCGTCGGCGGCTTCCTCGCACTCGATTCCCTTCTCTTCGAGCAGGCCGCGCAGATAGCCCCTCACGAAGCGCGAATCATCCACAATCAAAGCTCGCATGGTCACCTCCTGTCAGATACAGTCCTAAGCGGCTCGGGCCGCGCTCAGGCGCATGGGGTCCAGTTGCTCGGGATCGAGCATTACCAGCAGACTGTCCTTGAGCTTGTAAGCGCCTGCAAACAACGCTCTGCGGCGCTCGTCAAGAATTGAGGGGTTGGGCTCGTGATCGGCGGGCGACGCGGTCAGCACTTCGCCAACCGCGTCCACCAGCAAACCGAAGATTCCGTCGGCGCTCTCCAGCACCAGAAGATCCTGCCGTCCCTCCCCGGGCGGCAAACCCAGCAACTGGCGCAGGCTTACCGTGGTCAGCACATCGCCGCGATAGTGCACCAGCCCGCCCACAAAGATTGGCGCCAGCGGAACCGGCTGCGGCCGCGCCGCGCCAACAATCTCCAGAATGTGAGTGATGGGCACGCCGAATATCGAGCTTCCCAGGCGCACCGTGCACATCTCCACCAGCGCCGCCGCCGGCGCTTTTTCCTTGCCACGCAATGCAGTTGTTGCTGTGCTCATGCCACCGTCTCCCCTATCTCGCTCCACGCAGGCTGCGCCTCGCCGGCAGGCAGCGGGGCCACTACGCCCAGATCCACCACATTGGTAACGCGATTCTTCAAGAGCGTCACGCCGCCGGTGCGCTGCGCGGTGCCGGCCTCGAACAGGTCGCCGCCCGCGGCTACGTCCAGTACATGCGAAACGGCAATGCCCACATGCCGATTGGCCTCGCGGCAAACCACCACGATGATTTGCGCCTGCGGATTGCCCTCGACCGCGGCCAGCACGCCGCCCGAATCCTCCACCGGCAGCAGTTGCCCCTCGAAGTTGAGCACCGGCCGGTAGCCGATGTACTCGATGCGCGAGAGCGGAAGCTGTTCGATGCGCAGCACGTCAGCCAGCGGCACCGCGGCCTGGCGTCCCGCCGCCTCCACCAGCAGGTATTCGAGGGCGGCAACAGCACCGGCATCGGTTTCGCCTTCGTTCGCGCGGACAGCATCTTCTTCGCGCATGCTTACACCGGCTTTCAGTGCGATCGATCCGGGATCGAGAATCAACGCCAGCTCGGCGTTGCCCAGCACGGTTGCTCCAGAAAAAAGGCCGATGGTTTTCAGCACTGCGGAGAGCGGCTTGACAACAATCTCTTCCGGATCGGCCAGCCCGTCCACCACCAGGCCGAAACGACGGCCGTCGGCGTCCAGTACGGCGATGAAGTTGTCTCGCTCGGCAGCCATCTTGTGCTCGACGCCGGGCATCAGCAGCCGGTCAAGAAAGACCAGCGGCAGCAGCTTGCCGCGCAGCCGGTAGAGCGGCGCATTCTCGATCCACTCGATGGCCGCGGCGGCCTGCTCGGGGGGAATATGCACAAGTTCCGACAACGCGCCCTGCGGCAGCGCAAAGCTCTGGTTGAGGCTGCGCACAATCAGCGCGGGAATGATGGCCAGGGTAAGCGGAATCCTCATGCGCAGCGTGGTTCCCTTGCCGGCGCGCGAGTCGATCTCCACCTTGCCGCCAATTTTTTCGACATTGGTGCGCACCACGTCCATGCCCACGCCCCTGCCGCTGACGTTGGTCACGGCCGCGGCGGTAGAAAAGCCGGGCACAAAAATCAGTTGCAGCAGCTCCCGCTCGCTCTGGCGCGCCGCGCGCTGGGCGGTAATCAGCCCGCGCTCCACGGCCTTCTTGCGGATCTTTTCCACACAGATGCCGGCCCCGTCATCGTAGACCTCGATGATCACGTGGCTGCCCTCTTGCGCGGCCCGCAGCTTGAGTGTTCCTTCCGGGTCCTTCCCGGCAGACTCGCGCACATCGGGCGGCTCGATGCCGTGATCGAGCGAGTTTCTTACCGCATGGGTGAGCGGGTCCTTGATGGCTTCCAGCAGACTCTTGTCCAGTTCCGTGTCCTGGCCTTCGACCTGCAACCGCACGCGGCGGCCCAGCGATTGCGACAAATCGCGGACGATGCGCGGCATCTTGGAAAAAATATTCGATACCGGCTGCATTCGAGCTTTCATCACGCTCTCGCGCAGGTCGGCCGTGACCATATCCAGGCGGCGCGAAAGCAACGTCATCCTGGGGTCGGCCGAGGTGGCCTGCAAGACCTGATTGCGTGTAAGCACCAGTTCGCCCACCAGGTTCATCATCCGATTCAGCAGCGTCACATCGACGCGCAGCGTGCTCTCGGCAGCGGTTCCCTGCGCGCGCGGACGAACCTGGTCGCCTTCGGCCTCTACCGGAGCCATGGGAGCGGGCGTTGCGGCCTGTGCGGGTTCCTCGGGAACGGACTCAAGCGCCGCCGGCTGCGCGCGCTCTGGCTCTGCGGGAAGAACGGGCGCGGAAGTGGCGCCAGCCCTGGCATGGGCCGGATGTTTTGCCCGCGCCTGCGCCGGAACCTGCAACTCTTCCAGCCGACCGATCAAGCCGGTATCCTCGCCCTCGCCTTCGTTGCTATCCGCCTCGATTGTCTTGAGGATGGAGCGCAGCCCGTCGAGCAGGTGCAACAGGCCCGTGATAATCGGACGGTTCGCGGTCAGCTTGCCCTCGCGCAGTTGACCCAGCAGGTTTTCTCCGGCGTGGGCCAACGTTTCCAGCCGCTTGAACCCCAGGAATCCGGTGGTTCCCTTGATGGTATGCACCGAACGGAAGATCTCTCCAATCAGTCCCGCATCCTGGGGCCGCTCCTCCAGATCGGTCAGACAGCGCTCCATGCGGTCCAATCCTTCCTGGCTCTCGATCAGGAATTCCCTCGTCAACTCATCCATCGCGCCCACTCATCCGCCCGGCCGGAATAAACGCTCCCGGCACAGAGAGTACTCAAGGGGTTTATCGGAAAGAAAAGGCTCAACTTGAGGAAGGGAATTTTGGCGAGGGGCTGGAGTCAGGAATCGGGGATCTCCCGCAAACCGGCTTCAGCTTGTACAGCGGTGCCCAAATGCTATAGCCTCTATTTCCACGCTTTAGAGGAATCGGAGAGATGATGGACTATATCAGTACGACCGAACCTGCACTGAAGAGCCTGCTTGACTCGGCGCGCCAGGCGGCGCAGCAAGCCTACTCGCCCTACTCCGGTTTTCGCGTCGGTGCGGCGCTCAGGCTGACCAACGGCGAAATCGTTACCGGGGCGAATGTGGAGAATGTGAGTTACGGGCTGACCATCTGCGCCGAGCGTTCCGCTTTGGTGCGGGCCGTTTCCCAATTCGGACCCGACATTCGCGTCGAGGCCGTCGCCATTGCCAATCTGAACGACGCCCCGAGCCCGCCCTGCGGAGCCTGCCGCCAGGTACTGGCCGAATTCATCCTGCCAGATGCGCCGGTCGTCTTTCCCGCCGCCGATGGCGACCGCACCATGACCTTCCGCGAACTGCTCCCGCTGGCCTTCGAGATGAAGCTGAAATAGCGCTACAAAAAAGGCGCCCCACCTTAGGCACGATGAAACTGCGCCGAAGGTGGGGCACCCGATCTCGTCGAGATGGAAGCTGTTTTACGCTGCTTTTGCGTCTCCCGCCGAACGTACCCGAAACCGCTTCATCGAAATCGACAGCGTGCGCTCAATTTTCTTCAGGTCGCCGCGCTCTGACGGGCCGGCAAAGGTTGAAGCCACGCCGTGCGCCGATGCGCGACCGGTGCGGCCTACGCGATGAACAAAGTCCTCGGCCATCTTGGGCATGTCGAAGTTGATCACGTGNNGCGCCGTGCTTGGTGCGCACGAAGACCAGAAAGCTGCCCGTCTCCACGCCCAGCAGGTGTTCCAGCAGCTCCTGCTTTTTGTCGGGCTCGACCTCAAAGGTGCGCAGCTCGACGTTTTCCGCCGGCTTGAGCACCGAGCCGATCTCGACGCGAACGGGGTTGTTCAGGTATTTGCGCGCCACGTCCTTTACAGACGCTTCGAGCGTGGCTGAGTAACACAAGGTCTGCCGCACGGCGGGCAGCGTAGTGGCGATGCGGGCAATGGCCGGCTGGAAGCCCATATCGAGCATCCGGTCCACTTCATCAAGCACGAGAATCTTGATCCCGTCCAGACGCACCAGCCTGCGCTTGATGTAGTCCTCAAGCCGTCCGGGCGTGGCCACAATCAGCCGCGCGCCGCGGCGAATCGCATCGAGCTGCGAGCGCTCCGCCAACCCGCCGACCACCAGGGCTACAGATTGCGCGGAGCTGGTGCGAACGGCGAGAAAGGCCTGCTCCACCTGCATGGCCAGTTCGCGCGTAGGCAGGCAAATCAGAGCTACAGCGCCTTTGCTTTCGGCCTTCTGCATCATTTCAATAATTGGGATGAGAAAGCCCAGCGTCTTGCCGGTTCCGGTCTGCGCGGTGGCCAGCACATCGCGGCCTTCAAGCGCGGGAGGGATGCAGTCGATCTGCACCGGGGTGGGAATTTCAAATTTGTTGGCGTCAAGCCGCGCCATAAGGGCGGGCGAAAGAGAAAACTGCGAAAACTGTGTTGTCAAAATTACGTCATTTCCTGTGTGGGTCCCGGAGCCGCCAGAGTTGCTCGCGGCCTGCAATCGGAACCGGACATGGAGGCGGCACACCTATTTAAGGGCGCGAACCTGCTTATCGATATGCGTAAGGGAGAACCGAAAGTCGAATCTAAGACTGGCTAGACATTCAAGGGAAGAACGCCCGTGGCCCGGAGCTGCCGCACGCTACTTCATCGCCAGACGGCGCCTTGCCGGCCGGCTCCACGCTCCCACGCTTTCAAACGTTTCCTGGTTCGCTTGCGCGGCATCCTTTTGTTGAAGGAGACGAACGCATAGTCTACTGCCGGGCCTGGTTTGACCCATGGCAGAGGCCCCCAGGATGGGAGACTCATGTGGATACGCTGTAGGGGCTTGGGGAAATCTGTGCCAGGCAAACTTGCCTTGGTAGGGCAAACCGCCGCTCACGGCCAAATCACTGAGCGCAAGTACAGTGTAGCACAGTTTCGCTTTTTGATTCCCGGCGGCTCCGAACCCTGCTTGCGCAACGATGAGAATTCGCTCATCTTGCCACGATGATGCACGGCCGCGCTCTTTAATTCAATCTCGCTCTTCCAGCCGCGCTGCCACTTGCTCGACTACGCGTTCCAGCTCAGCGGCATTCTCTCCCGGCGGCGGGCTATGCCTCGGGACGGGTGGCGAGGCGCTCATCGGGCAAACCCAACCGCCGTTTCAGCGTCAGAATTTCCTGAATTTTGCTGTCGGGAATGACGCTGAGCGGCTTGCCAATCTGTTTGGCCAGCAGGTAGGTCTTGCAGCAGGTGTCCATCACTTCGACCAGCCACTCGGCGTGTGTGACCGTATCAGACCAGCAAACCAGGCCATGGTTCTGCAGCAGAATCGTGTTGTGGTCCTGAACGAAAGGCAGCACCGTCTCGGCAAAAGCCTGCGTTCCGGGAGTCTCATAGGGAGCCACTGCGGCCGGACCGATGAATATCTCGTATTCGGAAATCAGCCCGTTGGGCGGCGTGGTGCCGGTGATGGAAAAGGCTGTGGCGTAGGGCGGATGACAATGCACCACGGCGCGGGCCTTGGGGTTCGCCTTGTAAATCTCCAGGTGCAACAGCAGTTCGCTGGTACGCGAGCGTTCTCCGGCCAGAACATTGCCCTCCAAGTCCAAAAAACAGATGTCAGACAGCTCCAGGTCGCCCTTGCTCAGCATGGTGGGCGTGCAGAGCACGTAGCGCGAGCCGAGGCGCGCGCTGATGTTCCCTCCGTTGCCATCAACATATTGCCGCTCCCACAGCTTGCGGCCCACGCGGATAATCTCCGCGCGCATGGCCTGGGCCTCGAAGGAGTTGGCAACAGCCATGGGCGATTCTTCTTCCGGCTCCAGCGCGCGCGGAACCTCCGCCACGGCTTGCGCCGCTCCGCTCACCTGTTCCGGAATTGGAACCGCTGTCTGCTGCATGGCAAAACCTCACGCCTGGGCTGAATGACCGGGCTACGGCAAGCGCCAGTATTGATTCAGATTATATACAGCAAAGGGCGGAAACCTAGTCCTTCACCAGCCTGCGCTGCAACTGCTCCAGCGTCTGCCCCTTGGTCTCCGGATAGAAGAAAGTGACCACCACGAATTGCAATGCCGTGGCGGCGGCGAAGAAGACGAATGGCGTGCCCGCGCCAAACCTGTGCGCCACCAGCGGGAAGAACTGCACGATCAGAGCGACCAGAATCCAATGGCTGGCGCTGCCCACGCCTTGCCCCTTTGCGCGGACCGAGGTGGGAAAGACTTCGCCCAGGTAAACCCAGATGACCGCGCCCTGCGAGAGCGCGAAGAAGGCAATATAAACCACCAGCAGGCCCAGCAGGGCGGCTTGATGGCTGTTTGTGATATAGACCCAGGCCACGCCGGCGAGGCAGAGCGTGGTTCCCGCCGCGCCCACCATCAGCAGGCTCTTGCGGCCAAAGCGATCAATCACCGACATGCCCACCAGCGTAAAGATCAGATTCGTGGCCCCGATGGCCACCGCCTGCAAGTCTCCGGAAAGCTGGCTGAAGCCGGCCGCGGCAAAGATGCCCCTGATGTAATAGAGGATGGCGTTGATGCCTTCCAGTTGGTTGAAGGCGCCGATGGTGATGGCCAGAAAGAGCGGGAAGCGGTACTTCCAGCGGAAGACCGGCTCGTGCTCGACGGCGTGCTCGGAGTTGAGCGCCGCCTGAATCTCCGCCAACTCGGCATCTGGGTCGGGAGCGCCCATCTGGCCAAGCACCTCGAGGGCTTCGTCAACCTGGCGGCGAGAGGCCGACCAGCGGGGCGAGCGCGGAATGCGGAAGAGCAGCACAAGGAAAACGATGGCTGGAACCGCGACCACGCCCACCATCACCCTCCACTCCATTGGTCCAAGATGCGCCAGGCCGATGAAATAATTTGAGGTATAGCCCAGCAGAATCCCGACCACAACGTTGATCTGGAAAGCGCCCACCAGCCGGCCGCGCCACAGGGCCGGAGAGAGTTCCGTGATGTAAACCGGCCCCAGCACCGAAGCTGTGCCAATGGCCATCCCGGCAAGGAAACGCGCACAGAGCAGCATGGGCCAGCCTACCGAGAGAGCGCTACCGAGGGCCGCGAAGATATAGAGCGTGGCGGCCATGCGCAGGGCCGCGCGCGCGCCCAGGCGCTGCCCGGCCACGCCGGCTATAAAGCAGCCCAACACCGTGCCAATGGTCCCAATCGCCACCGTCCAGCCCTTGCTGTAATCGCCCAACCCGTACAGCCGCACCACCGGATCGATGATGCCGGAGATTACGGCAATATCGAATCCGAACAACAGGCCGCCCAGAGCGCCTATCAAGGTTGTCTTGATCAGTTTGGAATTGGGTCGCATCGTCTCTTGCCTTTCTCGTTCAAAAATTAGATAGTACAACACTTTGGCTCCTGCATTTGGCTCTGCACCGCCAAATGCCGCACCTGGCCGCCCATGCGGAAATGCACGCGCGCTATAGCAGAAACAGGCTATAATCGGTTGCTCTGAGACTCAGTGGAGTGGTGATGGGAATCTACGTTCCGCACCATCTCCCGGTAACCCATCACATCTTCCCCGGCCAGATTCAAAACTCTCAGAAGGCTCTTTTTTCACGTGGAAAAGGAGACTCGGAATGATCGACAGGATGCGCAGCACTTTCGCACGCCGCATGGCTGTTTCCCTGGTGGCGCTCTCGTTTGCCGCCGCGCTCAGCGCTCAGACCACCCCAGCAGCTACAGCGCCCACCCCGGATTGGAAGACCTACACCTATCCGGCTGATGGATTCAGCGCCTCGTTCGCTTTCGAGCCTGGACAGCAGAAGAAAAACGTTCCCACCGACGCGGGCACATTCGAGTTGCGTGCGTATATCGCACAGGATGGCGAGGCGGCGATGTTTGTCGGGGTTTGCGATTATGGCACGGCGGCCTCAGGCAGGGACCCAGCTAAATTGCTTCAGGGAGCCAAGAATGGCGCCTTGTCGAACACCAACGCGCACCTGCTCAGCGAGAAGTCAATCACGCTCGGCATCTATCCCGGCATCGAGTTTGAGGCAGACAGCGACACCATGCACTTTTCCGCCCGCATCTATCTGGTGGGTACAACGCTCTATCAGGCCCTGACGGCCGCGCCTCTCGGCAAACCGTATGCCGGCGTCCCGCGCTTTCTCGATTCATTCCAGTTGATCGCGCGCGTCCAAAATTAGGTTGTCAAGTTTAGCCCTCCGCGCGCTCACCCACCGGTGTCACCGCCAGAATCCGGCAGCGGTGCTTTCCGGCCGCGCTCCAGGCCAGCGCCATCTCGCTTTCCAGGCAGGCGCAATCGCCGGCCTCCAGCAGTTCGTGCATGCCGCCCACATCCAACTGCAACTTCCCCTCCAGCACGTACACCAGGCCGCTGGCCCCGCGGCCGACATCCGTGGCAGACAATGCTCCGCCGGCGGGAAACTCTATCACCCGCGCCACCAGCCGGGTTCCATCCGCCACCGTGTTCAGCGGGGTTGTCTTCACCGATTCCAGCCCGCGGCTGTTGCCTGCAAGGTGGGCTTTGCGAGTGATCGAGAGCGTGTGTTTGGCTGGCTCGGCGAAGAAGTAGCTCATGCCGACGCCGTAAACCCGGCTGATAGTGGCCAGCGTGGGCAGCGTGGGAACCATCCGGTCCGTCTCCAGTTTCGAGAGCAGCGCCGTGGAAAGCCCCGTCTCGGCCGCCAGGCGCGCAAGCGTGAGCCGCTTCTGGGTGCGCAGCAAGCGCAGCTTCATCCCGATGCAATAAGGTTCAAGAGACCACTTGGCGTAGGAAACAGTCTTGGGCATGGCAAACTCCATTTCATAATCTTGCCAGCCGCAGGTCCTGCATTTTCTGACAAATCCATGAAGTTTTCCTGAAGCCTACGCCACTTTTCCACCTCGGCCGGAAGTATATCCAACTAAGAATCGCAGCCGGAACCCCATGAAACAAGACTGTTGTACCCGCGGCGAGGAAAACTTTAGGATTCCTTGGTAACCCGCCCGGATTACTTCGCGCCTCAAAAAGCACAAGGAACTCCGGCAAACTTTCCCGCTATATGCCGAATCTGGGTAAGCTAGAGGTCACAGAAAATACTGGGCTCATTGAAGCGCAGAGATTCGCCGGGACGGCTGCTTTCTTTTCCCATCTGGGTTGTTCTCTCCACGCAGATTCCCGCGGCCGCTGTAGGCAGTTGCTTTTCTTCTTGATAGGATTCGCAAGAGATCGGCAACCGTGTCGCCCAGGATACGAGGAAGCGCCGTGGTAGCGAAGACAGAGCTCCTCTCAGGTTCGCGCAGTGCCAAGAATGCGGAATCCTCTACGAATGCCGCCGGTCGCCAAAGCAGAGAATTTGCCTGCTCCTTTGCAGGCTTTCGGCTGGAGGCCGATGGCACGCTCTGGCGCGGCGAGGCGGTGGTTCACCTGCCTCCCAAGGAGTTGGCTGCGCTGCGGGCGCTGCTAGCGCATGCCGGCCAGGTTGTCTCGCCCGCGCAACTCAAGCATGAGCTGTGGGGCAATGTGCATGTGACCGCCGACAGCGTTCCCAAGTGCTTGTCCAGCTTGCGCGCGCGCCTCGATCCGGATGTTTGCATCCAGACGGTTTACAAGCGCGGCTATCGCTTTTCCGCCGAGATCAAACGCGAAGGCGCTGCGCCGGCCGGAAGACCTTTGCGGCTAGCCATCCTGCCCTTCGCCACCGGCTACTCCGTTCCCGAACATCTGGGGCCGGCAATGGCCGAAGAGACCACAACCAGCCTCTCCCGCGCGCGCCAATTTGCCGTTGCGGTGTTGGCCAGGGATTCGGTCTTCAATCTGGCGCAGCGCGGACTCACGGCCCAGCAAATCGGCCAGGAGCTCAAGGCCGATCTGGTCCTGACCGGAACCTTGCAGGCATTCTCCTCCCATTACCGGCTGAGGGCGGAGATGATCCGCATCGAGGACGGCACGCAAATCTGGGTGGAAGATTTGCTGTCGTCGCGCAGCGGGACAGGCGCGCTGGAGTCGGATCTGATGCATCGGCTGGCCTATCGCCTGGGCATTGGCGTTCCCGATGACAGCTCTTGGTCGACGGGGTGGGAGGCTGAGGCTTTCGGCAACTCGGCTTTATCGCCGGAGAAGAACA
Organism: Acidobacteriaceae bacterium; assembly: GCA_003142015.1. GTDB lineage: Bacteria > Acidobacteriota > Terriglobia > Terriglobales > Acidobacteriaceae > Telmatobacter. Next base: position 12,821 of record PLOI01000013.1, on the reverse strand, counting down.
ACGGCAGCCTGGAAATCTCCGCCGCCGCGGCCGGCAAGATCGATGACGAACACAGCCCCCGGCAAAAGGAGGCCTATGATATCTTTCTGCGCGGGCATTATGAGTGGCAAACGCTGCATCGCCATCGTATGCAGGACGGGCTGCAACGACTGTTGCAGGCCATCGAGCTTGATCCCACGCTGATCTTCGCCAAGGTCGATCTGGCGAACCTGTGCGTTGCCCAGGCCTTGTACGGCTTCATGTCTCCGGACGCTTCAGCGGAGATTGTGCATCGCATGGCGGAATCGATCCCTGACCTTCCCCAAAGCGCCCAGGCCCTGCTGCCCGCGCTGGGCTGGGTCAACTTCCACTTCGACCGCAACCTGCCCGCGGCCCTGCTGGCCTTCTCCTTCAGCGCCCATCTGCCTCACGATCCCTGGACCACGCGCGCGCGCGCCCTGTTCGCGCTCAGCCGCAATCGCTTCAGCGAGGCCGCCGAAATGCTGCGCGCGGCCATTCGCATCGATCCTTTTTCGCCCTGGCTGCAGAGCCGCCTGGCCTGGGCGCTCCACCTGGATGGGCAGCAGACCGAAAGTCTCGAGCAGATTCACAAGTGCCTCTCTCTGTTTCCCAACGGAGATGGAGCCAGCCTCTACGGGGCCGCGATCCTTGCCTTCAATGGAGAGACGGCTCAAGCCTGCGAGATTGCGCGCAGCCTTGAGCAGCGCCTGCCCCACTTCGATCTGGCCACCGCCGTGCATGCCTACGCGCTGGCTTGCTCAGGGCGGGCGGACGAGGCCCGCGTCGTCCTTGAACGGCTGCAGTGGCTGGGCCGCGAACGCTATATCGTTCGAGGATTCACTCCCGCGGCTTATGTCGCCCTCGGAGACCATGAAGCCGCCCTGGCCGAGTTGCGCGCTGCGGACGAGGCTCGCTGCCCCTGGTTCTTCCAGGCACTGGCCGATCCGCGCCTGAAACCCCTCCACGGCAACCCGGAGTTCGAGCGGATGCGGGCCATCCTCCCCGTCATGGAGGCCGAGGTCGAGCAGGATCTGGAAATGGAAAGTTGAATAACCCAATGAGCTTGGGTTATAATAGGTGCAAATGGGTTCGATCCGGTTTAGTGGGGTAAGGTTCGCGGCATACTCAATGGACCACGAGCCACGGCATGTACACGGTTTCTACGCGGACGTGGAAGTAATCGCCGATCTCCGCCCAGACGGCAACGTCTCCCTCGCAAATCGAACAGATGCCGTCAGGCCGGGCAACGGAAGTAAATCGGATGTGCGCCATGTCCTGACCATAGCCGCAGAGCATTTCGACGATCTGGTTTTACTTTGGGAGAAACAGCATGACTGAGCATGAAGTTATCACGACCGATGCTGGGATTGAAGCGGCGCTGGAAAGGGCAAAGCTCCACGACAGCGAGCCGCGCGCGCAGTCTGTCGCACATATCCCAGACCTCAAATTGCTCATCGTCGGCCTCAGCAACGGGCGCAGGCTAGTGCTTCCCATCGAGGACATTCAGGGGCTTGGCAGCGCGACGCACAGCCAAATTCAGAACTACGAATTGCTCGGCAACGGAACCGGCATAAGTTTCCCAGACCTCGACGTAGACCTTTATGTTCCCGCGCTGATTGAAGGCGTCTACGGAAATCGCCGCTGGATGGCACAGTTGGGCAAGAAAGGCGGCAGCGCCAAAACCGAAGCCAAACGCCGCGCGGCAAAAGCCAACGGCGCCAGAGGCGGAAGGCCGCGGAGAACAGCCGTAGCCAGCGCATGATCAAAACACGTCACAACCCCGAGTTAACGGAGGAAATCCCCCCGGTGACTCGCGTCACATCCCCTCTCGCGCCCACTGAACGATCCTGAAAGACGGCGATAGGTTCGCTTGTGCCTTGGTGCGCAATTCGTTGATGCGTCTGGTTTTCCCAACCCCACGCGGAGTCGAATTGCTGGTCGCCATGGCCAAATCGGAGACGTTTTTTATGTATAAGATTTTGGAAGCTAGCTGCGTCGGCCTCAATATCAAGCAGTTTGTGATTGAAGCACCACGCATCGCACGCAAGCACAAGCCGGGGCAGTTCATCATTCTCCGCCTTCATTCCAAGGGCGAACGCATTCCTCTCACCATCAAGAGCTCTGACGCGGATGCGGGCACCGTCACCATCGTGGTGCAGGCCATCGGCAAAACCACCTCTCTGTTGAATTGCCTGGAAGCGGGCGACTCCATTCTGGACATCGTCGGACCCCTGGGCCATCCCTCGGAGATTGAAAAATACGGCACGGTAGTGGTTCTGGCCGGCAGCGTTGGCACGGCCATGGCGCTTCCTACGGCCATCGCGCTCAAGCAGGCCGGCAATCACGTGATCTTCATTGAAGGCGCCCGCTCGACTGAAATGGTGGTCTTTGAGGACGAAGTGCGCAGCGCGAGCAACGAGACCTATATGATGACCGACGATGGCAGCTACGGCGAGCAGGGCCTGGTCACAAAGAAGCTCGATGAGCTGATCGCCGCCGGGCGCAAGATCGATTTCATCCTCGCCGTCGGCCCGGTGCCCATGATGAGGGCCGTGGCGCGCATCACCGGACCACTTGGGATTAAGACTATGGTCAGCCTGAACTCCATCATGGTGGACGGCACGGGAATGTGCGGCGGCTGCCGCGTGCTGCTGGGCGACAAAAGCAAATTCGCCTGCGTTGACGGGCCGGAGTTCGACGCTTCACAGGTCAACTTCGAGGTGCTCATGCAGCGCAACGCCATGTATCGCGAGAAGGAGTGCGCATCGCTCAAGCAGTTCCAGCAGAACATGGATGCGGAAGTGGCCGAGCTTCGCAAAGAGCTGGGCGCCCAGGAGACCCAATTATGCCTGAAATAAACACTCTCCCGCGTTCCGCAATGAATGTTCTTCCGCTGAAGGAACGCATGAAGATCCTGCGCCGGCACATGCCGGAGCTCGATCCCAAAGTGCGCAGCCGCAACTTTGAAGAAGTCAACCTGGGCCTGGAAACCGACGACGCCCTCACCGAGGCCTCGCGCTGCATTGAATGTGCCAAGCCGGGCTGCGTTGTCGATTGCCCCGTGGGCGTCGATATCAAGCAAATGGTGGCCTTGATTCGCGCTGGCGATTATCTTGGCGCCGCGGCCAAGCTGCGCGAAGACAACTCGCTGCCGGCCATCACCGGCCGCGTCTGCCCGCAGGAGAATCAGTGCGAGGGCGGGTGCATCGTGGGCAAAAAGGGCTCGCCGGTGGCCATCGGCAACCTCGAGCGGTTTGTGGCCGACTACGAGCGCCTGAGCGGCCAGTTGGGACTTCCCCCCAACGCGCCCTCGACCGGCAAGAGCGTGGCTATCGTAGGTAGCGGGCCAGCCGGGCTATCTGCCGCCGGAGACCTCATCCAAAAGGGTCATCGTGTGCGCGTCTTTGAAGCTTTGCACGAACTCGGCGGCGTGCTCATCTATGGCATCCCGGAGTTTCGCCTGCCCAAGTCCATCGTGAAGGGCGAAGTGGATAATCTCCGCCGGATGGGCGTTGAGTTCGAGACCAATGTGGTGGTGGGCAAGAGCGTCACTATCGACGAGCTGATGCACGACGAACACTACGACGCGGTCTTTGTGGCCACCGGCGCGGGACTGCCGGTCTTTCTCGGCGTGCCGGGCGAACACCTGAACGGCGTCTACTCGGCCAACGAATTTCTCACGCGTATCAACCTGATGCGCGCCTACAAAACAGAGGAGTACGACGAGCCGGTCTACGATTGCCGCGATCGCAACGTGATCGTGGTAGGCGGAGGCAACACCGCCATGGACGCGGTGCGTACCGCTCGGCGTCTGGGCGCGCGTACGGCGACTCTGGTCTATCGGCGCTCCGATGCCGAGATGCCCGCCCGCGCCGAAGAGGTGAAGCATGCCCGTGAGGAAGGCGTCGAATTCAGCATGTTGACCGGCCCGGTCGCGTTCCTCGGCGACGAAAAAGGCTGGTTGACCGGCGTCCGCTGCGTGCGCATGGAACTGAGCGAGCCGGACGAAAGCGGCCGTCGCCGCCCGGTCGAGATCAAGGGATCTGAATTTGTTTTGCCTGCGGACGTGGCCATTATCGGCGTCGGCACGACGGCAAATCCGCTCATCCAAAGCACCACGCCGGATCTCGCTACCAATAAATGGAACTACATCGTGGCCGATGAGAAGACAATGCGCACCTCCAAGGCCGGCGTCTTTGCCGGCGGCGACATTGTCACCGGCGGAGCTACCGTAATTCTTGCGATGGGCGCGGGCCGCAAAGCCGCCGCCTCGATTCATGAGTACTTGACCACCGGCGAGTGGGAAAAGGCCGCAAACAGCTAATCGCTAGCGGGTCCCCGGTCTCGATTTTGAGACCTGAGAGACGCGCTGCCGTCCTATTCCCTAGTCCCTGTTCCCTGTCTCAAAAAATGGGCGGCAAAGGTCTCGCCCTTGCCGCCGCCCGTCCCTGGGTTGTCTTGAAGTAACTGCAATTCTGCTAAAGCCTTACTGCAATAGCTTGGTAACTTCCTGCTCGACGCTGTTGGCCTGCGCCAGGGCAGCGATGCCCGTCTGCGAGAGAATCTCATACTTCGACATATTCGACGTCGCCGAGGCATAGTCTGTAGCCTGGATCGCGTTCTGCGCCGAGGTCACGTTCTCCTGCTGGGTGCTCATTACCGTGCTGATCGAGTTCAGCGTATTGATCTGCGCGCCAATATATCCATCCTGCGCCGCCACATCGGTAACCGCATCGTTGATGGCGGACAGAGCAATCTGAGCATTGGCTGCGCTGCTCAGATTGGTATTACTCAGATCGGCGCTGGTATCCCCACCGGTCGCGGACTTATAGTAGATGGTCGTGGTCGCCGCTGTATTGCTGGCTGGCGTCCCCGCAGTTATGCCCGTTGACGTGTCAGCAAGGGCAGTCGATCCCTCGGTGATGGTCACATTGGAATTGGTGTTGGACAATTGGATACCGGTATCGGCGGCGGCAACAGTGGCGCCCGAATCGCCGACCGTGCTTGCGGTGGTAAAGCTGGCCGTCACACCGGGAATATCCTTAGCGTTGATTTCCGCGATCAGGCCGCTCACTGTGGTGGACGTCGTGGTATACGTGCTCGTCGTGCCGTCGGCGTTGGTAGTGGTGAACGTCAAGCCGCCGGTGACCGCATCGCCAGTGGTCGCCGCTTTGGTCAGAACGCCGCTAGTATCCTCGGACAAATCCACAAATTGGCCTGTGCTGTCCTGTTTCACCGAGCCACCCGCATCGCCCACACTGGCCGAAGTCAGCTTGGCAAAATACAGAATGTCGATCGACGACCCCGTCGAAGACGAGTCGCCCGTATAGATGGACACGCCCGACGTTGAACCGGTGAAGACCTGATTCTGGTTATACGTCGTCGTCGATCCGATGTTGTTTATTTCCGACAAGATCGACTGGTATTCCTGGTTGGCGGCAGCATCCTGAGAACTGTCGAGGGTGCCATTCGACGCTTCGGTAGCCAGCGTTACAGCGCGGTCGAGCAGGCTCGTTATCTGCGAGAGGGCGCCATCGGCTACTTGGAGCAGCCCTACGCCTTCCGTCGCGTTGGTCTCCGACTGGGTCAGGGCGGCCGAGTTCGCTGCCAGGCCGTTCACCAGCGAAAGGCCCGCCGCATCGTCCGCGCCGGAGTTGATCTTAGAACCCGACGACAACTGCTGCAGCACCGTCTGCAAGCTGCTGTTGGTGTTGTTCAGATTGTTCTCTGCATAGATCGCTGAAAGATTGTTCAAAACACCGAGGGCCATGGAAGGTCACTCCTTTGGGATGCCTTGAATCGCAGGTCCGCCGGAACATCTTTCCGTCCGCCAGGCCCTCCGCTCTTTCCGGATGGGCGTTCTTGCATCTGCACCCTTCATCGGTCCGGTTGAAAATAACTTTAGTCACAAATTTCAACGCCGCTTTTTGCCCCTTTTGTCGCGGCTCGAATCATATTGTCCCGCTTTCGTTCAGAGCATGTCCTGAAGTGATTCAAATGCTGTCGCGTTGCGCTTCACTATTTTGCCTCGATTCGCGACAGGACCACGGCCGCCTGCGCCCTTCGAGTACCCGCAGACCCGCGCTTGAAGCTGCCGCAAACCCGCGCCCTGCCTTCTTTTGCGCAAAACAATGGCGGCAAGAGGACTCGCCTCCAGCCGCCATCTGTCTCTACCGCAATCACATCTGCTCTCTGTCTGAATCGTGCGCTGCAAAAGCCCGTTCTACTGTTTAGCTCCCGGTTGAGGCGCCGCGGGTGCTTGCGGTTCTGCGCCTTGCGGTCCGGCGCCTTGCGGAGACGGTGGCGGCGGAGGCGCCTGGTGGTGTCCCTGGCCACCCTGCTTCCAGCCACCCGCTCCCTGCCCATCGGGTCCACGGCATCCGGGGCCCTGGCCGTGGCGCTCCTGCCCACGGTTGGCCCGGAAGGCCTGTATCAACTTCCACTGCTCGGGCGTCAGCTTGCCGCGAATCGCCAGCAGAAAACGGGCATTGGCTTTTTCGAGCTCGGCCCTGGCCTGCGCCACCTTGTCGATTTGGGCCAGAATTTTGGCCTCGTTGGGCTGATCGTCGCCCATCAGCGGCTCCAGCACCAGCTCGGCTTTCTCCAGGCTGGCCCGCAGGTCGATCAGCTTCTCGCGGTGCTCCAGCAGAATGCCGTCAAAGGCCTTGCGCTGCTCATCGGTCAGCTTCAGCCGCTCCACGGCCTTGGGATTGTTCCACCAGCGGCCATGGTCGCCCTCTGGCCCGAAGGCTCTCTCCATGGGAGGCCGATGCTCCCCAAATCCCGGCCCCGGCCCCATTCCACCGCCGGGCGCCTGCGCCAGCGCCACCGTTCCCGCCAGCAAAGCTCCCGCAATCGCCACTCCCAACCGCACTGTTCCAAATGCCCTCATCGCCTTCTCCTCTGACTCGCTCCTGTGCCCCGCTCTCGTGCCTTTCTCTCGCGGGGGTTGCCTGTTCTATGATTTCGCCCTTACCGGGTCTCGTCCCCGACCATCAATTGGCCCAGCGGTTCCATGGCGGCCGGAACCTGCCGCGATACGTCGCTGTCCACCTTGGCCAGCAAATCCTCATCCTCTTGCCAAAGCTGCTGCTGGGCAGCCAGCCGCTGTTGCTCGGCCACGCGCGCTGCCGTAATCCTCATCTCCTGCTGGTGCTGATGGTGTTCCCACACTCCAGCCGAACCGCCGCCGGCTACCAGAACGCAGCCCAGCGCCCACCCAGCCGCCAGCCGCCAAATCCGCCTCCGGCCCGGTACAACCGCCGTCCGCGTACGGCTATAGGCCGCCTCGCTCCAGGCATAAACACTCAAACGGAACTCCGTAAGCGCTTCATCCAATTCGTCCGGCTCGTCCGCAATGTTGCTAACTCCGCTAACTCTGCCAGCTTTCTCGTTGAAATTCACTGTCTTCCCCCCAATTCCGCACGTACTTTTGCCACTGCCCGCGACAGGTGCGCTTTCACCGTGCCCTCGCTGAGCCCCGTGGCCCGTGCAATTTCGCTCAATTCAGCCTCTTCCATATAGCGCAGCAGAAATACCGTTCGCTGACGCTCACTCAATCCCTCAACCGCTTTGCTCACCTGATGAACCCGCTCACGCGCCAGCAACTGTTGCTCGGCCGACCTTTCTCCACTCGGCAGCCACTCGCTGGCCTCGCCCATATCCACCGCATTGGTTCGCGCGTGCCGCCAAAACTGCATCCGCCGGTTACGCCAGTGGTCTTTCTGCAGATTGATGGCAATGCGCATCAGCCAGGTCATCGCGCTGGACTCGCCGCGGAAACTCTTCCAGTTCCGGTGCGCCTTCAGGAAACAGTCCTGCGTCAGCGTCTCTGCCAGGTCCACGTCGCGCGTCGACGCGAGCAGAAACCGGAAGATCTGCACACGGTGCCTTGCGACGACAGCCGAAAACTCTTCGGCGCCTATCTCCTCTGCCATGGCCATGGTCATCGGTTCCAATGCTGTGCCGGCTGCCATTACTTAGATAGACGCCCGCACTGGCTGCAAGTTTACAGCCCCAGCAGCAATTCTCATTTATGTATATAGAATGCGGGGGCGGACAGATCTGCCCGCCCCGCTTGCCGTCATATTTTTATTGCGTCGCGGTTTATTTGGGCGCGCTCGCCCCGTTCCCAGCCGGCGCCTGCGCGGGCGCAGGCTCATGAGCCGCCGCCACCGGCAGGTCCATACCATGCTCCGGATCGTATTGGTGCTTCACCATCCATTCCTTGAACTTTACCGCCGGCTCCTCACTCAGCGAGCCATTGTGCCTGACATAAACGACGTTCGCCTTCACCTCAACCTTGAGGTCGCAGGCGCCGCCATCCGCCGGCAACAGTATTTGCAAATCCTTGCCCGGCTTCTTCCAGCGCGCCGGGTAAGTCTCATAGCCCATGGAGTTCATGAGACGGTTCCCGCAGTAGTATCTGAAGTCGAAGCCCCGCGGCTCGCCATTCTCATAGAGATTCGCCCGGCCCTCCCCGTCCACTCCATCGAGGTTCCGGTACGCGTACATCGAATACGAACTGTGCTGAAAGATGTGAACCCGCAACGGATAATCGGCAGGATTACGGGCGGCAAGCACCGCCGTTGAAAGCAGCACGCAAACTGCAAGCCCCGCCAAACTGCAAAACAAAACACGGCGCATCGAAAAGACTCCTTCCTGACCCAAATTCAAAACTCGTATTTCACAACAGAATACGCGATGAGAACGGCCTGCGTATCACTGCTCAATAAAGAATTTCAAAGCAGACAAAGCATCCGCAGCCTTCCTTCATTTCCCCCCGGTCAAGGCCAGAGACTGCGCTGCCGTTAAATGAGAACGTGGCCATCAAGTTTAACTGCTCAAGCGGAGTTAATTGCTGCTTTAGTACAGGTTTCAATAGGCTAATACGTATTTTAATATACGATATACTGTTTATTGTATTGCCGGGGGACAGTCATTCCAACCTCCGTTGACCTTTCCAGCAACCATGCGTCCCTATCTTGCGTATTGTCAATCGGTTGCCCGCTGGCTCACGGCGGGGGACACATTCGGCGGTCGTGGCACCATACGTGCAACAATTTAGACTGATTCAAGGTGCTTCCCTGTGGAGACAAGCTACCTCAACCGCTTGCAGGCGACGCTGCTGGCCGTGGTCACGGCTGGCCTGGTGCTGCTGGCAGTGTTGAATTTTATCGAGGAGCGCCACGCCCAGCAACCTGACGACGGCGTCTGGTGGCGCGAAGCGGCCGGTGGCAGCGGACTGGTAGCAGACAAGGTGTTGCCGGACAGCCCCGGACAGCGCGCGGGAATCCGCGAGGGCGACCTGCTGACGGGTGTGAATATCCTGCCCGTCGGATCTGTCGGCTCGAGCCTGCCCACGAGTATCCGCTCGCACGAGCCTTTGCCGGGAGTCAAGGAGTTGCCTGAGCCGGCAGACCAGAGCGCCGGCAACGAGCAGCTTGCTCTCTCCCCCGAAGTAAAATTCACCGATATCAAGAGATCGGCCGATCTCGAGCGCGCCCTCTACCGCACCGGCAACTACTTTCAGATTTACTACCGGATCACGCGCGGCGCCGCCGCGCCGGGCAGGCTGGCGGAGGTGGTCGTCGAGGTAATCCCCGAGCCGATGGACCGGAGTCTGGCGCTGGGCCAGCGCCTGATTGGGCTCATCTATCTGGCCATCGGCATCTACGTGCTCTTTCGCCGCTGGACAGCTCCGCGCGCCACTCACTTCTACGTGTTCTGCCTGGTCTCCTTCGCGCTCTATGCGCTCAAGTACACCGGCACATTCGGCACGCTCGACTGGACCGTCTTCTGGTCGAACGTGCTGGCTGAATCCCTGCAACCGGCGCTGTTTCTTCACTTCGCTCTCAGCTTCCCCGAAGAGCGGCTCAAGAAGCTTGGCCGCCGCTGGCTTTTGCCGCTCATCTACACGCCCGGCGCCGCGTTGTTTGTCCTTTGGCTCTATGCCATCAACTTCTGGCAGGCCACGGCGCTGCTCAAGCACCGCCTCGAGCAGGTCGGAACGGCCTACGACGCCGTCTTCTATGTGCTGGCAGCCGCTCTGTTCCTGCGCAGCTACAGCCGCGCCAACACGCCGCTGCTGCGCCAGCAATTGAAGTGGCTCACCCGCGGCGCGCTGCTCGCGGTTGTTCCTTTCACGCTCTTTTACGCCATTCCCTTCCTCTTCGACTTGCGTATGCCCAGCCTGTTCACCAATCTGGCGGGCTTCTCCATCGTCTTTCTGCCGCTCACTTTCAGTTGGGCCATCGTGCGTTACCGCCTGATGGACACCGACCTGATCTTCAAGCGCGGCATGGCCTACACGCTGGCCACCGGCCTGATTTTAGGAGGCTACTTCGGCATCATCGCGGCCGCCGCGGGCATCGCCCACAATCGGCTGCCTGAGTCGGCTCGCGATTGGGGCGAAGGCATCGCCATCGTGCTGGTGGCGGCTTTCTTCGAGCCTCTCAAGCGCAGAATTCAGAGTTGGGTCGACAAGGTCTTCGACCGCCATCGCTACGACTACCGCCAGGCGCTGGTCGAGTTTGGCCGCGGCCTCAGTTCCGAGACCGACTTTGAGGCTCTGCTGAAGTCCATCGTCGAGCGCCTGCCGCGCACTTTGCTTGTGGCGCGCGTGGCTATCTTTCTCGCTCCGGACTCCGAAGCCCCCGGACGGCTGCAATTGGCCGCCTCTCATGGGCTCCCTCCCGAGGCCCTGGCCGCGCAGGACAACATGGCATTGGAATTCCTGGACTTCGACCGCACCCAGGACCACTCGCACATCTTCCTCGAAAACGCCCAGGCTGCCCTCCACCTGCCCCCGCGCCAGCAGCGCACTGCCGCCCTGCTCGACCTGAACTACTACCTGCCCTGTCGCGTTCAGGACGGCTCTGCCACGCGCACCATCGCCGTCATCGGCCTGGGCCGCACCATCGGCGGCGACTTCCTNNATCGCCCTCCAGAACGCCAGCCTCTACGCCCGGCTCGAAGAAAAAATCGGCGAATTCGAGCGTCTGAAGGAATTCAACGAAAACATTGTCGAGTCCATCAACGTCGGCATTCTGGCCCTCGATCTCGACGAACGCATCGAGAGCTGGAACGCGCAGATGGAGGCCATGTACGCCCTCAGCCGCGCCGAGGCAATCGGTCAGGAACTCAGTTCCGTCTTCCCTGCTGAGTTTGTCGACGCTCTCGACACCTTCCGCAACGAGCAAGGCGTCCATCACCTCTACAAGTTCCCCCTCACCACGCGCGCCGGCGAGATGCGCACCGCCAACATCGCCATCGCTCCCCTGCTCTCGCGCGATTTCGTTTCCGTGGGCCGCATCATTCTGGTTGACGACATCACCGAGCGCGTCTCGCTGGAAACCCAACTGGCGCAGTCTGACAAGCTGAGCTCCATCGGCCTTTTGGCCGCCGGTGTGGCCCACGAGATCAACACTCCGCTGGCCGTCATCTCCTCTTACGCGCAAATGCTCTCCAAGCAGCTCAAGGGCGACGAGCGCCTTGGCCCGGTGCTCGACAAGATCATCCAGCAGAGCTTCCGCGCCGCCGAGATCGCCAATGGCCTCTTGAATTTTTCCCGCACTTCGACTACGGAATTTCGTGACACCAACCTTAACCAGGTTATCCGCGACACGCTCTCCCTGCTCGAACACCAATTCAAGACCGCGCAGATCATCGTCGATCTCGAACTGACCGAGTCGCTGCCACCCATCAACGGCAACCCCGGCAAGCTCCAGCAAGTCTTTCTGAATCTGCTGCTCAACGCCAAGGAGGCCATGCCCGGCGGTGGCCACTTGCGCGTCGCCACTCAAATCAATTCGCCTGCCGGGCAAAGCAGCTATGTCGCCGCGCTTGTGGCCGATTCAGGCTCCGGCATCGCGCCCGAGCACCTCAAGCGCATCTACGATCCCTTCTTCACCACCAAGACCATGGTCCGGCCCGGCGACCGCCGCGGCACCGGCCTGGGGCTCTCCGTCTCCTACGGCATCATTCAGGAACACGCCGGCAAAATTCACGTCGAAAGCGCCGTCGGCGCCGGCACAACCTTCCACCTTGAGTTTCCCTTGCTGAGGAATTCCGTTCATGTCTGAGGTCGAACTGCCTTTGAATCCGCCCGCATCCGCAACCGCCGCTGACGAACCCGGCCTTTCCAGCGGCCTGGCAAGCATTCTCGTCATCGACGACGAAGCCGCCATCCGTGAGTCGCTCGAAGTGCTGCTCTCGCTTGAGGGGTACACCACAAGAGTCGCCGGCGACGGCGTCGAAGGCCTGCGAATCCTGGACCAGGAAAGCTTCGATCTGGTGCTGCTCGACCTGGCCCTGCCCGGCCAAAGCGGCCTTGAAATTCTGCCCCAAATCAAGGAGCGCCAGCCCGAGCTGCCGGTCATCATGATCACCGCCTACGGCACGGTGGACAACGTCGTCGATGCCATTCGCGCCGGCGCGGAAAACTTCGTTCAGAAACCCTGGGACAACGAAAAGCTCCTGGCCGACATCCGCTCCGCCGTCGCCCGCCACAAGGCCGAAGAAGAGAACCTGCAACTCAAACGTACCCTCAAGCAGCGTTATAACTTCGCTAATATCGTGGGCAAGAGCGAGATCATGCTCAAGGTCTTCGACCTTGTAGCGCAGATCGCGCCCAGCCGTTCCACGGTTCTCATCCAGGGCGAGAGCGGCACCGGCAAGGAACTCATCGCCAAAGCGATCCACGCTAATTCGCCGCGCAAAGACAAGCCCTTCGTTCCCATCAACACCGGCGCCATGCCCAGCGAGCTGCTTGAATCCACGCTCTTCGGCCACGTCAAAGGCGCATTCACCTCGGCCATCGC
>PLOI01000050.1 GCA_003142015.1 Acidobacteriaceae bacterium | reverse complement strand
GATGCCGCAGATGCGCGCCGTGAGGCTCGGCATCTCGTAAAACGGCCGGCCTTCGGAGAACTTTTCAAAGCCGCGTACCTGCGTGACATGAAAATGCGCGTCCTCCACCTCGCCTTGGCTGTTGAGCTGGATAGTGATCTTGCCGTGGCCTTCGAGGCGCGTTACGGGATCGATGGTAATCGTCTGGGTCATGACTCATGCTCCAAAACGGGTGAGGGCTGAAATATCCAGCGGCGCACCGGTGACCAGCGCGGTCAGCGCTGTGTGAAAAGTATCGGCCGAGGGCGGGCAGCCGGGCAAAAAAACATCGACTGTCACGAACTCGTGGATGGGGCGCACAATCTTGAGCAGCTTGGGCACCACGACGCAGGGAATCTGCTGCTGCACACTAGCGTTTTCGATGTATGCCCGTTCCAGAATTGCTTCCGGTCCGAAAGGATTGCGCATGGAAGGCACGTTGCCGGCCACGGCGCAGTCGCCCATGGCGATCAGCAGTTTGGAGTGGGCGCGAACCTTTTTGATCTTCTTTTCGTCGTCCTCCGAGGCTACGGCTCCCTCGACCAGGGCAATATCCACCTCGTCGGGGAAGTCCTTGGCGTCCACGAGTGGACTGTAGACCACATCGATCAGCTTCGCCAGCTCGAGGATTCTTTCGTCCATGTCGAGGAACGACATATGACAGCCGGAACATCCGTCGAGCCACACTGTTGCCACTTTCAGTTTGCTCATTGCGCTTCCCTCATGAGGTTCAGGTAAGGCAGAAAATCGGGATACTTGGGGTGATCGGAGCCGATCTTGCTCTTGTCGAAGAGGGCTCCGGTGGGGCAGACCTGCACGCACTTGCCGCAGCGGGTGCAACTGGAAGCTCCCCACTCGTCGTGCAGATCGGTGATAACGATGGAGTCAATGCCGCGGCCCATCACATCCCAGACGTGCGCGCCTTCAATCTCGGCGCAGACTCTGACGCAGCGTGTGCAAAGGATGCAGCGGTTGTGATCCACTGTGAAGCGCTCATGGGAGGCATCTACTGCGAGCGCGGGGTTGCGATAGGGCAGGCTGATATGAGTCACGCCCTGCTCCTGGGCCAGCGCCTGCAACTCACAGTGACCGTTGGAGACGCATACCGAACAGATGTGGTTGCGCTCGGCGAAGAGCAGTTCCAGGATGACGCGGCGGTGTTTGCGGAGCCGCTCGGTGTCGGTCAAAACTTCCATACCTTCGTGGATATTGGCCACGCAGGAGGGAAACAGCTTGCTGGTGCCCTTGACCTCTACCAGGCAGAGGCGGCAAGCGCCCACCGCTCCTAGACCTTCAATATGGCAGAGGGTGGGAATCTTGATGTCGTTCTCCCGCGCCACTTCAAGGATGGTTTGGCCGGAGCGTGCGCTCACTTCCTGGCCGTCGATAATCAGAGTTTTGACGCCCATGCTTTCGCTCATGCCAACACCTCCTTCGAAACTTCGGACGCGTGCGCTTCCATGTTGCAGACGCCAGCCGGACAGCGCTTGTGCACGATGTGTTCGATGTACTCGTTCTTGAAGTATTTGAGCGTGCTCAGCACGGGATTGGGCGCCGTCATGCCCAGCCCGCAAAGGCTGGTTTCCTTGATGGTGTTGCACAGGCTCACCAGCAGGTCCAGGTCTTCCATGGTTCCGGAGCCCTCGCAGATGCGGCTCAGCAGGGTAAACATCTGCGCCGTGCCCGCGCGGCAGGGAATGCACTTGCCGCAGGATTCGGTCATGCAGAACTCGACGAAGAAGCGCGCCACATTCACCATGCAGGAGGTGTCGTCCATGACGATCATGCCGCCCGAGCCCATGATGGAGCCGACCGCCATGAGAGCGTCGTAGCTGACGCCGAGGTCCAGCATTTCAGCGGGAATGCAGCCGCCGGAAGGGCCGCCGGTCTGTACTGCCTTGAAGGTGTGCCCATCCGGTACGCCGCCACCGATGACCTCGATGATCTCGCGGAGCTTTATGCCCATGGGAACTTCCACCAGGCCGGTGTTGGCGATTTTGCCGGTCAGGGCGAAGACCTTGGTGCCCTTGCTTCTCTCTGAGCCCATGTTGGCAAACCATTTGCCGCCATTGCGCACAATGGGCGCGATGTTGGCGAAGGTCTCGACGTTGTTGATGAGCGTGGGCTTGCCCCAGAGGCCGCTGACCGCCGGGTACGGGGGCCGCGGTTTGGGCGCGCCGCGCCGGCCCTCGATGGAGGCCAGCAGCGCCGTCTCTTCGCCGCAGACAAAAGCTCCGGCGCCGAGGCGGATTTCAACATCGAAATTAAAGGGCGTGTTGCAGATACCGCTGCCCAGCAAGCCGCGGCGCCGCGTGTCGCGCAGCGCGGTCGTCAGCCGGGAGACGGCTACCGGGTACTCGGCCCGGACATAGATGAACCCTTTGCTGGCGCCCACGGCGTAGGCGGCAATGGCCATGCCTTCGATGACGCGATGCGGGTCGCCTTCCATCACGCTGCGATCCATGAACGCGCCGGGATCGCCTTCGTCGCCGTTGCAGACCACGTACTTCAGCTCGCCGCCGGCCTTGGCCACCGTGCCCCACTTCAATCCAGTGGGATAGCCGCCGCCGCCGCGTCCCCTGAGGCCGCTTTCGGTGATGCGGTGAATCACGCCGCTGGGCGTCATCTCAGTCAGTGCAGTAAGGAGCGCCTTGTAACCGTCGCGGGCAATGTAATCGTCGATCTTCTCCGGGTCGATGTGGCCGGCATTCTCCAGCACCACTCGCACCTGCCGGTCGAAGTGGTCGTTCAAATCGCATTGCAGCTCGGGTACGGGCGCGCCGCCCAGGCTGGCCACAATGGCCTCGGCATGGCCTGCATTCACATGGTGATAAAGAGTTTCCTCGGGGTCAACGCGAACCAGCGGCCCGGAGGAGCACGGCCCCATGCACCCGGTGCGGCGGACGAGCACATGCTTGTCCGATGCTCCGGCTGCTTTCTCCAGCGCCTCCCGCAAGCGGTCCGCGCCCTGGCTCATGCAGGCCAGGTCCATGCAGACGTTCACTTCAAAATCGTATTTCTCGTTTTCCTGGCAAACGCTCTTTGCCACCTGTTCGAGCTCTTCGATTGTCATTCCACAGCCCACCTTTCGAGTTGCTCGAGCACCTGTTCAGCAGTCACCTCACCCACTACTTCGCCGTCGCACAACACCACAGGCGCGCGGCTGCAAGCGCCCACGCAACGGGCGGTCATCAAGCTGATCTGGCCATCCTTCGTTGTCTGTCCACGGGTAATGCCCAGGCGCTTTTCAGCCGCGGCCACCAGTTTGTCAGAGCCTTTGATGTAGCAGGCAGTTCCCGCGCAGATGGTGGCCGTGTGCTTGCCCGGCGGCTTCAGGCTGAAGTAGTGGTAAAAGGTCACCACTCCGTAGGCCTGGCTCAGAGGCACGCGCAGGGAGCGGGCCACAAAACGAATCGAGTCGTCGTCCAGATAGCCAAACGCGGACTGCACGGTGTGAAGCGTTTCAATGAGCGCGTGACGGGCAAAGCCATTCTTGCGCATGGTGCCGTTGACGATCTTCCATCGGTTGTCGCTGCTGGGCAGCGGTGGGGGTGTGAATGCAGGCACGAAACCTCCCGTACACGGAGCCAAACAGGCGGCGAGTTCGCTGCCGCAACGGCATCCATGTCTAACTATCTTTTACGCGAAGGGGCAATTCTTATCCGTGACCACGGTCACCTGGCGTGGTAACCTATCCCACTCTGTGACAAGGGGATAGAACGTGCCGGATTGGGAAGGGCGGTTTGCCGCTATCCGAGCGACGGCAGGTGGTCTGAAATCCCGAAGAGGAAGATGATGCCTATGATGAAGCTGTAGGCAGCGCCGGTCCATGCGATGGCATGGTAGAGGCGGGGATGGTGGTGTCCGCTTGAGCTAAAGGCTCCGCCCATGGTTGCGGTCATCAGCGCATTCATAGCCACCAGGCCGATAGCGAAGGCCGCTAGGCCCATCATGCCACGGGAGGTGCCGCCGAGGTTAGCGGTGAGAAAAAACAACGCCAACTGGCTGGGGGTCTCGGCCCCAACGCCGTGCAGAATGCCGATGACAAAGACCGACTTTCCGTTATACATCCATTGAAAACGCTGGGGTTGCGGGACTTGAGGGTTCCAGCAGCGGCGCACCTGCCAAGCCATCCACAGGACCCCGTTGATGGCGATGGCCAGGCGGCTCTCGACGCGGCTGTGCGAGTGGCCGTGCGCATCCTTGCGCAGAATCCCCGCCACTACGCCGATGCCCAGAACAATCAGCGTCAGCCCAATCAGCCGTTCGGTCCAGTGGTCCAGGCCCTCGGGAAGGCCCAGGTGCAGCTGCAGGACGGCGATGCCCAGCGCAGCCACCGTGAAGGCGTGGCCAAGGGCGTAAGTCATGCCTAAACGCAATCCGCTGCGCCAGTTGTGCTGCACGGCGGTAATGTCGGAGATGGCGGCCAGATGATCGTAGTCGAACCCGTGGCGCAGCCCCAGCACCAGGCAGGAGCCGAGGGCGGCATCGAGTTTCCAGTCGCCGAAAATTGGAGTCACAAGGCCCAGTATAGTCGAGAATCGGCTCGATTGGCGCGGAGATGCAGCCCGTTTATCTCACTTGGCAGGCCGAAGCTGAATCTGGTAGTCGCGATAGTCGATGGTTACGGTCGTCCGGCCAAAGAGAAAGCTATTCGAAACGGCCCGGGCCTGAGTGGCCATGGCAAAGCCGTTCACATTGGCGTACTGGCGCATTACGTGAGCGGGGCCTGTGAACACAGAGGGACTTTGGGATGAGATGCCCTCGATGCGCACAATAGAACCGTCCTTTGCGTCTACCCACAAGGTTCCTTCGATCATATTGGGAGCCTTTTTTTGGGGGGTGATGGCGAGCGCATGGCACTCCCGTCCATCCAGCGGTTCGGTCGCGCTCGATTTCAGCTTCATCGCATAATTGGCGGAGGTGAGCCACGAGCCCTCCCGGTTGGCGGGCAGGTTTATGCGCTTTTCAGCGTCCAGGATCGCGCCCAATACCAGGCTCCGTATGATCGATGAACCACTCTGGGAGAGGATGGTATAACTCTTGCCGGTCTCCTCGCGGTAGTCTGTTTTGACGGTCATTTCGGCCACTGGGTGGGTCTCGTCGTTGTTTCTGTAGACGGCATAGTGCTCGGTGACGGTGTATCCCGCAATGCTTTCAATCCTTGCCATGACCGCCGCGTCAACGGCTCGAATGACAGTTGAACTGTCGGGTTGCTGGGCCGCAGCAGCGGCGGTTCCCAGCAGGGCCAGAAAAGAAACAGCCACAACCTCCCGTGCCACGCAATACCATTTGATGCGCATCATCCCAACACTCCCTGCAGTCCTTCTATTCCAGATTAGCCTTATTCTTCCCAAGGCCTGTGCTGTATGAGACAGCGGCTGAAGTGTGGCTCCCGGGTACTGATACAAGTGTGAGCCGATGCGTTATGCTGGTTTCCGGTGTGAGGCAGTTACTTGACCGGCAAAATCCCACCAGGACGAGAACCGCACGAAGTGCCGCAGCGACGGCGCACCGCGCTTGTGGTGCGCGGGGTGGTGCAAGGCGTAGGGTTCCGGCCGTTTATCTACCGGCTGGCCATGGAGGAGGGGCTGGCGGGGTTTATCGGCAACGATACCGATGGGGTAACCATCGAGATCGAAGGGCTCAAGGAGCGGGTGGAGGCGTTTCTCGCCCGGCTGCGCTCCCAGGCGCCGCCTTTGGCGCGCATCGACTCGGTCGCGGTGCGTGAGCTGGCTCCTGTTGGCGAAACAGGTTTTCGGATCGTTGCCAGCGAGGTGCTGGGGCGGGTGAGTACGGGGATCCCGGCGGATGCGGCTACGTGCCCGGATTGCCTGCGGGAGCTCCTTGACCCCAAAGACCGGCGCTATCGCTATCCGTTTCTGAACTGCACCAACTGCGGGCCGCGCTTCACCATCACGCGGCGCATTCCCTACGACCGGCCGCAGACCTCGATGGCAAAGTTTCCCATGTGCCCGGAGTGCCAGCGGGAATACGACGATCCCCTGAATCGGCGCTTCCATGCGCAGCCCAATGCGTGCTGGGTGTGCGGACCGCGGGTTTGGCTGGTGGGAGCAGACGGCGCAAAGATTGCGACGGACGACGCCGTGGCCGCCTGTATCGACCATTTGGTTGCGGGCCAGATCATGGCCATCAAAGGGATCGGCGGCTTTCACCTGAGCGTGGATGCAACCAACCAGTCTGCTGTGATGCGCCTTCGCGAGCGCAAGCGGCGCTATGGAAAGCCGCTGGCGGTGATGGTGCGCGATCTGGAGGCGGCGCGGGCGGCGTGTACCCTCAATGCCGAGGAAGAAGCGCTGCTCACCACCCCCGCGCGGCCCATTGTGCTCGCCGCGCGGCGCGAGGGCTGCGGCATTGCGGAGGGCGTAGCGCCGGGAATTCCGTGGCTAGGCGTCTATTTGCCTTACGCGCCGCTGCAACATCTTCTCTTTGCCGATCCCCGCGTTCAGGCGCTGGTGATGACGTCGGCGAACCTCAGCGAAGAGCCTATTGCGATTGATAACGAAGAGGCACGGATGCGCCTCGGCGGTATTGCCGATGCCTTCCTGATGCACGACCGCGAGATCCTGCAACGGTGCGACGATTCGGTGGCCGCAGTCGTCGATGGCGCTCCGCAACTGGTCAGGCGCGCGCGCGGCTTTGTGCCGCTGGGCGTGCCGCTGCCATTCGATGCGCCGCCAATGCTGGCTGTCGGCGCGCATTTGAAGAACGTCTTTGCTTTGGCGCGGGGGCGGTTTGCCTACCAGAGCCAGCATTTAGGTGATTTGGAAAACCTCACTGGGCTTGAATTCTTCCGCGAGTCGTTGGACCACCTGATGCGGACCTTTGAGATTGAGCCGCAAACCGTGGTCCATGACTTGCATCCGGGCTACTTGTCGACCGAGTGGGCAAAAGAATGGGCGCACGAGCGGGGGCTGCCATTGATAGCCGTGCAGCATCATCACGCGCACGTTGCCGGTTGCATGGCCGAGCATGGCCTTGAAGGGCCGGTGATCGGCCTCGCGCTTGATGGCACCGGCTACGGAATAGATGGAAAGATTTGGGGCGGGGAAGTGCTGATCGCGCGGCTCGAAGCCTTCGAGCGGTTCGCGCATCTCGACTATGTGCCCATGCCCGGAAGTGAGGCGGCAATCAAAGAGCCGTGGCGCATGGCGTTCGCGGCGATGCGCGCAGCGGGTTTCGATTTGGAATCTGCGGCGTCGTTAGCAGGGCCTACGACCGAGGAAGCACGCGTGCTGGACCGAATGATGGAGCGCTGCGTGAATAGTCCGCTCACTTCGAGTTTGGGGCGTCTCTTCGATGCAGTAGCCGCCGTTGTGTTGAATCGCCGCGTGGTGGATTACGAGGCGCAGGCGGCCATTGAACTCGAAGGCGTCGCTGTCGATGAGCCGGACGATGAGCCTGGCTATGCGATGAAGTTCATTGGCGGGGACTGGACCACCCGAGAGCCGACCCGAATCAGCGCCGGTCCGTTATGGCATGAGTTAGTGGAGGACTTGCGCGCCGGTGTCAGCAAGGCGCGGATTGCGGCGCGGTTCCATGCCGGCGTGGCTGCGGGCTTTGTGCAAGCGGCGGTGATGGCGCGTGCGGCGACAGGAGTCAATCAGGTCGCGCTGAGCGGCGGCTGCATGCACAACCGGAGACTGGCGCGGCTGCTTCGGGTGAAGTTAGAGGCTGCGGGCTTCGAAGTCTTTCAGCACATTCAGGTCAGTCCTGGAGATGGAGGGCTGAGTTATGGCCAGGTTGCGGTGGCAGCGGCGATTCTGAATCGATCGAAGTCAGCCGGAAAACTTGACTAACTGCTGCGCTTCTTCGCGTGGCCCCAGAATGGAGATGCGGGGGATGCGGCCGCGGACCATGGCAACCTCGTCGCAACGGTGGAGCCGCGGGCAGTTCTGGCAATCCTTGAAGATCTTGTCGGGCAGCTCGGATTTATCTTCGACGGTGCGGAAACCGTACTTGAAAAAGAAGTCGGGAATGCGCGTGAAGAGGCAGACGGATTGAATGCCGTGCTCTTCAGCCTCCTCGATGAGCGATGTGAGGATACGGCCGCCCGCGCCCTGGCTCTTGGCTGCGGGCTTGACCACGATGGAGCGGACTTCGCAGAGGTGAGGTCCGTAGAAGTGCAGCGCGCCGCAGCCGAGGAAGACGCCGCCATCGGAGAGGGCGACGGTGAAGTCGCGGATGTTTTCGCAAACCTCCGCGAAGGAGCGCTTGAGCAGCGTGCCGTCGCCCGAAAGCGAATTGACCAGGTCGCTGACGTTGGTGGCGTCTGTGAGCAGGGCTTTACGAACCAGCATGAACGGCCTCCTGAGTGCTGGTGTGCGCGCCGAGACCCGCGATGTGTTCAGACGCGGTGGCTAGCGCTTGGCGCACGCGCTCCCGCGCGGTTCCTCCGGTAACGTCGTGGCAGTCGAGTGTGGCTGCGAGCGTGACGGCGGCGAAAAAATCTTCCTCGAATTCCGTGCCGAATTGGCGGAGTTCGTCGAGGGTGAGAGCGCCAAGTTCGACGCCTT
Organism: Acidobacteriaceae bacterium; assembly: GCA_003142015.1. Lineage (GTDB taxonomy): Bacteria > Acidobacteriota > Terriglobia > Terriglobales > Acidobacteriaceae > Telmatobacter. Next base: position 3,117 of record PLOI01000050.1, on the reverse strand, counting down.
TCTCAATGGCGAAGCGCACGGCATGGCCGATCTTTTCGTGTGCGGTGCGGAAGGGAACGCCCTTGTGGACGAGATAGGTGGCAGCGGCCATGGCATTCAGGCAGCCCGACTGCGCAGTTTTGCTCATGCGCTCGCGATTGAATCGAAGAGCGGCCGTAAAACGCGCTACCAATTTGAGCATCTGCGGCACGAAGTCTACAGAAAATGCTGGCTCCTGGGTTTCCTGCAAATCTTTGTTATAGGCGAGAGGCAGGCCTTTGAGTTGCAGCGTCACCGCTTCAGCGGCGCCGTGAATGCGGCCGACTTTGCCGCGGATCAGCTCAGTGAGGTCGGGGTTCTTCTTCTGGGGCATGGCGCTGGAGCCTGTCGAAAAAGCCTCGGGAAGAGTGATAAAACTGAACTCTGCCGTGGCGAAAAGCGTGATTTCTTCCGCAAATCGGCTGAGATGCAGGCCGACGAATGTGAGCGCTTGCAGATATTCCAAAATGAAATCGCGATCGCTGGTGGCGTCGATGGAGTTGGCGGTGGGCGCGGTGAAGCCCAGCTCGCGCGCGGCAAGGTTGCGGTCCAGCGCGAGCGTAGCGCCGGCTACCGCGCCTGAGCCAAGTGGACAGAAGTTTAACCGCGCGGCACAATCGCGGAGTCGCCCGGCATCGCGCAGCGCCATCTCGACGTAAGCAAGCAGCCAATGCGCCACCAGCACCGGCTCAGCCCGTTGCATATGTGTATAGCTGGGCATCACTGAGTCGCCGGCGGCGCGGGCCTGTTCGACCAGCGCGCCAGCCCATGCGGCCAGCGCTTTAACGACCAGGTTAATCTGGGCGCGCACATAGAGGCGAAGATCGGTGGCAATCTGTTCGTTGCGGCTGCGGCCTGTGTGCAACTTGAGCCCCAGAGGGCCGATGCGTTCCACGAGCTTGAGTTCCACAAAGTGATGAATGTCTTCGGCGGTGGCGTGATCGCGCACCAGCGCTTTGCCCGCCTCCGATGCGTGCTCTGCAGCAATAGCATCGAGAGCCGCGCGCAGCTCCGCTGTCTCATCCTTTGTGAGAATCTTCGCGGCTAGGAGAGCGGATGCGTGCGCCTTGCTGGCGGCTATCTCCTCGTCGAGAAGCCGCCAATCAAAGACGATGGACCGTTGCCACGCTTCAAACTCTGGATCGAGCGGCTCGCGAAATCTGCCGGACCACATCTTCCCGGATTGTTGTTCGTTGAGCATTGTGTTAAGCGTACCTCTAGGCTATTCCTTGTCCAATTCTTTTTCAGGGCCGCTGTTGAGCTGGGGCATTTCGCTGCCTTTGCTGAGGGTGAGGAGGCCGGCCGCGGCGTAGGTGAGAAGCTTAGCGCGTGTGTCTGTGATGTCGAGATTGCGCATGGTGAGTTGGCCGATGCGGTCGCGCGGTGAGAAGGTGGATTCAATCTTCTCCATGCTGAGGCGCTCGGGGTGGAAGGTGAGGTTGGGCGACTCGGTGTTGAGGATGGAGTAGTCGTTGCCGCGACGCAACTCGAGTGTGACCTCGCCGGTGATGGGTTTGGCGACCCAGCGCTGGGCGGATTCGCGGAGCATGATCGCCTGGGAGTCGAACCAACGGCCCTGATAGAGCAGACGGCCGAGCTTGCGGCCATTGTCGCGGTACTGCTCGATGGTGTCCTCGTTGTGAATACCGGTGACGAGGCGCTCGTAAGCGATGAAGAGCAGGGCGAGGCCCGGAGCCTCGTAGATGCCGCGGCTCTTGGCTTCGATGATCCTATTCTCAATCTGATCGGACATACCGAGCCCATGGCGGCCGCCGATGCGGTTCGCTTCAAGGAGGAGGGCGACGGGGGAGTCGAATTGCTGGCCGTTGAGGGCTACGGGCGAGCCCTCTTCGAAGCGAATGACGACCTCTTCGCGCTGGATCTCGATATCATCGCGCCAGAATGCTGTGCCCATGATGGGAACGACGATCTTGATCGATGAAGAAAGATGCTCCAGGTCTTTTGCCTCATGGGTTGCGCCGAGGATGTTGGAGTCGGTGGAGTAGGCCTTTTCCGCTGACATTTTATAGGCGAAGCCGGAGCGCTGCATGAAGGCAGACATCTCGGCGCGGCCGCCTAATTCGTCGATGAAAGCGGCGTCAAGCCAGGGCTTGTAGACCTGGAGGCTGGGATTGACCAGCAGGCCGTAGCGGTAGAAGCGCTCAATGTCATTGCCCTTGAAGGTGGAGCCGTCGCCCCAGATGTGGACGTCGTCCTCCTTCATCGCGGACACCAGCATGGTGCCGGTGACGGCGCGACCGATGGGGGTGGTGTTGAAGTAGGGAACTCCAGCCGTCGTGATGTGGAAGGCGCCGGCCTGCAGCGCGGCGATACCTTCGCGAACGAGCGGGCCGCGGCAGTCGATGAGGCGGGCCTTTTCGGCGCCATACTCGAGGGCCGCGCGCGGAATGGCGTCGTAGTCGGTTTCGTCAGGCTGGCCGAGGTTGGCTGTATAGGTATAGGGGATGGCGCCCTTCTGCTTCATCCAGAGCAGGGCGGCGGAGGTGTCCAGCCCGCCAGAGAAGGCGATGCCGACTTTCTCACCCGTGGGCAGCGATTCGAGAATTACGGTCATGCTTGCGAAACCTCAGAAAGAATTTAACTGTTAGCTTACGGATTTCCAGTTCGAGGCAATGAGCCAGGGAATAATGATGGAGGTATCGAGGCCTCCGGAATATGCAAGTACGACTTTCCTTGCCATAATCTCTCCTGTTGTTATCGGTTACTAGCGATCTGTTGTGAGCAGACAGCAGACTCAAAGAATCGCTAGCTGCGGACTGATTGACTAAAACTGGTCGTGTTGGCCAGTCCGCCGAGCAGCAGAAGCAGCAATGCCTTCTGCGCATGCAGCCGGTTTTCAGCCTGGTCGAAGACGATCGACTGCGGGCTATCGATCACCTGGTCAGTGACTTCTTCGTTGCGGCGCGCAGGCAGGCAATGCATGAAGACTGCACGGGGCGCGGCTTTCTGCATGAGAGCTTCGTTCACTTGGAAGGGCCGGAAGATGGGCGCACGCTTGGCCGACTCGTGCTCAAAACCCATGCTCACGCATACGTCGGTGTAGATTGCGTCAGCGCCTTCGGCGGCGGCCTGCGGGTC